>JBHIAO010000072.1:0-17283 GCA_046758565.1 Anaerolineae bacterium
AATTGGCGGATATCCTGCGAAGCAACGAAATCGTCACCCGGGAGCAGCCCGCATCGGTGATAAGGACCGCCGTCTCACCGCTGGACGATCGAGCCGTGACCGGCGCCGACCTGCTGATCGCAGTCGACATGGATCCACGGGCACTGAAATCCGTACAAGACCTTGTTCCCGTGATTCTTGCCAACACCGGTGTAGCCCAGCCAACTAGCCAACTGGCAATCCAGCAAGCGAGCCTGCCGGTCATCGACCAAGAGCATGTTGAGGACATGCTCGCACCGGTTGTGGTTAAATACCTCGGAGACGGGGCACTAGCGGCTACGCGTCGGCTGCCCATCCTCCGCCGTGCCTATGGAGAACGGCTGATCAATGAGACGTCGCATGTCAACGGACTCTATGCTTTCGCCACTGGCGTCGCAGAGACAGTGCCCACGCTGACCATACCGCTCAACGTAGCCGACCTCGTCGTTCTAACGAAGAATCAGCTCATCATGGTGTACAAGCTGGCCCTGGCCACCGGCCGGCCCATGTCCCCGAGCGGAGTGATTGGCGAGTTGCTGGGTGTGATCGGTGCCGGCTTCCTGTGGCGCCAGATTGCCCGAGAGTTGGTCGGGTTGATCCCCGTGATAGGCATCGTACCGAAGGTGGCTGTCGCCTACGGCGGTACATACGCCGTCGGACAAGCAGCGCAGACATACCTGATTGAGGGCGAGGTGCCGGCCGCCGAACAGCTCAAGACGTTGTACACAGAGGCGATCGACCGCGGTCGTGCGCTGGCCCAATCACTTATGCGGCGCAATGACAGAAGTAGCCGTTCAGATAAACCATGAACCCGAAATCTATCCGAACGCTCGAATTCGACAAGATCCGCCGGCAACTGGCAGATTACACCACATTCTCGGCTGGCCACCGCCTGGCCCTGCAACTTGAACCCGCCACCGGCTTCGACGAAGTTGCGAACCGCCTGGCGGGGACGACAGAAGCTCGCGATCTGCTGGATCGGCACGGCGGGTACATTCCCATGGGCGGCGCCCACGATGTACGTCCCGAAGTCAACGATGCTGAGCTGCGCAAGATTCTGCTGCCGCAGCAATTGCTGGACATCCGTGACACCCTGGCCCGGGCGCGGACCCTTAAGCGGACAATTCTCAAGGCCGAGATCCCAGTTCCGCATCTGGTCAGCGTCTCCGAGCGCATCGATGAATGTCGGGCACTGGTGAATGCGATCAGCGGGGCTCTCAACGACGACGGTGATGTCAGGGACACAGCCAGCGAAGCCCTGGCACGGATCCGCCGCGACCTGCGCATCGCCCACGATCGCCTGATGGATCGGCTACACGGCATTGTCAACAGTCAGTACAATGCCCAGTACCTGCAAGAACCATTGGTGACACAGCGCCAGGGGCGCTACGTAGTCCCCTTGAAGACCGAGTTTAAAGGACGCATTCCCGGGATCGTGCATGACACCTCGGCCAGCGGCGCCACAGTGTTCATCGAGCCCCTCTCCGTGGTCGACCTGGGCAACGCATGGCGGGAATTGCAGATCGAGGAACAGCGCGAGGTCGAGCGCATCCTGCGTGAACTATCAGGCTTCGTCGCCGAACAGGCGGATCCCATTCGCTGGACCGTCGAGGCACTGGGTGACATCGACCTGGCTTTTGCGAAAGCCCAGTACGCGTATGCGCTGAAGGCGACGGCGCCCGACCTGTATCGAATGGACCCGGCAGCCAGCCCGCAGCGCCGTTCGCCCACGCAGGACAATCCGTATCCGCGCATCCGGAGTCCGTTTATCGACCTCAAACGGGCCCGGCACCCGCTCCTGGACCCGGAAACGGTGGTGCCGATTGACCTTCATGTGGGTGACGAGTTTAGAGTACTCGTCATCACCGGCCCAAACACCGGCGGCAAAACTGTGACGCTGAAAACCACGGGGCTTGTGGCGATGATGGCGCAGGCCGGCTTGCACATCCCGGCCGCCGATGGCTCCGCCCTGACACCATTCGACGGCATCTTCGCCGACATCGGGGACGAACAATCCATTGAGCAAAGCCTTTCGACGTTTTCGTCCCACATGACCAACATCATCGACATACTTGAGCATGCCGACAGCCGTTCGCTGGTCCTGCTTGACGAGCTAGGTGCCGGCACTGACCCTGTCGAGGGTTCCGCGCTGGCCCGAGCGCTCCTCAAGCACCTCCTGCACCGAAATATCACCGCCCTGGTGGCCACCCACTATTCCGAACTCAAGGTCTTCGCATACAACGCCGAGGGCGTCCGAAATGCTTCCGTCGAGTTCGATGCCGAAACTCTATCGCCGACATACCGCCTCACCATTGGACTGCCTGGTCGAAGCAACGCGCTGGCCATCGCCCGCCGGCTGGGCCTTGAACCGAGAATTGTCGCCGATGCTCGGGCCAGTTTGTCGCCATCCGAGCTGGAAGTGGAGGATATGCTGGAAGATATCCGCGTCGATCGAGCCGCGGCCGCTGCAGCGCGGGTGGCTTCAGAGACGGCAGAACGAGAAGCCCAGGCCCGAGCTCGGCAACTGGAAGAGCGACTTGCCGAAATTGAGACCGAGCGGCGGAGAATCATCAACGAGGCCCGGCAGGAAGCGCAAAAAGAACTGGCAGAGCTTCGGAGCGAGCTTGAACAGTTGAAACGCCGTGCCATTCACAGCGAGGCTACTGAACGCGCCCTTGAGCACATGGAGAAGCTGGAGGAGAGAACCCAGGAGCTGCCAGCGGTCGTCCCACTGCCCATACCGGCCATCGAGGATTTGCAGGCCGGCGATCGGGTCTGGGTCAGCAGCCTGCAGCGCGAAGGCCAACTCACCGAGCTGAGCGAGGACGAGGCTGAGGTACAGATCGGCACGTTCCGTGCACGGGTTCCTCTGCACGAACTCGAACCGCGGGCCAAGCCGGCGCGCACGATCGAGCGCCCGGCGGTCAGCGTGTCAAGATCTGGGCCATCGCACGTACGGATGGAACTGGACCTGCGAGGTCAAACCGTGGAGGACGCGGCGCTGTCTCTGGATAAGTATCTGGATGACGCCTACCTGGCCAGCCTGCCCCACGTACACATCATTCACGGCAAGGGAACGGGCGCCTTGCGTCGCTACGTACGTGAGGCGTTGGAGAATCATCGTCTGGTGGCAGAATTCCGCCGAGGTGATCGCCATGAGGGTGGTGATGGGGTCACTGTGGTAAGACTGGCTCCCAGGTGAGCAGGGGTGCGAGAAGTGGAGACAGAAGAGCCAGAAGGGCCAGAGGATCCAGAGGGGGAGACAAAGAGACAAGGAGAGGGGGTGACAAAGGGACAAGGAGAAGAGGAAGTGGTGAGGTGGGGGGATGGGGGGACTTGCAGCCGGCTCTTCGGCCATACCGTAGGTCCCCCTTATCCCCTGTGGCTCCTCTGGCCCCTTCTCCCCTTTGGCTCCTCTGTCCCCCCTGCCTCCTTGTCCCCGTGTCGTCAGTTGGTGGGCTTTTCCTGGAACGGACGCAGGATTAGAGACATGTATACGTTAAACTTCTGCCAGGTCAGGTTCACCAGCTGGCTTGCCTCCGCCCCCTTGGGATCGCGGACAACGAACAGCGCCTCGATGGTCCCTTCAAAGTTCAGCACGGGCGTGAACGTCAACTTCTGTGTTCCCTGACCCGACACAAAGGGGTTGGGGGCACCAGGATCGACGAACTTCACATACCAACGCAATCCCTCGTCGTTATCGTCCTGATCATGGCCGTATCGGCGTAGGTCGACGACCAGTTGCTGATTGATGCCGGTCGCAAAATCCGGAATCGGTGGATTGATAGTCGGCACGATGTTCGGCAACGGCGTCCAGCGAAGAATCACGTCTACCGTGTTCACCGCGCCGTCACGATCTTGCACAACCAGCGTGATCTCGTCGTCACCAAGGAAACCGGCGGGGTCAGGCGTGAAGATCAACTTCTGCGTGCCACACCCGCTTACTGTAGCGTTGTCCATCGTGTCGAAATCGACACACCAGCTCAATTCAGATGGCTCGTCGCGATCATCCGTGGCATAGGTCAAAAGATCCATCTCAATATTCTGCCCTTTGTGAGCTTCCCACACCAGAGGTATCGTCGAGCCAATGGTTGGCACCTGGTTCGGAAGCTGTTCCCAGGTCAGAAGCAACGTGTGCCGGCCCGCGGCTCCCTCGGGATCCGTAACCACGATCTCCATCGCGTTGGTACCCGGGGTTAGATCCTGCGGCACAAATCTGACGATGAAATTTTCCTCGATGCTGACATCGAGGGGTGGTACGAGGGTTGCCTGTGCCGGAACAACGTTAAGGGTCAGCGAATCCTTCGGGTGATCGGGATCGGAGATGCTGTTCTCGAGCTGGTAGACGATTTCGTGACCCACCTTGACCGTCCGATCAGGCAGTGCAGCGATCCTCGGGGCGTCGTTGACAGAGTGAACGACCACGTGGAGGGTCTGTGTCACGTAGTCAGTACCGTCAAAAACACGGGCATCGAGCGTTACATCGCCGTGCCAGTCCTGTGCAGGAATGATCTCCAGGTACCCATCTTCCCGCAGCTCCACCGTAATCGAGCTCACCGCTGAGCCGTCAACGTCGAACAGCAACGCTTCGAACGGGCATTCGGCATCGCGCGCACGCTCGTGCATATTGAAAGCCGGCGGTGGGTCAGGGTCCTCGTCCATCTCGACCGGATCCGGGAAGGGGTCAAGTTCGGGCGGCGTGTTGTAATTGATGGTATTCTGGAACAGAGAGGGCAGTGCTTCACACGCTCGCAACTCATCTTCGGCGCCCATAGCCGCCCAGGTGTCCCACAGGTCGCGGAAGCTGAGCTGGGGGGCACTGGCAAAGGCGTCCCAGATGCTGCTGAACGAGCTCATGTATTGATCGAATCCGTCAGGGTTGGCGTCTACAAGATCCAACAGCGCACCGGCCACCCGCGCAGAGACCGAATCCCCATCGGCGAGATCCACAAGCGGTGACTCGAGGTTGAGCGCCTCCGAGGCTGTTACATAGATCGGATCGTCCTGGACTTCCGCTGCGAAGAACATGCCAAAACCGTGGATCCAGGCGCAAGTCTGGCTCGTTTCCACATCAATCGGCTCCTCGGCGGCACAGTCTTGCGGATACGCGCCACCCAGGTTGCGGAGAACGTTGTCCATGAAAGCGTGGGCCTGCAGATGTAGTACAGCATCGGGGGAATCGGCATCGCCGGCGCCGAGCATAATTCGCTTCAGATTCGGATCATAGCCCCGCTCTGACGTTGACAACACTGGCCACCGCGCCTCCGTACGACCAAGCTCAGCCAGTCCCAGCCCGGTTTCCTCTGCCATAAAGGTCCAACCTCGATTCAGTGCAACAAAGGCCCGGACCGCTTGAAAATCACGCACGTCGTCGTCAAACTGAATCGTGGGGAATGTGACGTGCTCTCCGTCCGACACATCGAGTTCCCGACCCCTCGAGCCCAGGAGATCGGAATCAACGGAGGCCCAGGCGTAGGCGGCAGTTTGAGGATGCCGCTGCACTGCGATGCGGTCGTTGTCGGTCTGGATGAGCAACTGAACATCCTGGCCGTTGGCTCGCCGGCGCTCGGGACCATCAACGTCGTTGTTCAGGATATTTGTAAAGGAGTAGCGACCAAACTCGTCAGTCGCTACTTCCCCTAGCGTCTCACCAGGGCGATTCGTGACCGTATCATAGTCTATCAGCTTGACCAGAAGACCCTGAGCCGGTACAATCGCCGAACCCGTGTCATGTACGATGACACCGGACACCGTAATCCTCGGCGGTTCCGGCTGCATGGCCGGAGAAACCGCATAGGTCACCGAGCCTCCGGCAATGATAACCGCTAGAAGCACAACAGCAAGCATGGTTTGAAGTTTGGGCATGAGTAACCTCCCTTGCCACTTGAACGAATTGATTCGTAACAAAGAATAGCCCCACCCTGGCAGGATGGGGTCAGGAAAGAGGCTGAACATTATGCGATGATTGCGATTACTGGCCTACAATAGCCATGACGCATACCCCAGAACTTTGATACGTGATGCGCAGTCGGGCATGCCCACAAGTAAGCACCGGGTGCCTGACTACCCAAACCGTCGAAAACCTGGTATAATGCCAGACTGACCGCGCGTTGAGGTCGACGCACCACGTAGCATCAGCACCATACCGGCTGCCAGGTTCTGGTCTTGTGAAGTTCCAGGATGCGCTGCATCCGCCGTCAGATAAGTATAACGATAAACCGACCCGGTATATTATGCTAACCATACGCTCAACCCACGATTTTCACACTGAAACAAGGACTTGATGATCCGAAAACCCCGAATCGACAACTTCGGCCACGTTCGCCCGCCTCGGCGCACCGTTCCCGTAAGACTCGCTGTCTCGATCGTCGTACTGCTGGCGATCAGCGTTGGCGCTGGTCAATGGTTTCATAGGCTCGCCACGTCCGTCGAGCGGTATGTTCCGCCGGCCATGCCGCAGTTAGCAGCCGGTAACGGCACGACACCCGTCGCCGAGCGCGCCGTCCTGATCATCGTCAGTGGGCTGCGCGATGATATATCACACGAGATGCCGACACTGGAGAATCTTCGCCGGCGGAGTGCTCAGGCCCAAGTGTGGGTACCGTGGCCGACGATCCCCCAAACCACATGGACTACCCTTCTGAGCGGCGCGACACCGGAACTTAGCGGCACTGTCAAGCTGTTCACGGTCGATGCGGAGCCCCACCCTATCACCGTCGACCATTTGTTGCGGCGAGCCCGGGTCCTACGCCACACCACAGCACTGGCCGGACACCAGCAGTGGGAGTCGATGATCCCTGCCGGCGCGTTGACCGAGGTCGTGGTCTCGACAGGCGGGGCCCCCGAAGATGATGCCCGTCTGGTTCAGCAGGTTGTGGACATCCTCACAGCCAGACCGCCAGACGTGATGGTAATCCAACTGTCTCAAGTCGACACAGCCGGCCACATCTATGGTGGCTCCAGCGACCAATACTATCGGGCGGCACAGCGCGCCGACGAACTGATTCGCAAACTGGTGTCGGCAGTCGATCTGCGAGCCACAGTCGTTGCCATCACATCTGACCACGGACACCTGGATCAAGGTGGACACGGGGGGTCAGAACCGGCGGTGGCGATCGCACCACTGGTGATCGCAGGTCCCGGTGTGAAACCAGGGAAGTTTGGAACCATTGACCAGATCGACATCGCACCGACTATCTCGGCTCTTGCAGGGCTGCCCATGCCGGCCGGGTCGCAGGGGACCGTTCGATTTGAGATGCTGGACATGGGTTTTCCCCTGCTCGTGGAGAAAGCCGTCGCGTTGGCGGAACAGCAGGTCAGATTGTCCGATGCCTATCTGCAAGCCATTGGTCGTGGGGGAGCCAGCGGCGTTCCAGCTCAGACATTGAGCGTTGCCCGCAGCGCGTGGAATATCAACAATGCCCAGGGTGCCTTCGAGATCGCCCGGCAGAGTGATCAGGATGCGAGGCAGGAGATGACAGCCGGCCGCACCGTCAGGATCGCCGATGAACGCCGAGAGCGCCTCTGGGGCGTTCTGGGCGTCGGCGCTGTTTTGCTGATTGGGTTGCTGTGGTTGATGAACCTCCGGACGGCCTGGCTTCTTGGCGCCGGCTTGTTGGCTTGGCTGGGTCCACTGGGTCACGCCGGCCTCCTGGCGGCCCTCTTAGACATGCCAGCCTTCCGCTGGTCGCCGGCCGTTGTCGGCGCCATCCTGGCATCTGCCGCAGCCACAAGAGCCTGGCGAAGCGGGCGTCGGGAGCATTGGATCATTGCCGCCGTCGCTCTCACCGCCGGATTGCTGTTCGCCGCCACCCAGCCAGGCACTTTCTCTCTGAGCGCTTTCGGCAGCGTGGAAGCCTTTCGCGTGGCAATGGCCCGGCGATGCATCGTGGCGCTGCTGACCGGCGGCGGCATTGCCCTGAGCCTGGCGTGGCCCAACGAGCATAGCCCAGGTAGCATCACCCAAACAAGCTACTGGATCGTGTTTATACTCGCAGCCAGCTTGGTTCTTGAGATAGCAGCCGGGTACTGGCTGCTTGGTCCCACGGTGACGTGGTACCTGCCGGATGCGAACCTTATGTTTTGGTACCTCGCGCTTTTGATGCAAACAATGCTGGTGGCCGGCGTCGGTATTCTCCTGCCGGCGGCCATGGTTCTAGCCGTACTCGCACTGCACCGACTGCAACGGCAACGACCGATGCGCCCACGTACACGAGCGCCTGAGGCCGAGAGAATTCGTCTGTGAAATCACCGCGACGTCCCGAGCCCTTCGACGCAGCTCAGGACAGGCCTGTCGAGGGGATGCGCATCGTCATCACAGGTGCCGGCGGCCAACTTGGCCGGAGCCTCCAAGAGATTCTCACCGACGAACAGATCCTGCCCCTCACCCACGCTGATGGCAATGTTACACGCACTCAGATCATCGACCAGATTGCCAGTTGGCAGCCCAACGTGGTTATCCATGCTGCAAGCATGACCGACGTTGATGGCTGTGAGCGGAACCCCGACGCAGCGTTTCGCGCTAACGCGCTGGGCACGCGTAACGTGGCGCTGGCGTGTCAGCGTGCCGACGCGGCCATGCTCTACGTCAGCACCGACTACGTCTTCGACGGCACCAAGGACAGCCCATACACCGAATGGGACACCCCCAACCCGATCAACGTTTACGGCGCTTCGAAGCTAGCTGGTGAGGATTATGTCAAACAGCTTCTCGATCGATTCTGGATCGTCCGCACGGCGTGGCTGTACCGGCGGGGACACAAGAACTTCGTGGCCACGATCCTTCGCCTGGCCGCGGAGCGCGATCGACTGAGCATCGTGGCCACCGAGGTCGGCTCCCCGACCTACGCGCCGGACCTGGCCGCCGCCATCAGCGACCTAATCCGGCAATCGTTGTACGGCACCTACCACCTGACCAACGCCGGCCACTGCTCGCGCTACGAGTTCGCGCGGAAAATCGTCGAACTGGCCGGCCTGAACACCATCATCGAACCGACCGACCACTATCCCCGCGCCGCCCAACCGCCGGCCTATGCCCCCCTGCGGAACTTCGTGGGCGCGGAGGCCGGCATTGAGCTGCGGTCGTGGGAGGAGGGGTTGCAGGCGTATTTTGAGGATTCACGATGCTGAAAGAAGCGGTCTTCGAGTGGTTGGTTGAGCAGATTCTGGATAAAGCCCTGGCCAGCCTGGACAGGCGATCCGACGTGCAACGGGTGCGTCGTCTGCTGGCCGACGGCCCGGCGCGGGCGTCCTTGACACGTGCGGTGCGCGCAGCCTACGCCGCTGTGGAGGCAGAGCACCCGCAACTGACCCTGGACATCTTCACCAAGACCTTCTTCCTCTTTTTTCCAGCCCGCTTACCCCCGTCTGCCCTATCGACAGGAGATCGACCCGCTACTTCGCTTCTACACAGAGCGCTTCGTCGGCCGAGATGAGGCCATCGAGGTCATCACAGCATTCACCGCCCAGGAGACGGGAGTTACTTGCTCATTGAGGCGGGACCAGGCATGGGCAAGACGGCGTTGATAGCTCAGTTGCTGCACCGATACGAGACAGAGACCTGGCAACCTGGCGGTGCCGCAGTACAAAACCGTCCTCCCCTGCTCTACATATTTCCCCGTCAGGAGGGAGGCCGCCACAACCCGGCCCATTTCCTGGCTGCTCTCAACTCCCAGCTCCTGGAAGCTCTCGACTTCCCTGGCGGCGTCCCCACCGACGCTGATGCCCTGAGCCGACAGTTCACCACCCTGTGGGGCGAGGCCGCCGACCGTACCCGGCCGGAGCGGCCCCTGACCCTGCTTGTGGACGGCCTGGATGAGATCCTACCCGACGAGCAGGGACGCACCGCCGCCGACTTTTTACCCACACATCTACCGCCCCATGTCCACGTCGTGGTCACGTCGCGACCCCAGCCCAAAGCCTTTGACCGGGTGCCCGCGTACCACTCCCTCAAGCGCGCCCAGGTCCACCGCCTGGCGCGTTTCGGTCCGCCGGAGGTGCGTGCTCTGCTGGCCCAGGCCGGGGACTCCGTACCCCGGGACGACGCTTTCATCGGACGGCTGGTGGAGCTGACCGGGGGCGAGCCTCTATTCCTGCGCTTCCTGTCCGAGGACGTGGCGATGCGGGGCGCGGAAGCCGCAGCGCGCCTGGAAGCCCTGCCACCTCTGGCAGGGGTGGAAGACTACTTCCGGGAGCAGCTCCAGGCCCTGGAGGCGCGTGCCGAAGGGAAGACGGCCCACCACGTGCTGGGGTTGCTGCGGGTGGCCCACGGCCCTCTGAGCGCCGACGAACTGGCCGAAGCCTTGGAATTCCCCAAGAAGGAGGTGCGAGACGCCCTGCAGCCTCTGCGCCGCTTTCTGCTGGGCGACGAGCGTGTGGAACTGATGCACCTGGAATTCCACCGCCTGGTGACGGGGGCGTGGTTCACCCGGCAGGAGCTGAAGGGCTACGAAGAGCGCCTGCTGGGTTACTGCGCCGGCTGGCGGGAGCACGCCTCCGACTACGCCCTGGCCCACTACGCCGGCCATCTCTTCGACGCCGGGCGCCACGACGAACTGTACGGCCTCATCGACAAAGCATAGATGGACCTGAAATACCAGCGCACCGGCACCCATCGCAGCTTAGCCGCAGACGTGGACCTGGCCTTCCGCGCGGCGCAGCAGGAGGGGCTGAAAGGCCTCCCGAGCCTGATCCAGTGCACTCTCCTCTCCGCCACCCTGGGCTCCCTGGCCAGGGCGGTGCCGCCGGAGGTGCTGGAGATCCTGGCCCGCCTGGGGCAGGTCCCGCAGGCTCTGGACCACGCCCGGCTGATGGTGAATCCGGAGCGGAAAGCCGGGGCGCTCCAGCGCATTGCAGGGATGCTGGCGGAAGAAGGCCAGTCCGACGAGGCTCTGGCCGTGGCCCGGGAGATCGAGAACCCCCGGTGGAAAGCCCCGGCGCTGGGAGACGTGGCCCAGGCCCTGGCCCAGAGCGGCCGGACCCGGGAGGCCCTGGCCGTGGCTCAGGAGGCCCTGGCCGTGGCCCGAGAGATCGAGAACCCCTGGCAGAAAGCCCGGGCGCTGGGAGTCGTGGCCCAGGCCCTGGTCGAAGCAGGAAATACCCAACAGGTCCTGGTCATGGCCCAAGAAGCTTTCGGAGAAGCCCGTCAGGCCGGCCGTGTCGCCGCTTTCGCCTGCCTGGGCGCCTTCGCGCCTGTCCTGGCCGCCCTGGGACCCCAGGTGCTGGTGGAGACGTGGCAGCGGGTGCGGGAGGTGGAGGAGTGGTGGTGAGAACACAGATAGTCAGAAAACGGATCGGTTGCACGCTTTGTCAGGGCGGTGTGACATAGGGTATAATCCTGGCAAGAGAACAACGGAGAATCTCCGTGGTGGGTTCCAGGCGAGGGAGAGTGAAGGATGGAATTGCAACAACTGATTCGCGAGATTCATTGGATTGAGTGGCAATTGCGAGCGTTCGAAGGTAAGTACGGCATCCTGTCGCGAGACTTCTACCAGGCGATGGAATCCGGCCAACTGTCTGAGTTTGATGATGGCGAAGAGCCACATTTCCACGATTTTCTTGAGTGGCACGCCCTATACAAGATATGGCTGAAGCAGGAGCAGGTCTAATGCCCTCACCATTTCCTGGAATGGATCCCTACTTGGAGCATCCGCTCGTATGGCAGGATGTGCACATCAGCCTGGCAGGTGAAATCCGCGATCAGCTTGTGCCCCAGTTGCGTCCGCGCTACGTTGCCCGTTTAACCCGCCGGGAGATCATGGACGAACCGGACGCGGAAGAACTGCGTGTCATGATGCCCGACGTCGCCGTCGTACGCCGGCCACCCGTAGAGCCTCTGCCACAGCCAGGGGGCGTAGCCGTCGCCATACCGCCAGCGCCTACCACGACGGTCAACGTCATGGCCATCCCGTTCCGGCAGGTCAGCGTGGAGATTCGGGATGCTGCCTCGGGCTTGCTGGTCACGGCCATCGAAATCCTCTCGCCGGCCAACAAGCGCCCTGGCACTGAGGCGCGTGAGGCCTACCTCCGCAAGCGCCGTAATCTTCTGGCTTCCACTGCCCATTTATTGGAAATCGACCTCCTCCGCCAGGGTGAACGGCTGCCTCTGGATCCCGCCCCGCCGCCGGCTTCCTACTACATCGTCCTCAGCCGACAAGAGCGTCGCCCCGAAGCGGAGGTATGGCCCATTCACTTACAAGACCCTCTGCCGGTGGTACCCGTGCCTCTGATCCCCCCAGACCCGGACGCCCCCCTGGATTTGGGAGCTGCTCTGACTGCCATTTATGACCGTGCCGGCTACGATCTGGACACCGACTACAGCGCTGACCCATTCCCCCCGCTGGAAGGGGAAGATGCCGTCTGGGCAGCCCAGCTTCTGCAAGAGAGTGGTCGGGTGGTCGAATAGTCGCGTAGTCAGGTGGTCTAACTATGGGATCACAGAACGACCTGACTATCAGACCATAGGACTACCCGACTACCAGACCACAGGACCACAAGACCAATGCGCTACATCATCGACATGGCCATTTTCGGCACGCTTCCCGATTACACGCGGGTGGTGCTGGTGGCTCGGGAACTGGATAACACGCAGAACGCCGTCGTGAGCCGGAACATGCTGAGCAAGGCAGAGCAGACAGCCAGCACCCTATTCGAAGAGCAAGCGCCCACCGAGCACCCACCCATTGCATCCTGGCAGCGGGCGTATGAAGCCTTCGGTATTCTAAGCATGGGAGCGGAGGAGCGGAGGAGCCGAGGAACGGGGGAGCAGGGGAGCAGGGGAGCCAGGGACCGACCTATCCCAGCCCAGCTATACCTCCGCACAGACAGCACTCCCCTGACTGATACCCTCAATGCATTCGCTCTCCAGAACCTGCTGCCCGTGGGTGGTGACGACCTCGACATGATCAGCGGGAATGTCTGGCTGCGCCCGGCCCGTGGAACAGAGCTCTTCATTCCGATCGGGCGCCCCGAACGCCCCGAAACACCGGACATCGGCGAGATTGTGTACGTCGACGATGCCCCCAACGTCCTGCAGCGCTGCTGGCATGGTCATCAGGGCGACACGACGCGCATCACGCCGCAAACCCGAAACGCCCTCGTTTACCTGGACTGCCTGCTACCGATCGACCGTGCGATGGCTGAAGAGCTGGCCGGCAAGTTGACCCGGTTGGTCAGCGGATTCTTCGGTGCCCAGGTGGAAACGTATTATCTGACACGACAGCAGCCGGCTGTAAAGATCGAAGACGTGTAGGGGCGGGGTACAACGGCGTGAAACGTAAAACGTGAAACGTGATGACTGTACTTCGATGTTTCAATTCTCACGTTTCACGTTTCACGTTTTACGTGCACACTTTCCAACACCAGGCCAATCAGACTCTACTCCGAGCAATTGGAAGCAATGCCACGTATTTCGGTTATCATCCCCAACTGGAACGGCCTCGAGCATCTCGGCACATGCCTGAGCGCGCTGGATCGCCAGACCCTCGACGACTTTGAGACAATCGTGGTGGACAATGCATCATCGGACGGCTCGGTGGCGTTTATTCGGCGCGAGTCCCCGCACGTGAAGATCATCGAGCTGCCAGAGAATCGAGGGTTTGCCGGCGCGTGCAATGCCGGCATCCGTCAGGCGCGGGGCGAGTTCCTCGTTCTGCTGAACAACGACACCGAGGTCGACCCGCATTGGCTGGCGGCCATCGTCGATGCCTTCGAGCGGCACCCAGAGGCCGGCATCGTCGCCTCGAAAATGCTGCTATTTGACCAGCGCGACATCTTCCACACCGCCGGCGATTTCTATCAAGTCGACGGCATCCCGGGGAACCGGGGTGTGTGGGAGCAAGATCGGGGACAGTACGACCAGGAGGCTTACGTCTTCAGCGCCTGCGGTGGTGCTGCCGCCTATCGCCGCGTGATGCTTGACGAGATCGGGTTGCTGGACGAAGACTTCTTCTACTCCTGCGAGGACGTGGACCTGGCCTGGCGAGCGCAACTGGCCGACTGGCGGGCCGTCTACACCCCGGCGGCCGTCGTCTATCACAAGCTCAGCGCAACAGGGGGCGGCACGACAGCCAGCTTCTACGACGGCCGCAACTTCCTCTACCTCATCGCCAAGGACTACCCGACGACGTTGTTGAGGAAGTATTGGCGCAACATCGTGGCTGCTCAGCTCAAGATCGCCAGCGATGCGCTGAAAGCCTGGCGGGGGGCTGCAGCCCGAGCTCGACTGTGCGGCATGGTGGCTGGCCTGTTCAACCTGCCTCGCATGCTGGCCAAACGCCGGCTTGTCCAGGCATCACGCAAGGTGACGGATGAGTACCTGGAATCGATTCTCACAACAAAGAGGAACTAAAGGGGAACTAAAGGGGAACTAAAGAGAACGGTTCTCTTGAGTTCCCCTTAGTTCCCCCAAGTTCCCCTTAGTTCCCCTTTGGATAGTTCCTCTTTGTTGAAAGTTGACCCAATCCCACGTTAGGGGTAACATTATGCTCATGAGTGCTATGGTTGCCGAGGACGACGTGTTGACCAGATCCAGCTCGACCAACGGCCGGGATCATCCCTTCCTGACGGTTGTCATTCCAGCGTACAACGAAGCCGGCCGGCTGCCGGCCACGCTGGATCGCATTTTCCACTACCTGAACCAACAAGAGTACTCGGCCCAGGTAATCGTGGTTGACGACGGCAGTACCGACGGGACAGCGGCTGCGGCGCGGAGGTACGACGAGAAGCATCACCGTGTCGAGGTCATTGAGAACCCCCACCATGGCAAAGGTGCGACGGTTCGGCGGGGCATGCTGGCTGCCCATGGGGACATTGTCCTTTTCAGCGACGCGGACCTCTCCACGCCTATCGAGGAGCTGGAGCGCATGCTTCCATGGTTCGAAAAAGGATACGATGTCGTGATCGGATCGCGGGAAGGGACTGGCGCCCGGCGCTACGACGAGCCATTCTACCGCCACTTCATGGGACGGGTCTTTAACACCCTGGTGCGGTTGCTGGCAGTCCAGGCGATACAGGATACCCAGTGTGGGTTCAAAGCTTTCCGTCGCGAAGTGGCACACGATCTGTTCAGCCGGATGAGATTATATACTGGAGATGGCAAGACCGTCGTCGGTCCAATGGTCACCGCCTTCGACGTCGAAATCCTCTACCTGGCACAGCGCCTGGGTTACCGAATTCGAGAGGTGCCGGTCGAGTGGTACTACTCCAATGAAACGAAGGTAAACCCGCTAAGAGACTCCTGGCGCAATCTTCGCGATGTCCTTGCTGTTCGATGGAATGCATTGAGAGGGGTGTACAATGACTAAACACATCGGAGTCTTCGTTGCCTGGCCATACGCCAACGGGCCACTTCACGTCGGCCACATCGCCGGCGCCTACCTGCCGCCCGACATATACGCTCGCTATCACCGCATGCGGGGCAACAAGGTTCTGATGGTCTCCGGTAGTGACTCACACGGTACTCCCATCACCGTGGGCGCTACTCGGGCCGGCATGCCACCCAAGCAGTTCTTCGAGCAGTGGCATCAGACCTTCCTGGACAACTTCCAGCGTCTGGGCATCAGCTTCGACCTGTTCACGCACACGGATACTCGCAACCACCACCGCGTTTCCCAGGACATTTTTCTGGCTCTGCTGGAGCGCGGCTACCTGTACCGCGAAACCCAACAGCAGCTCTACTCAGAAGCCGAAGGCCGCTTCCTTCCCGACCGTGACGTCGAAGGCACGTGCCCCCACTGTGATTACGAGGAAGCGCGGGGGGATCAGTGCGACAACTGCGGCCGGCTCCTCGATGCGCTGGAGCTCATCAATCCCCGCAGTAAGAGTGACGGCAGCACGCCCGTGGTTCGCGAAACCGAGCACTATTTCCTGGACCTGCCGACCTTCAGCGAGCGCCTAAGAACGTGGATCGAAAAGCAGGAGCACTGGCGTCCCAACGTCCGCAACTGGGCGCTGGGCATGATACGCGAAGGGCTGCAAGGCCGGCCCATCACCCGCGATCTCACGTGGGGCATCCCGGTCCCGGTCGAAGGTTGGGAACACAAAGTGCTCTACGTCTGGTTCGAGGCCGTCATCGGCTACTTCTCGGCTTCCGTCGAGTGGGCCAGGAATCGAAGCGAGCCGGAGGCATGGCAAGCATGGTGGTACGATCCGTCGGCCAAAGGCTCGTACTTCGTCGGCAAGGACAACATCCCATTCCACGCCGTGATCTGGCCAGCCATGCTGATGGGCACGGAGCGATTGTACGCCGACAACGAGTCGGCGTCGCTCAACGTACCGTACGACGTGCCGGCCAACGAGCACCTCACCCTGGAAGGTCAGCCCATGTCCACCAGCCGCAACTGGGCCGTCTGGCTGCCCGACTATCTGGAACGCTACGATCCCGACCCACTCCGCTATTATCTGACCATCGCGGCGCCTGAGGGGCGCGACGCCGACTTCTCGTGGTCCGAGTTCGTGCGCCGCAACAACGACGAGCTGGTGGCCACCTGGGGCAATCTAGTCAACCGCATCCTCAACTTTGCCCACAGTCGATTTGATGCACAGGTGCCGGCTCCCGGCGAGCTCACCGAAGCCGACAGAAACATGCTGAACCAGGTGGAAGGCGCCTTCGACACTGTCGGACAACTGCTGGGTGAGGCCAGATTCAAGGCCGCGCTGACAGAGACGCTTGCGCTGGCACATGCTGGCAACCGATGGTTAGACGAACGGGCCCCCTGGCTGCTGATCAAGGAAGACCCCACAGCGGCCGCTACAGCCGTTTTCGTTGCCCTGAGAGTGGTCGACAACCTGAAGACCATGCTGTACCCGTTCCTCCCATTTACCTGTCAGGCACTGCACACTTATCTGGGCTATGACGATGACCTGCTTGGCGAGCTGGCCATCGAGACCTATGACGAAGACGGCGTCACGCACGAAGCGCTGGTGTACCGTCCCAGTGGAGGGCCGACCGACCGCTGGCAACCGAGCGAATTGGCTCCCGGCCAGGCACTGCGTAAGCCCAAACCTCTGTTCGAGAAGCTGGAACCGTCCGTCGCCGACGAAGAACTGGCACGTCTACACGAACAGGCCCAACCGGCGTAGAGCCGACCGCCGACCATGGACTGCCGCCCCTTCTGGCTAACAACTGATGGTAAAGGAGAATATCTATGGAGCAGGTAAATGTACCTCCTCGCCGGGAACAACGTCTGCGCATGACCTACGAAGAGTTCCTGGCCTGGGCCGACGAGGACGTACACGCTGAATGGGTGGACGGGGAGGTCATCATAT
>JBHIAO010000073.1:0-17278 GCA_046758565.1 Anaerolineae bacterium
TGCGCACGGTCAGAGTACCACTCCGCTCTTTTTCCTGACAGGTATCCATTGTCACTACTCAGTCGCCAAAACCCGATCCATGTACTGCTGCAGCATCGGCTCTGTCACCATCCCGCGATGAGCGACGGCGATTTTGCTCTCTCGATCTACAAAGTAGCTGGTTGGAAAGGCCCGGACGCGATAGGGGCCATTGGAAACTTCGCCCTTGTAGTCCAGCAGCACCGTAAACGTGTAGCCACCCTGCTCGATGTATCGCTTCACTGCGCTGATGGATTCTTCCACATCGACGGCCAGGACCACGAACCCCTCGTCCTGATACTTGGCGTACATCTTCTGAATCGCCGGCATCTCGAAGCGGCACGGGGGGCACCAAGTGGCCCAGAAGTTAATCAGCACCGGCCGGCCTTTGAAGTCACTCAGGCTGACTTCCTCACCTTCCAGGTTTTTGAGGGTAAAGTCAGGAGCCGGATCGCCCACGGTGGGTGTCCTGCCAATGGACATGGTCACATCAGCTGACGACCCGGGTTGGCTTTGAGGAATTACTCGCGGTTGCACTCGTATCGGTTGAGATCGCACGTTCTGCACAACGCGCGGCTGTATGGCCTGGGTCTGGGCCGTTTGCACTGCTGTGCCGGCCGTGGCACGCGAGTGACCGAACCAAAGGCCGGCCACCAGTGCGCCGGCGATGCCAAGAACGACCAACAGGCTGACCAAGGCGTAGGTCCAACTGATATTGATGACGATATCGGCCTCGTTAGATTCAGTATCTGGTTCTTCAGCGAAGGGATCACTATGGATAAGTTCATCGACACTGCTCACAGACATTGC
The DNA here is from genome assembly GCA_046758565.1 of Anaerolineae bacterium. Classification (GTDB taxonomy): domain Bacteria; phylum Chloroflexota; class Anaerolineae; order Epilineales; family JAANWY01; genus JBHIAO01. The sequence goes on from JBHIAO010000073.1 coordinate 829, forward strand.
TCCTCTCAGACTGATTTAGTTGACGGTTCCTGACGCTTCCGACGAGCTCAGGGCATTGCTTGCGAAATGCTTGTGATAGAGAGTGCCCAGGGCAGCCAACATCACCACCAGGGCCACTACCTGGGCGACGCGGAGGCCGCCGGCTGTCAGGAGGCTATCGGCGCGATAGGCCTCCAGAAACAGCCGGACGGCCGATGCAAGGAGGAGGCTAAGAAGAAACACAAACCCGTCACTTCGGCTACGTTCAGTGCAAGCGTAGACCCCTTCATCACGCAGGCGCCAGACGATACCCAGCGCGACCAGGGCGGCGCCGGCCTCGTACAGCGCCACCGGGTGCCGGCGCATCCCCCATAATTCGACGGCCCAGGGAACGTTGGTGGGGGAGCCCAGCACTCGACCGGTCAAATAGTCGCCAATCCGCAGCACCGCCAGACCCAGCAACAGCCCAGGCGCCAGCGCGTCGGCCAACCGGGACAAAGGTATCGCACAGCGCTGTAGATAGATCAAGGCAGTGATGGATCCGATGACCACCCCTGGACCCAGGGCTAACGTGCCTACGTTCAGGGCCAGCGCCTGTCGGAGGTCTGTTTGATATGCCGACCAGTGCGCTCCCACGTACCACAACCGGGCGCCGATGAGCCCTGCAATCAGGGCGTAGAAGGCAGCATCCCACACTGTATCGCCATCGAGCTCCAACCGCTCGGCTTCTCGGGCAGCCAGGGTGGTGCCCAGCCAGCCGGCCAGGAGGATCATCAACCCGGCTGTATTCAGCGTCAGGCCGGCAATCCGGATCACCGGATACATCATGGCACCTCCCGCATGACTTGCGCCAGCCGATCCTCGATCAGGGGGCCGTTCATGGGACCGGTGAACACAGACCGCACCACACCCTCCCGATCCACGAAGAAGCTCGTGGGGATGGCACGAACCCGGTACTGGGTTGCCACCTGCCCGTCACGGTCCAGCGGAATCGGAAAGCCCAGCCCAAACCGCTGGGCGAAAGCTGCCACTGCGTCGGCGGATTCGGCCATATCCACCGCTAGCACGACCAGACCTGTCTGCGTGCCCCGCACAGGCAGGCCCTGGTCGCCGTAGCGCTCGTAGGCGGCCTGGATGGCCGGCAGTTCGGCGCGACAGGGTGGGCACCAGGTGGCCCAGAAGTTGATCAGCACCGGTTGACCCTGCAGGTCGCTCAGTGTGACCGTCTCACCGTCCAGGGTACCCAGCGTGAAATCCGGTGCCCTGAAGCCGGCCCGAGGGGCCGGCGGGGCCGCGGTGGGATCGGTCTGTCCTGGGATGCGGGACACCAAGATCCAGACCACGCCCAGGATCAGGCTCAAGGCCATCAGGCCGTGCCAGGCCTCCCGCTGAGCCCAAACGGACGGCTGTAGCACTTCATTCTTCAAGGACATTGGGATAGATTTCAACAAACTGATCGTGAATTTGAATCCACCTGGGCATAGCTGGCCCTCACAGAATGGTGGTAAACCCAAATACCCGATAGAACCAGGCGTTCAGCTTTCCGATGGTGTTGGTGTACACGATGATACCCATGGCGATCAGGAACAGCCCGCTGATGATGGACACCAGGTTCATCCGGCGGTTCAGCCGCTTCAGCCAGCCTGACATGCGCTCCAACGCCAGTCCCATCAGCAAGAACGGAATCCCCAACCCGGCCGAGTAGACCGCCAACAGGAAGGCCCCCCGGCCGACTGTGGCGGCATTGCCGGCCAGCATCAGGATGCCCGACAGCGTCAGCCCGATGCAGGGCGTCCAGCCGGCACCAAAGAACACGCCCACTAGCCACGAGGAGAGGTACCCCAGTCGTGGATCGGCCCTGAACTCGATGCGCTTCTGCTGATAGAGGAAGGGGATCTGGAACACGCCCATGTAGTGCAGCCCGAAGATAACCAGGAGCACCCCGCCCACCTTCTGGATCAGGGGCATGAAGTCGTACAGCAGGTAACCGACCAGGCCCACCGAGGCCCCCAGGGCGACGAAGACTGCTGAGAAGCCCAGGATGAAGCTCAGAGCATGAATGAAAGTCGAGCGCCGGTCGCTGATGACCACGCCTCCGGCGGTCACGAGAGCCGTGCCGCTCAAGTAGCCGACATAGGCCGGCGCCAGGGGCAAGACGCACGGTGAGAGAAACGACAGCAGGCCGGCAACGAGGGCCAGGAAAACGGAGATCCCTTCGGCTGGGCTCAGGACAAGGTTGGGAGCATCCACGACATCAAACCTCCTTCGTCACATCCGTCATAAATCCTACGATGCGTAGTATTTCAGCTCAAAAAAACGGAACCGCATCATGACGCAAGCATTGCCTACTGGAGCAGCACCAGCGTATTCACGCATTCGACCGGAAACGCGTTGAGGGTGTCCATGCCGGCCAGGCCAGCGTAACCCATCAATAATGTGCCTGCGATGATGAGAAACGTGGCCACCCATGCTCCCGCGGACGGTACACTCGTCACTTCCTCACCGTAGACCAGCCGAGCGATCCGCTCTTGGGTTACGCTAAACGCTCCCACAGTGGCCGGCATGCACAAGCGGTCTCTCTCAGTGGTGAGTAGCTTCAACAAGGCCGATGAGAGAGCTACCTCGGAGTTACAGCCGACGATCGCGGCTTGATCCGCCGCCACCTCCTGGGCGACTCGATAGCGCCGTGTTAGCACGTGGGCAATGGGCAGCAGGCCCATGGCACCAGCCAGCACCTCACTGAGTAGAATCCGCAACGGATCGTACTGTCGCAGATGATGGCGCTCGTGCAACATCAAGGCCCGTAGTTCGGCATCGTCCAGTAACTCCAGCAGACCGGTCGTGACGCAAATCCGGGGTCTCAGTAGACCGTAGCAGAAGGAAAGGGCTCGGGTGTCCCGGATCAGGTCCAGGTGATTGGTGATGCCCAGATCCTTCGCCAACCGCCGCAGCCGGACTGGAAGTTCGTGCTCCCTGGCAGGCAGCGACTGCAGGAACTGCCGCGTATCCCACAGTTGCTGAATCAGACTCAACCCACCTCGTCCGACTACGAACGCCAGGCCCAGCAGCGGGACCACTGCCCCAACAGCCGGCAGATGGGCAGCCAGGGCCGACAACGAGCGCCGGCAGAGATTCGCGATCTCGTGCACGTATAGTGGCAGCAGGCCGGCCACTAGTCCCAGAAGCGCCAGACTGCTAGTGCCGGCGACCACCAGCAAGGCATAGAAGGCACCACTGCCGGCTAGCCAGCCCCTGATCTGGCGCTCCCTTTGTCCCAACGAGTTAGTGTAGCGTCTGGTATCACTCAATAGTCGTCGCTTCCCGCCTTCTCTTGGACTCGCCGGCGCAGTTCCGCCAGCAGCTCCGGGTCAACGGCGTCGGCTGCATCCACGAACTGCGCGATGGCCACAGCGCCAAACTCGCGGAGTAGGCCTTCAGCTACTTCACGCGAGACCCGCGCCAGGAATGTATCCCGGTCCTCTACAGGCTCGTAGATGTGTGCGCGACCCTCTCGCCGGCGAACGAGAATGCCCTTGTCAGCCAGCCGACTCATCACCGTCATCACTGTGTTGTAATGATGCTCGTCGCTGAGTCGGATCAACACATCGTTAACCGTCGCCTCATCCAACTGCCAAACAATCTCCATGACCTGGGCCTCGAGCTCCCCAAAAAGCCGGGCCAGCCCCGTGTGATCCAGCTTGAAAGCCGGAATACTCACTTCATCCCTCATCGTTGGCTTCTCCTTGCCCGCCAACTCCTACACAACGTAGGATTCTGTGCTATTTTGAATAACGTCACCCTGGGTCGGTGGTTACGGGTGGCTGTCAGCTATACCTGGCGATACTCGGCGAAATCAGCGCCAGGGGATGACATCGTTCGGCCTCCGGAATCACAGCCGGTTGTTTCATACAGAATTCTCCTGTATTATAACACGCGGCTGCAACCGGAACAAATTTGCGGCCCCGATAGACGTATTCCATCTACTACGACCAGCACGATCCAACATAGAAGAGCGGGGTGTGATCTCAAGGAGGCGAGAAAATGGAGAAGCCCTGGCTGCAGCACTACAATCCGGGAGTCCCGACGAGTCTGAACTATCCGGAGGTTCCTTTACACCACTTCCTCGAAGAAAGTGCCCGCCGGCATCCCACACTGCCGGCCACCATCTTCTTCGATGCGAAGCTGAGCTACAGCGAACTGGACGCCTTAGCCAATCAGATCGCCCACGCTCTGATTGAAATGGGGGTTAGCAAGGGTGATCGAGTAGCTCTGTTGCTGCCGAATACGCCACAGTTTGTCGCAAGTTTCTACGGTATCTTGAAGGCCGGCGCGATTGTCGTGGCCAACGACCCGCTGTACACAGCGAAGGAGCTGACACACCAGCTCAACGACGCCGGCGCGACAACTATCATCGCCCTCAGCAAGATGTATCCGACCATGCAGCAGATTATTCCGGATACGCAGTTGAAGAACGTGATCGTGACTAACATCAAGGAATACATGCCTTTCATTTTGCGGACGCTATTCACCCTCTTCCGCGAGAAGAAAGACGGGCACCGTATGGAACTTGCAGCCGGCCATCATTGGTTCCAGGATTGGGTCGATGGGCAGCCGACCAGCGCGCCGGCTGTCGATGTGGGGCCCGACGATGTGGCCATCTACCAGTACACTGGGGGTACAACCGGTGTATCCAAAGGAGCCATCGCGTCGCACCGTGCTCTGGTTGCCGACACGCTACAGATCCATGCTTGGTTGCCGGACGTTCGCGAGGGAGAGGAGACGCTACTGGCTGTCATCCCCTTCTTCCATATGTTCGGCATGGTTGCCTGCATGAGTTTGGCCGTGTACGGGGCCGCTCAGATGGTAGTTCTCCCACGGTTCCAGGTTGTGGATGTTCTGAAGGCCATCGACATGTACAAGGCAACCCTACTCCATGCGGTGCCCGCTATGTACGTGGCCATCAACAGCCATCCTGAGGTTGGTAAGTACGACATGCGCTCGATTCGGGCGTGTATCAGCGGTACGGCACCGCTGCCCGTCGAGGTAAAGAAGAGCTTCGAAGAGCTCACTGGCGGCAAACTTTACGAAGGCTACGGCCTGTCCGAAGAAGCCATCGAATGAATTCGACGGCTGATACTGCGAAACCCGTTGCAGCTGACTGGAAACCCAACCGACGAAGGCCTGTCCTGAGCTACGTCGAAGGGTCGGTTTCGCATATGTTGCTGCGAATTCATTCGCCAAGCCGGGATGCGAGGTGGCGTGTCCGTAGCCGGCGGTGCAGGGCCGAGGCCGTGGCCAGCGCGACCAGCGAGCCGAGGGCGAGTATCGCGAACGCCCAACCCCACGGAGGCCGGTAAGCGCCAGTCGCCGGCCCTCCGGCCGGCTGGGTGTGGTCGAGCACCGCGCCAAAGGCCAGCGGTGCGATAGCCCCAGCCGTAAACCCTAAGGAGGAGTACACGGCCAGCGTACGGCCCAGGTAGTCGACCGGTACGATTTCGGTCAGAGTGGTCGAGATGACGGCCGAGTCGGCGTTGGCGAGAAATGCGGTCGCCAGGCCCGCGCCGGCTACCAGTGCCCAGGGCAGAGTCAGGGTGAGGCCCAGCCCCAGCGTGCAGACGAAACTGGCGGTATTCACGACCATGATTGTCCGGGTTCGCCCAAAGCGGTCAGAGAGGGCCGCAACTGAGGCGTTAGACACCGCGCCCAGCAACGTGGCTACCCCGGCCATGGTCGCCCCACTACGCGTCGCCTCGGCCAGATCAGCGCCGGCGTAGATGAGGGCTGCGGTGAGAAAGGCCGGCAGCCAACCGCGCAGGCCCAGCAGCTCCCAGGCGTGGGCAGTGTACGTGACGATCGCCAGCAGCGCGGGGCAGTTGTGTAGCAATTCGGACATGGGGCGGGGTGCTCGGAGCGAGTGAGCCTGTGGCGAACCATCGGTGCGGGGCAAAGCGCGCCAGCCAATCAGTCCCCCTGCCAGCGGACCGATAGAAGTCAGCACAAACGCCGGCCGCCAGCCCAGGGCAGCCGCCAGGCTACCGCCGAGGGCGATGGAGGCCGCCGATCCCAGTGTGAAGGATGCAACGAACAGGCCGACTGCGCGCCCGCGCTGGGAGGTTGGAAAACGCTGTGAGATGAGCCTCACACCCGGCATGTAGATACCGGCAACGCCCAGTCCGGTTAGCGCCCGGAAGACCATCGCGCTGGCCGTATCATGTGCCAGCCCCGCGAAAGCCAGATTGCTCAAGCCGGCCCACAGTGCGCCGCCGATAATCAACAACTCGGCGCCCACGTAGTCGGTCAGGGAAGACAGGATCAGCACAGCCAGGACGTAGCCAACCTGTCCGGCGGCCTGGATCGCTCCGGCCTGGGCATTGCTCAGTTGCCAATCGGCTTGAATGAGGGGAAGCGCCCCGGCGAAATTCAGAAAGACGAGCACGGCGCCGGCCTGGGTGGCGCACAGCGCCAACAGCCAGGGCGTGGGAGGGGATCGTTCAGCCGCCAAGGTACATGTGCCGCACTTGCTCGTCGTTTAGCAGGTCTTGCCCCGTGCCCTCGAAGCGGTTGCGACCAACGTCCAGCACGTAGCCCCGATCCGAGATAGACAGTCCCTGGCGGGCGTTCTGCTCGACGATCATCACCGTGACCCCCTCCGCGTTCAAGGCCTGCAGCCTCTCAAAAATGAGCTGCGTGATCAGCGGTGCCAGGCCGGCCGAAGGCTCGTCGAGCAGGATCATTTTGGGATCGAGCATCAGTGCACGGGCGATTTCCAACATGCGCTGCTCCCCGCCGCTCATCGTGCCGGCCAACTGTTTCTCCCGCTCGGCCAGCCGGGGGAATAAGGTGAAGGCGCGCTCCAGCCCGCGGGCAAGACGCTGCGGGGCTGGATCAATGAAGGCACCCATCTCCAGATTCTCGCGCACCGTCATCTGGGGGAAGGTGCTGCGGACTTGCGGCACCAGCGACAAGCCATATCGCAAAATCATCTCCGGCGGATGACCGGTGATGTCCTGGCCGTCAAACCGGATCGAACCCTGGTCGGGCTGCAAGAAGCCATAAATCGTCTTGAACACAGTGGACTTGCCCGCCCCGTTGGGCCCGATCACGCACACGATTTCACCGCGCTTGACGTGCAGGTTGACGCCATGCAGGATTTGCAGTTTGCCATAGCCGGCCACGAGGTTCTTGCATTCGAGGATGATGCCGTTGGCGTCTGTCATGACTGTATCAAATCCTTCGCGAAGCTCTGCCTCAAACGACAGGAATTGTGAATTGTGAATTGGCAATTGTGAATTGTGAATTGTCAATTGTCAATTGACAATTCACAATTAGTGAGCAGAAATCTCGTCTCATCTGTAAAGATTTCCTCCGTCAACGAACCTAGTGGCCAAAGTATGCTTCGATTACCGTCTCGTCCCTACGGATGTCCTCGGGCAGCCCTTCGGCCAGCAGTTCGCCGTGATGCAGCACGTACAGGCGCTCACACAGGTCGAAAACGACGTCCATGTTGTGCTCAATCAGAAACACCGTCACCCCCCGGGCGTGCAGCTCACGGATGTGATCCTTGATCTCTCCGATGCGGACGGGGTTGACACCGGCGGTGGCCTCGTCCAACAGAATTATGTCCGGGTCGGGCATCAGCGCCATCGCCAGTTCAAGCAAACGTTGCTGGCCAAGGGAGAGGTTGGCAGCCACCTCCCCTTGCATGTGGCTGAGTGTAACGAAATCCAACAGTTCCAGCGCACGCTCGTAAGTGGCCTGGTCGCTGGCGCGCAGCATGTGCCTTGTGGACTTGCCCTGCCACTGTTGAGACATCAGCATATTTTCCATCACCGTCATCTGGCCATACACGCGCAGGACCTGGAAAGTCCGCGCAAGGCCGGCCCGGGCGATGCGGAACGGTTTCTGGTTGGTGATAGTCTCACCTCTGAAGATCACCTGGCCGCTGTCAACCGGCAGCATGCCGCTGATGCAATTGAAAAGCGTTGTCTTGCCCGAGCCGTTGGGGCCAATCAGCCCGACGATCTCTCCTTGCCTGATTTGAAAATCAACGCTATTGAGCGCCTGCAAGCCGCCGAACGCCTTGGAAACGCGCCGTCCTTCGAGCAGAGTCGTGCCGTTGCCCTCCGGCGAACCGGCCTGTCCTTCAGTCATGGGCAGCCTCAGCCTCCTCTGTCGGCTCTACAGCCCAGCGCCGGATCAGGTCGCGGGCGGTAAAACCGTTCGGAGCGATCAGACCTAGCAGACCGCCGGGCAGGTAGAGCACGATAGCGATCAGCAGCAGACCGAGCGCAATCAGGTGTAACTTGAGCAGGTTGGCCCATACGACTTCCTGGAGATAGTACAGCGTTACAGCGCCGAGTACCGGACCCCACAGCCGTCCAATGCCGCCCAGCATCGTCATCATCACCATCTGTACCGTCATCTGTTCGACGAACATCGAGTCCGGTTCGATGTAGGTGTCCCAGTAACCCCGTACCCCGCCGGCCAGCCCGGTCAGCGCGGCGGCCAGCACAAAGGCCTGAACTTTGTGCAACGTCGTGTTTATGCCCCGCATATCGGCCGCCCCTTCATCCTCGCGGATCGCCCGCAGCGCATAACCGATCTGGCTGCGCGATATCCAGGCCACGGTTGCTACGGACAGCAGCATCACCAGGAGAGCCATGAAGTAGAAGAAGACAAATTCCGGATAGTATTTCATAGGGAAGGTCAAGCCCTCACCACCGCCGGTGAGTGGTTTCAGGTTGCGCACGATCTCGCGCGTAGCAATCAGTGTACCCAGCATGGCGATGGAGAAATAGGGGCCTTTCAGGCGCAGGGTGGGCAGGCCAACCGTCAAGGCAAACAAACCTGAACCAAGCCCGGCGGCAAGGAGGGCCAGCAAGAAGGAAGCTAGTCGCAGAACTTCTCCGGGACCGGTGAATCCCAGGGTGGCCAGCAATCCCTCTGGATTGGCGCCGGCCAGGGCGCCCTCCAGCCACAGGGTCAGCGCCTCTGTCTGGCCCAGCCGGTCGAGCACCCAGACAGCCGGGTCGGCACGCACCATCAGAATGCCGACGAAATATGCGCCCAGGCCAAAGAAGACCGCATGGCCGAAGTCCACGTAGCCGGTGTAGCCGGCGATCAGGTTCCAGTTGCTGGCCATGGCAATCCACAGGAAGAGCAGAGTCAGGAAGCGCAACCGATACCCGCTGAGGTGCGGCGGCAGCAGCAACAGACCAATCACTGTGCCGGTGATGATCAGCCACCTTGCCAGGCGCACCCAACGCGCTTCGGCGCCAAGCCTTCTCTGACTCACACTTGCTTGACTCGTTGTCATGTCTTTCACCCAACAGTTCAGCGGGCTTAAAACCCGCGTCGTTTAGACGCCGGGAATCGTCCCTTCGGCAGGCTCAGGACAGGTCTCGCTGGCCCAGGATGCTCTCACCAATAAGATGCCTTGGCTAGCGTGAGCACCGGACCTGACGGCTAAACGCCGCAGGTTTGAGCGTTACTGAACCTCGGCTGGCAACTCCCCACCCAACAGACCGCGTGGCCGCAAGATCAGAATCAGCACCAACAAGATGAAGGCGGTGGCCACGCCCCAGCCAGTGCCGACGTAGAAGCCAATGAACGACTCGGCCAGGCCGAGGACCAGGCCGCCGAGCATCGCCCCCTGGATCCGGCCCAGCCCACCCAGGGCAGTGATGGTGAACGCCTTGAGCGTGAAGGGGGGACCCATCACCGCCCACACGGCCTGCAACGGGCTGATCATTGCCCCGGCCGCGCCGACCAGCGCGATGGAGATGCCAAAGGCCAGCGCGTAGGTCTCGTAAATGTCAATGCCGACAGTGCGAGCGGCCATTTTATGCTGCGCGGCGGCGCGGATTGATTTGCCGGTCCGGGTGCGCTGGAGAAATAAGTGGAGGGCCAGCATAATCAACAGGGCCACGCCAAAGACGAATGTCCGCGTGGTGGGCACGGTCACCCCGGCCACGTTCACGTTGGGCCGGTAAGTGAGAATCACTTGCCGTGGGTCGCCGCTGAACACCAACAAGGCCAGGTTGGTGAGGATCACCGAGATGCCGAAGGTGATCAGCAGTGTGATCAAATGAGGGCGTTCGACCACCCGGTTGATCAAATGTTTTTGCAGGAGATAACCGAAGGAAAACAAGACCAGCATGACGGCGGGGATAGATACAAACGGGTCAATGGGCGCCAGGCTGAAGACGTCTCGCCACACCCAGTAGAGCACGCCAGTTACTGCGCCACCCATCACCAGACTGATCAAGCCCCGCCCCGAGCGCGAAGCCAGCCGGCGCAGGCCAAAACGGTATGAGACGAAACTGAGGGCCAGGAATATCCACACGCCGGCTAGCGCCAGCACCGGCAGGCTGATCTCTGAGCCAGGGAGGCTGATGGCCACGTCGGTCCGTTGCGGATTGAACAGCAACCAGGCTAGAAACGCGCCCAGCATCAGGAACTCGCCGTGAGCCAGGTTGATCACGCCCATCACACCCCAGGTCAAGGAGAAGCCCAGGACCATCGAGGCGTAGAAGCCTCCAAGCAGGATCCCGTTGAGCGTCAACTGCAGAATAGTGGTCATCGTCGATTTCGGATTTCGGATTTCGGAAGTGCGTAGACAAGGTCCCACATATCGGGTCAGGGGGCACGAACTCACCACAACACTTGTCCTGAGCCCGGTCGAAGGATATGGATAGCCCGGGCGCCGTCGTGAGCCTGCACCGTCCCGAGTCCTCTCCTGAGCTCGTCGAAGCGACGTCCTGAGCTTGTCGAAGGTGGCTTGTCGAGGAGTCGAACGGTCCCCCGACCCGGTTTTCCAACAGAGTCCAATAAACCAGGGGAACTCAAGGACTCAAGTTCCCCTGGTTACGCGTCAGGTCACACCCCTAACCAGAACTCATCTGGCTCACCGCTCGCTCCAGGTCGGCAAGGGATAGGTGACATCCACGGAAGCGGCGGCGGCCGGCGCGACCACGACATGCTCGGCGTTGAGGATCTGGATGGCGACCATGGGCTTGACGTTGTTCTTGCCGGTCTCGTCGAAGGCGATGGGGCCATAGAAGGTGTCAATGTTCAGCTCCTGCAGCGCCTGCCGCACGGCGTCGGTGTCCAGGCTGCCGGCCTGCTGGATAGCCACGCCCAGGGCCAGGGCGGCAGCGGTGGACTCGGCGTGGTGATAGTCTGGCTCCTCGCCGAACATGGCCACGAAGCGATCGCGGTAGTCGCTGGCCGAACCAAACCACTGGCCTTCATAGGCCAACGACGGGTGCCACTGCACCGGGCCGATGACGTACTCGGAGTCGGAGCCCATCTCCTGGATGAACTTGACCGACGACGGACCGACGGTGATGATGAAGGCGTCGGGGTTGAAGTCCAACTCCTTGGACTGGCGCAGGAACAACAGGGCGTCGTTGAAGTGGCCGCCGCCGACGAACACGTCGGGGTCGAGGTCCTTGAACTTGGTCATGGCGGCCGACACGTCGGCCACGTCCTTGGGGTAGGTCTCCACTGCCAGCACTTCCAGGCCGAGTGCGTCGGCCCACTTGAGGGCGCCATTGGCGACGGCGGTGGGGAAGGCGGTGTCCTCGTAGAGGATCACGACTGTCTGAGCTCCCTGGGCGGCCACCAGTTCCAGGGCGGCCTTGGTGTAGAAGCTGGCTGGCGTCAGGACGGCAAACAGGTTCTCGAAGCCGCGCTCGAACAGCGACTCGGCGGCGCCGTTGCCCTCGACCATGATCACGCCGTATTTCTCGGTGATGGCACTGGTGGACTTGGTGATGCCGCTGGAGTACGGCCCGAGGATGAAGTCCACCTTGTCCTCGGTGATCAGCTTCTCGACCAGTTTGGCTGAGGTCTCGGGGTCGCTCTCGTCGTCGTAGTAGACGATCTCGACCAGATACTTCTGGCCGCCGACGTCGAGGCCGCCGAGCTCGTTGTTGACGTAGTCCACCCACAGGTCGTAGCCCTTGCGGGTCATGTCGCCCTCGCGGGCGTACTTGCCTGTCTCGGATACAGATGCGCCGATGCGGATCGTGCCGGCCGGTTCGGCGACTGCGATCGCTCGCTCGCTCCAGGTCGGCAAGGGATAGGTGACATCCACGGAAGCGGCGGCGGCCGGCGCGACCACGACATGCTCGGCGTTGAGGATCTGGATGGCGACCATGGGCTTGACGTTGTTCTTGCCGGTCTCGTCGAAGGCGATGGGGCCATAGAAGGTGTCAATGTTCAGCTCCTGCAGCGCCTGCCGCACGGCGTCGGTGTCCAGGCTGCCGGCCTGCTGGATAGCCACGCCCAGGGCCAGGGCGGCAGCGGTGGACTCGGCGTGGTGATAGTCTGGCTCCTCGCCGAACATGGCCACGAAGCGATCGCGGTAGTCGCTGGCCGAACCAAACCACTGGCCTTCATAGGCCAACGACGGGTGCCACTGCACCGGGCCGATGACGTACTCGGAGTCGGAGCCCATCTCCTGGATGAACTTGACCGACGACGGACCGACGGTGATGATGAAGGCGTCGGGGTTGAAGTCCAACTCCTTGGACTGGCGCAGGAACAACAGGGCGTCGTTGAAGTGGCCGCCGCCGACGAACACGTCGGGGTCGAGGTCCTTGAACTTGGTCATGGCGGCCGACACGTCGGCCACGTCCTTGGGGTAGGTCTCCACTGCCAGCACTTCCAGGCCGAGTGCGTCGGCCCACTTGAGGGCGCCATTGGCGACGGCGGTGGGGAAGGCGGTGTCCTCGTAGAGGATCACGACTGTCTGAGCTCCCTGGGCGGCCACCAGTTCCAGGGCGGCCTTGGTGTAGAAGCTGGCTGGCGTCAGGACGGCAAACAGGTTCTCGAAGCCGCGCTCGAACAGCGACTCGGCGGCGCCGTTGCCCTCGACCATGATCACGCCGTATTTCTCGGTGATGGCACTGGTGGACTTGGTGATGCCGCTGGAGTACGGCCCGAGGATGAAGTCCACCTTGTCCTCGGTGATCAGCTTCTCGACCAGTTTGGCTGAGGTCTCGGGGTCGCTCTCGTCGTCGTAGTAGACGATCTCGACCAGATACTTCTGGCCGCCGACGTCGAGGCCGCCGAGCTCGTTGTTGACGTAGTCCACCCACAGGTCGTAGCCCTTGCGGGTCATGTCGCCCTCGCGGGCGTACTTGCCTGTCTCGGATACAGATGCGCCGATGCGGATCGTGCCGGCCGGTTCGACAACGGCCTCCTCAGCGGGCTCGGCGGGTGCTGGCGCCGGGGCGCTGCGGCCACACGCGACGATGAGCATCGCCAGAACAACCAGAATGCTGAAAACGTGTATGGGTTTGCGTGACATCATTTCTCCTCCTCTCGCACCCTTATGGGTTGCCAAAATGCAGCTTGGCATTTCGCCGCGAATCTTTGGATTTCCTGGTTCCCACGTAGGTCTGCTTGCCACTGCTGGGTATAACACATCGCTAGACCGCATCACCCCCTTCCTCCCGATGACTAACGAGTTGTCGGCAATTTTAACACAAAGTGCGGTAGTACGCAATCTTGTGACGCGCCTCATGGAACCGCATAGCAAAGAGGAACGGAATTGTATTCGAGTGGACAGCACACGTCAAGGACGTTCTGAGGGAAACGTCTTCGTCAATTCGAAGATCATGGCGCCATTGCGGCTATAGACGAGATGATACAGGGGGCTTCGTTCCAACCTCGTAGGGTCGAGGAGCTCGCCGCCAACCGCGCCGATGTAGATGTGTGTGACGTCGTGGGTGCTTAGCACCTGTATGGTCGCTGGACTGTTCAGCGGCTGTGCGGCTATCTCGCGGTAGAATGTTCCAACCTGGATTGGGTAATCTGCATTACGAGACGCCTCCATACCGTAGGTCGCCGGCGGGACCGTGGTGCGCCGGCCGGCAAGATACGGGATCCACCACCCGGCGTCTGCGCCAACCACGGTGTGACCACCAAACGCAGTAAATGAATTCACGAGAAACCTGGCGTCTTCCGGTGTGTGGTCACGGATCCACTGCATGGCTTCCTGATCCGCCGGCGTCACCAACCGGTAGCGGTAGTCCAGATCCATCAGTCGCACACGGGCGCCGGCCAGCGATGCCACGATGACCAATCCGGCCGCCATGAGCCGGCCACGGGCCAGTCGCGTGTTTGAGTGCTCGACAAGTGGCGCCAGGCCGGCGCCGGCCAGGATCGACAGGGGCAGGTACAAAGCAATTATCAGGGTGAAGTTGTTTACCACACCCGCTCCAGGCAGCCCGATGATGTTTGGATTGGCAAGCAGAATGAGCAACGCTGTCCAAACGATCGTGATAATCGCCAGGGGCCGGCGTTGCCAACAGCCCCAGACGGCGCCGGCGACTGCCAGTGCAATCAACCAGGGGGGCACGTATACGAAGATGTCTCCCACCACGTTATAAGCTGTCTGGAAGTAGGTCGACTGTGGGTTGCTACCCAAGCGAGCAGCCAGCATACGTGGAAGACGGCCGCGCCACAAGTTCAGAATCCACGGCGTTATGAGGATGCTGGCGATGAGGCCAACGGCGCAGGCACGCAGCCATGGCCCGGTGAGGGCAGAAAGGAGTGCAGAGGTGCCGAGGTGCGGAGGTGCGGAGGTGAGGGGGAGACAAGGAGAGGGGGAGACCTTGTCTCTGTCCCCCTGTCCCCGTGTCTCCCTGTCTCCCTGTCTCCTTGTCTCCTTGTCTCCTTGTCTCCCCTGCTCCTCTGCCTGTCCTGAGTAGAGTCGAAGGGCTCTTCTGCACAGGTGTCGGATGCGTGTGGCGTTCCACCACGCCAGGTAGGCCAGCACGAGAGGGAGATAGAGGAGCGTGACGAGGTAGTGGGATAGTGCCAAGCCGGCCACCGCGATGCTTGCCAGCGCCAGCCGGCGCCATGCGCGATCTGTGCTGGCGATGGCGTCGATTGTCAGAGTTGCGGCAACGGGCAGAACGACCATTCCCGTGAGCTGGGTGTACCGCCCCCAATTGACATAACCAGATGGCATCGGTGAGAGCAGGCTGGCGATGAGGACCGCAATGAGGCCGGCCCATGAGCTGCCGCCCAACCGGCGCACGAACGGGTAGATCATGAGAGGTGCCAGTGCATTGATGATTTGGCCAACAATGATGACCGATTCCAGCACCGGCGTGCCCGTGAGCCAGTGGAAGAGCGCCACGTTGCTGTGGAAGCCAAAATGGTATGTGAAGCTCTGGAGCGGCGCGTAGGGTTCCCAGGATTGAAACAGGCCACCGTGGTCGACCAGCAGTTGGGCGATGAGTGTGTGATGGTATGAGTCCCCCCACATCGGCGCGACCAGATCTTGTGCCACCAGGAGTCTTGTGGCGAGCGAGATGGTGAATATGGCGAGCAATAGGGGGGTAGAGGGGCCAGAGGTGCCAGAAGAGCCAGAGGAGCCAGAAGGGGGGGAGGGGCGGAGGGGGGGAGGGGCGGGGGAGCGGGGGAGCGGGGGAGCGGGGGAGTGAGGGTGGCGGCGCCGGAGGAGGCCAGGCAGTACTGCCAGAATGGCGAGCAAGATCAGCAGTGCGATGACCGGGCCTCGGCTGAGGGGGAGGCCGGCGAGCGAGGCGAACAGGATGAGCAGAGGGGCGATAGCAACGCTCAGTCCGGCTGCCAGGACTACCAACTCCCAATCTCTACTCTGAGAATAGTTGGCTGGTTGGCTGGTTGGCTGGTTGGCTAGTGTCGTACGAGCCGACTTACAAGCCATCCAGCCATCCAGCCATCCAGCATCTACATCTCCCCAATACAACAGAGACAACACACCAAAGCCTGGAACCACAAAGAGAAGGATTGCCAGCAAGGCCGTACCGGTGTGCCGGCGAAGGCCTCGCCACAGGTCGCGCCCAATCTGGGTGATGCTGTACTCGGCGTAGGTTCGGAAGGCGAGGTCGCCAGGGTGAGGTTGGCTGGCCAGGTAGGCCTGTCCCTGGCTGTAGGTGTCTGTGGGACTTGCCCACACGGTGATCGCGTTGCCCGGCTTGGCGGCCGGCGCTTCCAGGAAGAAGAAGTAGGATCGGTTCTGGGAATTGCGTTGCGGCGGGAAGGTAAAGGTTTGGTAAGCATTATCCTGTACGTCGCGGGCGTCAAACTGGATGGTGACGAGGTCCTGGCCGGCGGCTGGGCTCTCCCGCAGGTGAAATGTCACCGGACCGGTGTTGTCGCGGGCGTACGTGGCCAGGAAGACGTCGACGCGGTTCAACCCGTTCTTCTGAGCGACAAACGTCTGGCCGACTGTCTGCTCGCCCCAGATTTCGCCGGCCGGCTGGCTATGGCGCGGTTGGGCGACGTCGGGGCGTGTTGCGCAGCCGGCGAGGAAGGTGAGCAGCAACAGCATGCCGAGCCACCGAATGAGCCGCCGAATGAATTCGGTGGCTGATACTTTATAGGGAATTAGCTTTCCCAAACGGAATGCCAGGCATTCCGATTTCGAATTTCGAATTTCGAATTTCGAATTTGGCTTTTCGCCGGC
>JBHIAO010000074.1:0-17165 GCA_046758565.1 Anaerolineae bacterium
CGTGCAGTGGCTCGGGACAGTCACCCTGGACGATGCGGCGGACCACCTCGTGGATGATGGCGGTCTTGCCTACCCGAGGTGGCCCTACCAGTAGTGGCCGGGCACCGCGTGGTCTGGCAAGCCGGCGCAGCACAGCGTCGACCTCTGCGTCACGCCCATACGCTTTACGCAGCCGGCCCTGCCTGGCCAGCTCCGTCAGGTTCTGGCCGTAGTGTGTGAGGAAGCTGATGAGTGGATCTTCGGGCATCTACTGCGACTCTTGTGTCCCTCCAGCAACCGGGATGAGAAACTCATCTACGATCGACCGGGTGTGGAGATACTCCTCACCTGGATTACGGATCAGTAGGTCGTAGACCACGCTGACCTTGGAGGCATACACCTTGCCATCTTCCACCAACGTCTTTTCGGTGAGCCGCTTTCCGGCCAGCCTCCGCACGCCGGTGCTCCCTGAGACAAAACCCCACCCTCGAATGAGAGTTTGCGAATACCCCTCGATAATGAATACGTTTTCATAGGGGTACTCCTCGGTGATCCAGAAACCAACCTGGTTCCCGGTGTGGAGCCGATCGTCCATCGAGTCCTGGGGAAGACCATCGACGCCGGCCAACCGCGATTGGATCGAGCAATCGATGTGGACGTGCTCGATGAACACTTCGGGGATGTCTCCTGCACTGGCGGGGACGATGCGTGCCTCCATGCGCAGTGTTTTGGAATCAGTGATTCGCCACCGCGCAGTGTCGTAGTCGGTGGAGTAGGCCGTGACGAACGCGAAATTTTCTCCGGGGATCTCATGCACAATTTCGACCTTCCCACCCTCGAGGTCGTTTCTGAGCACTGGAAGGTCTTTCTCGACCGGTGCTCTCTCAGCACACCCCGTGAGGAAGCTCACGAGTGCGAGTGCCAGAACCACAAATGACAAAGTGGTGGCAGTCAAGCCACTTTTCCTGTCCATTGCCTCTGTTTTGTCATTACGACGAGCCAGCATGAGCTACCACCTGCCTGGCCCACTCGGCATCTTCGCCTTGCAGGGGTGGAACAGGCGGCTGACTGTAGTCGATCGACAGATCGTTCTATTCAGATCAGACATGTCCTTAGATCCTAGGCCGGCGGCTGGTTACTGATCACTGATTACTGTTAACTGATGACTGCTCACCGCCGGCCAAATTCCCTTTCGAGCTGCGCAGCACTCAAGTGGATCATTGTCGGCCGGCCATGGGGGCAGGTGCGGGGGGCGCTGCTGGCCTCCAGGTCGCGGACCAGCACCTGCATTTCTTCGTGAGTGAGGGTCTGGCCGGCGCGCACAGCACCTTGCTTGCACACGCTCGCGATGAGCCGCGCCTCAAGCTCCTCGTCCACACCCGCGCCGCCTTCCGCAAGCTCATCTAGGATGCCGACGATGACCCGGGCCGGGTTGCGATCTTTCAGAACCTCCGGCACCGCCCGAACTAGGACCGTCTCCCCGCCGAAGGGCTCGATTTCGAAGCCGGTCTGCGTCAGTGTGTCGAGGTGATCCTCAAGGGTTTCAAGTTGAGGCCCGGTGACCTCTACGACGATGGGGTCCAGAAGGGCCTGGCTAGTGATGGGGGTGTCATTGGCGTCCCTCAACTGCTCGTAGAGTACCCGCTCGTGGGCTGCGTGTTGATCGATGAGGTACATGCCGGCCGGCCCTTCGGCGATGATGTACGCCTGAGCGATTTGGCCGACGACACGGAGCGGTGGCAGGGCATCAGATACTTGATATTGGATATTGGGTATTGGGTCGGTGTCGGCGGTGCGTTGTGGCTCCAGGGCGAGCTGGCTGTCCACGTGGTTGTGTGGGGTGCGGGTGCGTTCCCAGTCGGAGAAGCCCCGGTGGTGGGTCCGAAGTTCGATGTGGGGCACCGGAGCCTGATCCACTACGGCGGTACGCACAGCTCGCTGTACGGCAGTGAAAACTCCGCGCCCGTCGCGGAACCGGACCTCGGACTTAGCCGGATGAACGTTCACATCGACCTCCGACGGGTCCATGGCGATGCGGATCACGGCGATGGGATGCCGGCCTGTCGGCAAAAGCGTTCGATACGCCTCACCGATCGCATACGTCAGCGACCGATCCTGAATCCACCGCCTGTTCACAAACAAGTCGATGTACGTGCGGTTGGAGCGATGGAGTGATGGTGGACTTACAAAGCCAGAGACAGAAGGGTCAGAGGAGCCAGAAGGGCCAGAGGGGGAGAAGGAGCCATAGGAGCCAGACGGGGCAGAGGAGCCAGAGAGGATTGTCCCTTTTGGCTCTCCTGGCTCTTTTGTCTCTTCTGTCTCCTTCTCTCCCCCTAGCGGCAGAAGTTGACGCGCTATCTCCAGCCCATATACCTCAATCAACACATCCAAGAGTTTCCCGCTGCCGGTCGATTGGAAAGCGGTGCGGCCATCGGCGATGAGGGTGAAGCGGCGGTCGGGGAAGGCCATAGCAACGCGGGTGATGTAGGTCTGGATGTGACCGCTCTCCGTGCGGGCGGTGCGCAGAAATTTGCGGCGGGCCGGCGTGTTGTAGAACAGGTTCTCGACGGTGATCACAGTGCCCACGGCCGCTCCTCGGGCCTGCCGATTGACGATCTCACCACCATCGAGCCTCAACAGCGTGCCCACTTCGTCGCCCTCGGCCCGCGTGAGCAGTGTGACCTGGGAGACAGCGGCGATGCTCGGAAGCGCCTCGCCCCGGAAGCCTAGCGTCCGAATGTGCTCCAGATCCTCGGCTGTTTCCAGCTTACTGGTGGCGTGGCGCTCAAAGGCGAGCTCCGCCTCATCCAGGGGGATACCGTGACCGTTGTCGATCACCCGGATCAGGCGCCGGCCACCATCGCGCGTTTCCACCTTGATGTCCGTGGCACCGGCGTCCAGGGCGTTTTCGGCCAGCTCCTTCACCACCGAGGCCGGCCGCTCGACGACTTCGCCGGCCGCGATCTTGGCAGCGACGGAAGGCGGGAGAACGTGGATTGACATAGCAGCAAGATTATAGACGCGCACGCATGTTCGGTCAATTAGTCAATTAGTCGGGTAGTCGGGTTAGTCAGGTGGTCAGGCAGTCAGGTTAGTCAGGTGGTCGGACCATCCGACTAAGTGGCTAGCCTGACTACCCGACCAAGCGACTAATCGACTATTAGGACTACCAGACTATCACGTTTGCTATCTACCGACGATTCGACTACAATGGCGGGGACCGGAAGCGGACATTTCCGGCACCGAGGAGCAGCAGAGCCGATATCTGCCGGATTTCTGCGGCGACCGCTTTCCGGCCGCGACCGTGGCGGTGATCGAGCCGGCGATTCGATTTGACCCCCGCCGGCCAGCGGCGACCGCCAGGCCCGCCGATGGCGGCTGGGTATTGGACGGCCGAAAAACCTACGTCCCGCTGGCCGCCGACGCCGAGAGAATCGTGGTGTTTGCCCGTGATAGTGCGAGTAAACAGTAATCAGTAGTCAGTAGCCAGTAGCCGGAAACTGAATTACTGTTCACTGGTGTTTTCGATATCAGGCCGCGAAAATTCGTTCGTGGCTGACCGAGGAGTTGCGGATGAAGCTTTCCGGAATCTTTCCACCTATTATCACTCCCTTCCGGGATGGTGAAGTTGACACAGAGGCGCTGGCGTTCAACGTTCAGAAGTGGAACGCGACGGGGCTGGCCGGCTACGTCGCCCTGGGGTCGACGGGGGAGTTTGTGCACCTGACGCCGGCTGAGCGCGATCAGGTCATCGCCACGGTTCGCGAGCATGCTGCACCAGACAGGGCGGTGATCGCTAGCACAGGCTCACTGTTCACCGACGAAACGATTCGACTGACGCGGCGGGCTGGCGAGCTGGGCGCGGATGCCGCCATGGTCGTCACCCCCTTTTACTACACCTCACAGATGACGGACCCGGCGCTGCGGGCTCACTACACGGCTGTGGCCGAAGCTTCGCCAATCCCGATCCTGCTGTACAACGTGCCGCCCTTCACCCATCTGAACATGGCGGTCGAAACCGTAGCGCGACTGGCGGAGCATCCCAATATTATCGGCATGAAGGACAGCTCCGGCAATGTCGACCAGCTCATGCAGATCGTCCACCGCACGCCGGATGACTTTATTCTGCTGTCGGGCGCGGCTGGCATCCTCCACCCGGCCCTCACCGTGGGAGTTGACGGTGCCATTTTAGCCATCAGCAACGTGGTGCCAGAACTGTGTGTGGAAATCTACGGCCTGGTGCAGGTGAATGACCATGAGACAACACGCCATCGGCAAGCCGTGTTGGGTGGCGTGTATCGGGCAGTCAGGCGGCACGGGATAGGCGGTGTTAAGTTCGCCATGGACCTGCGGGGCTACCGGGGTGGCCGACCACGCTCTCCCCTGTTGTATCCGGACGGGGCTGGCCGGCAGGCCATTCGAGAGGCGTTAACCGCAGCCGGCGTGCTGTAACTCATATGCTTCAACTGAACGCCGAATCCACAGTTAAGCCATTCATCGGGTTGAGCGTGGGTGTGGTGGCCGTATCCTTTGCGGCCATTTTTATCCGCTGGGCAGATGCCCCGCCGCTGGCCGTTGCCGCCTATCGGCTGACCATTGCCTCTCTGATTCTAGCCCCCATCGTGTGGTTCACGGCGTGGGATGAGCTGCGGGCTCTCACCCGACGTGACGTGCGACTGGCACTGCTGTCGGGCGCCTTTCTAGGCTTACACTTTGCCTTCTGGATCTCCTCACTGGACCACACCTCGGTGGCATCGTCTGTCGTGTTCGTTTCCACCAGCCCGCTATGGGTTGGTCTGGCAGCGCATCTGTTCACAGATGAGCAACTGACGAGGCGGACGACCACTGGGATCGTCGTTGCCATTGTGGGCGGTATCGTCATCGGATACGGCGATATGAGCATCGGCGCATCCGAGTTGTGGGGTGATGCGTTGGCTATTCTGGGCGCTGTGATGGTGGCCGGCTACTTCCTCATAGGCCGAGGGCTGCGCTCGAAAGTCTCACTAGTCACGTATGTTTTCCTGACATACAGTGCGGCCGCTGTCGAGTTGCTCGCCATCGCTGTCCTCACCCGGCAGCCTTTTACCGGCTACACGCCAAACACGTATCTGATGTTTCTCCTGCTGGCCGTGGTTCCTCAACTGATGGGGCACTCGTCGTTCAACTGGGCACTTCGATACCTCACGGCAACATACGTGGCGGTGTCGGTGATGGGAGAGCCGGTAGGCTCGACGTTCCTGGCCTGGCTTTTGCTGGATGAATCGCCAACGGTTCTCAAGGTGATCGGCGGCGCTCTGATCCTGGCCGGTATCTGGGCTTCGTTCCGAGGCTCAGCCCGAGGGGTGGCGACGCGCGAGGAAAAGGAGGCAGTAGTCACTGATCAGTTAGTCAGTGATCAGTCATCAGTAATCACCGGTGACTGATCACTGACTTTAGCAGGGTGACAGGTCACCTTGAATAGTCCGAAGTCCTAAGTTCGGAGTTCGAGGGCGCGACCACGTGATGCTCTCGACTTTGGACCCTTCGACTGGGCTCAGGACAGGCTTCGGACCTCAGACTTTGGACCAAGTGGAAGGTATGCTCATGCGACGATACATTGTTTGGGTTGGGCTCCTGTTTTCCTCAGCGCTCTTAGGCTCTGCACAGGCTGCGGAGCCGGTGGCTCCACAACAGAGCAATACAGAAGGCTGGGTCACGCAGGCCAACGCCGATCGGGTCGAGGCGTTGCGTGCCCAAGGAGATACGCTGTGGGCCGGCAGCACATGGGGAGGACTTGTCGGCTGGGACGTGACGAATGACACCATCGTTCACCGCCTGTATCCTCAGGACAGGCTAGCCGGCAATTGGGTCAAGGCCATCACAATTGCCCCGGACGGCACGTTGTGGGTTGCAACCACGGGAGGTGTCAGTCGCTATCCGCCCGATGGTCCGGGTACAAACTTTACAATCAGGAATACTAGCCGGCGTGCCGGCGTTAGAGCGATGGTTGTGGAACGCGCGCGAACTGATGAGCAGGAAATCCGTCTTGACCTTGCCAATGAAGCGGAAGTCTTGTCGGCCTTCTCGCCGGGCTATCTAATGTTTGGGACTGACCCGACGATCTATTTCTACCGTGACTGGAATGAGCCCAAAAAGGCGGTAACGATCAGCACGGGGCTTCAGCGGACGGTGGAACCCGGCACACCGGTTTATGCCGTTGACGTCGGTCTGGCGGCCGACGACGTGCGAGATTTAGCGGTGGATCACGCCGGCCGCGTGTGGATCAGCACGTTCAATGGCGTAAGTATCTATGACAATGGCAACTGGACGGTCTACACCGAGTTCAACAGTCCGCTGATCTCAAACGATACCGGAGCAATGGCCATCGACGGTGCTGGTCGGGTGTGGATCAGCCACGAGGAGCGGGGTCAGTTCACCATGTTTGACGGAGGGTGGCGCCTGTACAGTATTGACGGAACTATCCAAAGTCTCACGGTAAACCCTGGCGATGGCAATGTCTGGGCAGCCACCAGCCGGTTGTGCGATCCTACGGGGACGTGCCGTGGCGGTGGGGTCTGGGCCTTCGATGGTGTTGCCTGGCACCAACGGTATCGAGCGACCGACGGGATCGCCGACGACGAGGTGCATACCATCGCGTTTGGTGCCGATGGCCGAATGTGGTTAGGTCACGAGTTTTCTTCCCTGTGCAGTGCGCCCGTCAGCCGGTGGACCGGAAGTGGGTGGCAGGTCTACGAGTCGGTGTGGGAAGCCATCGAAGCAGATTTCGGCGGCATCATGACCACGCAGATGCCAACCGATCTGTGGGCCGTGGCGGCCGGCCGGGTTTGGACACGGTATCGGGGTGCCGTTCACGGCTACGTGCCAGATACCGGCTGGAAAGCTCTGTACACAGGCAGTACGGTGCTCAATAGCAATCACACTCGCGCCATTGCGTCGGATGAGGCCGGCCGCGTCTGGATTGGGGCAGACCCCGCGTTCGACGGTTGCAGACACGTCGGTGGGGGGATCAATTACTGGGACGGGAACCAGTGGAGCCACTATACGGCGGAAAACGGACATCTGTCTGACAATCGGGTCGATGCAATATCCGTAGGGCGCGACAAGGTGTGGGTGAAGACGCTGACGGGTCTCAGTCGATTCTCGAACGGCACATGGAAGATCTATCCGGGTACCGATATCGCGCCCGGGGTGGAAGATGACTACTGGTCTATCATCGATGCCCGGGACATGGTGAGCATCAACGACAACCGTCTGTGGGCTGTTGATGATGCTGACCGCGTTTGGGTGTGGGGCGGCAATGGAGCCAGGTACTACACACCAGACACAGGTTGGACGAACTATACATTTGAGAACACACTCCGCAGGAAGGAGCCCGCTGTGACGTTTTTGCGGCAGCCGGCCCCGCGCCGCGAGACACGTATCTGGGTGTCGGCTGTAGATATTCCTGACAGTGCCACGGCTCAATCCCGCTTCTCAAGCGGATATTTGATGATAGGTGATGATACCACGGTCTATCGATACGAGTCC
Source organism: Anaerolineae bacterium (assembly GCA_046758565.1). Lineage (GTDB taxonomy): Bacteria > Chloroflexota > Anaerolineae > Epilineales > JAANWY01 > JBHIAO01. The sequence goes on from JBHIAO010000074.1 coordinate 7,507, forward strand.
TTTTTGGCCCATCCTCAAGAAGATGTGAACGGGTTGCAAATATCGCCAGAGTTGCCGACGCGCCTCGATCCCAATACGCCTGTCTATGCCGTTGAGTTGGGGTTGCTGTCGAATGCGGTGAGTGATGTGGCGGTTGGCCCTGATAGCCGCATCTGGTTTGCGACGCGACCCCATCGCGTGAGCTCGACGGATGTTTACGGTGGTGTGAGTGTGCTGGACGTGGACTCTGAGACATGGGAACACTACACCGTTCGCAATACCAGCCGGCGGGGCCAGGTTGTAGGACGCGTCTCGGCCCAGGTTGAGGCTCGGGAGACACGAGTGCCGGCTGACTTTGGCAGTGAAAACGCCGCGAACCAGGCGTTGTCATCCGGGTTTGTCATGTTTGAGGGCGACCCCACCCTGTACCGGTACACGGGCTATAGCGATACCGACAATGCATTGATCGTCTACCCGATCTTCAACACCCTCAAGTATCCGGCCGGCGTGCAACAGGCATTGTTGCCAGACACACAGATCTACGCGGTAGAACTCGGGCTATTGGGTACACCTCAGGGTGACGCATCGGCTCATCGACTGGCGGTGGACAGCGCCGGCCGGGTGTGGGTCGCCGTACCGGGTGTCGGAATCAGTGTGCTCAGCAGCCCGGACCAGTGGACAAATTTCCGGCGGGCGGACGACGGACTGGCTAGCGTACTGGTTTCCGGCATCCTGGCGCGCGGTGATGAAATGTGGGTTTGGACCGACGGCGGCGGGGTCAGTGTGTTTCACAACGGTAACCCTTCGACGGGCTCAGGACACCGCTGGCGGACATACGATGTCTTCAACTCTGGTCTGGTGAGTGACAGGGTGGAGGCGTTAACCATCACACCTAACGGTGAAGCCTGGATGGCGACTCATGACAGAGGCATCAGCGTGTTGACTTTGCCAGGCTTCCGGTTGGACACAGGTTCAAGGACGGTGCTCGTCATTCCAGGTGGCACGGGCAAAGTGTATTTCGAGGTGGTTCCTGTCGGCGGTTTCAGTGGCAGTGTGGCGTTGGCCATTGAGGGGCTGCCGCCTGGTGTCAGCGCAACACCCGTGCCGGCCAGTGTCAATGGCCGTGGCTCTGTAGAGTTGACGCTTCGAGTGTCAGAGCTGGTAGCGCCGGGGAGCTATCCGTTCACCGTCGTCGGGCGGAGTCCTGACGGACTGTCGACGTCGCGGCAATTGACCCTGCGCGTCGTCTCATCGATACAGTACATGTATCTACCCCTCGTTGCTCGCTGAGTCAAAAAAGAGGAGCCAGAGGAGGCGGAAGAGCCAAAGGAGCCAGAAGGGATACTGTGGCTGTTGCTCTGGCGAGGTGCAACTTTTGCCAGAGGAGGCGGAAGAGCCAAAGGAGCCAGAAGAGTGCTTCCCCTCTCTGGCTCCTTTGCCCCTTCTGGCTCCTCTGGCTCCTTCGCTTGTGCTAGGCCGCCTGCAGAATGGAGGCCTGTACCTGCGCAATAGCTTTCTGTAGTTGCCTCTGACGTTCCTCATCCCGAGCCTGCTCTTCGAGGATGGTCGGAGGCACCGCTCGCACGGCACATTCCTCGGCCGTCAGCGGGCATCGCTCGCAGGTCTCGTTGATGATCACGTGCGGAATGTCCGGGTCCAGCGCACACCGGATCGTTTCGAGTAAGTCGGCGTCGTATTTGAATCCAATGGTGACGCTGCTCCCGATTTCAGGTGATAGGGTAAGAGGTCGTGCGTAGCCGATGCACAAGAAGGTATCACCGGAGTTCAGAAACTCCGAGCGTTGCGCGCCCACGATGGGGATTGGACTGCCGTTGGAGCGGGCACCGGCCAGACGCTTCAGCAGCCCGACTGTCAACCAGCGCCGGCAGTGATGCTCGTTCAGGCCCAGGCCGCTGGGGATCATGAGTCGTGACATGTTCAACTGCTTGGTCAACTGATACTCGCCACCGTAGTCGTAGAAGCGGAGGAAGTGCAGCTTGATGCCGAAATATTCAGGGATCAACTCGCTGAAGCGATACAGTAGCATCTCAGGTGTCACGTCGTACCGATCAAGCAGAGCCAGGAACTGCTTGGGTTGCCATGCCGGCAGGCTGAAGAGGTGCTCAAGATCCTTCACAATGGTCCCTCGGGGCATGAGGAGCGCGCCGGCAAAGTAGGACGCTTTGAAATCGTTCAGCACTTGCTCAAACGACCTGACGGTGTCCGGTGCTGAGGTGATAGCCCGCTCTTGAAGGCCCAAGAACTCGTAGCCAAGCTCCCGAGCTAGAACAAACTTCTTCTGCGCCGGGCTCAGGGCGGGATTCACGAGCAGCATTGGCTGCGCACCGTCAACGTAGATAGAGCGATATCCGGTCAGGCGTGGGTACTGCGGGATGAGGCTTTCGTTCAACTCATACCTCAACACACTTCTAACCAGCTCTGCCAGCCGATCTAGGGAGAGTGGGAACTCCCCGGCCAGCTCATGCTCGGCCGCGAACTGGTCAACCGCCTGCTCGATCTCGTCGAAGTAGTTCTCGCGTATTTCCTGATATGAGCGCAATGCTGCGCGCAGGAAGTGTTCGCTCTTCATGTCGTACTGCCGGGCGATCTCGACCAGGGTGTGAATGAGCGCACTGGCCTTGGCCGGCGCCCGGGTGATCAGATCCACCAGGTCGCTGGCTTCGATGCCGAACAGTTCGAAGGGGAACTTTTGGAGGAGGGGGGACGACAGGACACTTTCCAGGTACGCCTGAGACGGGTCGAGCTTGACCGAGACCAGGTTGTCATAGGTCGTACCCAGGACCTCGGCCATGCGTATGATCTTGTCAGGCTTAGGGTACTTGCGGCCTTTCTCGATCTCCGTGACATAGGATGCCGAGAGCTCACACAGCTCGGCGAACTGGGACAGGGTTAAGCCTTGGTCCAGCCGCGCCTGCCGGACTTTCATGCCAAAGATCGTACTGATGGCCTCCCGATTCATGACATTCATAATCTGCTCCGAAAACAGTTGGCTGGTTGGCTGGATAGCTGAGCACTCTGCAAGCCAACAAGCCATCTAGCCATCCAGCTTTTTCGTCATTCAGGGTGAACGCAGTTCATGACGTCTGCTCTGCTTACTTGTCACTGAAAGAAGGTCTCCCCGCCATCGATAGTCTATCATACCCCGGTGTGAAAGTCAAGAGGGAGACTCGCCACTGGCGAGCATTCCAGTTTTGGCGAAAAGTTCGATTCTAGCGAATTTTCGCTTGACAAACTGTCCCGTTTTTGATATAATGCCCGCCACACAACTTCATCACTGTACTATCTCTGGACCAAGCGCTCGAGGGCGAGTTGCGGGATGTGCATACCGACCTGATCATCCCGTGCCGCCCGTTTTTTGTTTTCTGGTTGTTCCGTCCGGCGGTTCCGGTTCTAGTGAGGGAGTTCCCAGAGACCAGGTACACTAGCGGAGTAGAGCAGACCATCATCGAGGGCATCCTGAACCAGTAGGTCCATGGAGAGGAGCTATGATTGCTGAAGAGCTGCAGGTGAGACAGGTGCCTGCCGTGGAAGCGCGGCCCATCGCCGAGCACACGCTGGAAATCGTCAGCGACTCGGGCGAGGGTGCTCAACTGGCTGGCACCGTTTTCGCCTTGACAACCGCCCGGATGGGCAACGGCGTTTGGACGGTCCAGCTCATCCCTGCCGAAATCCAACCGCCACCCCGCACCGCCGGCGGCATGAGCGGCGCTCGAATCCGCTTCGGCACGAAGAAAGTCACCAACCCCGGCGATAGAACTAACGTCGTGGTGGCCTTCAACGAAGTCGTCCTGGAAGCGCGCATGGACGCCGACGCCCTCGCCGATGGTGCTACCATCTTCATCGACAGCCAATGGGCCGATAACTACGACGAAGAGGTGCAGGCCTCATACAAGCGTGTTCTGGAAAGAGCGCGCCGGCAGGGCTACGAGATATTTGAAATCCCTCTGGAGGCCGAGACGCTCAAAGTCGTGGACGATCCGCGACGTGGCAAGAATATGTGGGCCGTGGGGTTGTTGGCGTACTTCTATCAGCGTGACTTCGATCTTCTGAAAACGATGGTTGCCCGCCGGTTCAAGAGCAAAGGGACAGGGGTTGTCGAGAATAACCTCGCCCTCGTCGAGCGGGGTTATGACTACGCGCGCCAGACGCTGCCGTACCGCTATCACGTGCCGGCTGTGGCACCCGAAGTGCCGCAGGTGGTGATGGATGGCAACGAAGCACTGGCATTGGGGGCCATCGCTGCCGGTTTTAAGCTTTGCTCCATGTACCCCATCACGCCGGCCTCCTCCCAATCCCACTACCTGGCTCCCGTTTTTAGCCAGTTTGGCGGTGTGGTACACCAGGCAGAGGACGAGATCGCTGCCATCGCCGTCGCCCTGGGCGCGGCCTATGGTGGCCATCCGGCCTACACCATCACCTCCGGCCCGGGCATGGCCCTCAAGACGGAAATCCAGGCCCTGGCGGTGATGACCGAGACGCCGCTCGTGGTCGTGGACGTGCAGCGCGGCGGCCCCAGCACGGGTCTACCCACCAAAGTCGAGCAGAGTGACCTCCTGTCCTCCGTGTTCGGCACGCCGGGCGACGCCCCCAAGGTGGTCATCGCGCCGTCCACCATCGAGGAGTGCTACCACGTGATGAAGACCGCCCGGCAGATCGCCGAGCAGTTGCGCACATTGGTGATCGTCCTCTCCGACGCCAACCTGGCCACCGGCGTCCAGCCCTTTGACAAGCCAGTCGAGCCTGATGAGCCGCCGGCCGAGGCTCTGGACCTGCGTCCAGTCACGCCCGGGTTCAAGCCCTTCGGTTGGGACGAGGCGACGGGTGTTGCGCCGCGGGCCATCCCGGGTCAGCCAGGGGGTATGCACACGGTGACGGGGCTGAATCATGACAGCAACAGCCATGTCTCCTACGATCCAGCGGTCAATCAGTTGAGCCACGAGATGCGCAGTCGTAAGCTGCAGGTGCTCCAACAGAGCTTGCGCGCGCCCAAGGTCTTCGGTCAAGACAGCGGCCAGTTGTTATTGATCGGTTGGGGCAGTACGCGTGGTGTCATCGAGGAAGCCGTCGAACGTGCTCGGGCCGAAGGCTACAGCGTCTCATCCCTCCACCTGAGGTTCCTGAGTCCACTGGCTCCCGGGGTGAAAGAGATTCTCGAGCGGTTCGACAAGCAGGTGTGTGTGGAGATCAACTACTCGGACCCACCCATCTCCATTTCGGATTTCGGATTTCGGAATGCGGATGGCAGAATGGAAAATCCAAAATCCAAAATCCAAAATCCGAAATCGAAAGGTTCGCGGCGGTATAGCCAGTTGGCCACGCTGCTCCGGGCCGAGACCCTGGTCGACATCGATTCCTGGTCCAATGTGTGCGGTCAGCCACTCAAGCCGAACGATATCTACCAACTGATTGCAGATTGCGGATTGCGGATTGCGGAATGAAAAATCCGAAATCCGCATTCCGAAATCCGAAATCGAGAAAGGAGAGATTCCCATGCTGCCGACAATCTCCACCGACGGTAGGGTTCGCACGGAGCCCCATCGAAGCGATCGAGTTTTCGAGCTGGATGACTACAAAAGTGGCAATGAGCCCCGATGGTGCAGCGGATGCGGCGACCTGGCGGTCTTGACAGCCGTTCAGCGCCTGCTGCGGGACCGGGCGATTTCACCGGAGAAGGTGGTCTTCGTTTCGGGCATTGGCTGCTCCAGCCGCTTTCCTCACTACATGGGCACCTATGGGTTCCATGGTGTGCATGGGCGGCCAATTCCCGTCGCCACCGGTCTGGTACTGGCTCGACCTGATCTGCACGTCTTCGTGATCACCGGCGATGGCGACTGCCTGAGCATTGGCATGTCTCACCTGACGCACGGTTTGCGTTACAACGTCAACCTGACGGTCCTGTTGCTGGACAACCAGATCTATGGCCTGACCAAGAAACAGACTTCACCCACGACGGCCCAGGGTTTCGCCACCTACACCCAGCCGTACGGTTCATATCTGCCGGCCATCCAGCCTATCACCATCGCCCTGGGTGCCACCAACGCATCCTATGTGGCTCGCGCCGCTGACTGGATTCCACCGCACCTGTACGACACCATCGCGGGAGCTTTCGACCACCCAGGTATGGGCTTCGTCCAGGTCCTGCAGCGCTGCCCAGTCTACAACCCGGACGCCTACGGGACGCTGCAGAACGACTCCAATGGTGTCATCTACCTCCAGCATGAGCGAGGCATTCCGGTAAGTGATGGCCTTGTCCGGCGGTCGGCCGGCACGCTCGAACACGATCCGCTGAACCTGGAAGAGGCGTTCGCCCTGTCGCAACACGACTATCCCGTTCCATTGGGATTATTCTACGCCAACCCGGAGGCACCACGCTACGACCTGATCCGCCGGCAGGAGATCGAGACCGCGCGACAGCTGAACGGTACACCGTCTATCAACAGCCTACTGGCAGGCTATGAAATCTAAGGATTTCGGATTGCGAATTTCGGATTGCGGGTTTCTTTCATTCCGCAGTCCGAGATCCCGCAATCCACAATGAAGAATGAGGTGTGTAATGAGAACTCCGACATCCGAAATCCGAAATCCGAAGTACCCCGGCATCCGAATGACGGTGGATGGCAATACCGCCGTCGTGATGGTTGAGACGACCGCCAGCGAAGCGGCCGGCGCGTACCCGATTACCCCGTCCACCCAGATGGGTGAGGGGTGGGCCGCGGCGGCCGCCCGCGGTCAGCTCAACGCCTTCGGAAACCCGCTGATTTTCGTCGAGCCGGAGGGGGAGCACGCCGCCGCCGGCATGACGGCTGGTATGGCCATGGTCGGCCTGCGTTCGGTGAACTTCAGCTCGGGCCAGGGCATTGCCTACATGCACGAATCCCTGTACGCCGCCGTGGGTAAGCGTCTCACCTACGTGCTCAACATCGCCGCCCGGGCCATGACCAAGCACACGCTGAACGTCCACGCCGGCCACGACGACTACCACGCCGTGGACGATACAGGCTTCTTCCAGGTCTTCGCCAAGAACGCCCAACACGCCGCCGACCTGTGCCTGATCGCCCATAAGATCGCCGAACTCTCGCTGACCCCCGGCATCAACGCCCAGGATGGCTTCCTGACCAGCCACGTCCTGGAGGCCGCCTACATCCCAGAGCCCGAGCTGGTGGCCGAGTTCCTGGGCAGCCCGGACGACATCATCGACTGCCCGACGCCGGCTCAGCGCATCGTTTTCGGCCCCACCCGCCGGCGCATCCCCGAGATATGGGATGTGGACAATCCGGCTCAGGTGGGCGTCGTTCAGAATCAGGACAGCTACGCGCAGGGGGTGGCCGCCCAGCGTCCCTTCTACTTCGACCACGTCCGGCCTATCGCCCGCCACGTGCTGGACGAGTATTATGAGCTGACGGGCCGGCGCTACGACTTCATCGAGGGCTACAAGCTGGAAGATGCCGACTACGTCATCGCTGGCATGGGCTCTATGGTAGGGAACGCCGAGGCTGTTGCAGACTACCTGCGGGAGACCCGGGGCCTGAAGGTCGGGGTCCTGAACGTGATCTTCCACCGTCCCTTCCCGGGTCCTGAGATTGTGGCTGCTCTAATGGGCAAGCAGGGCGTGGCCGTGCTGGAGCGCACCGATCAGCCTCTCGCCGAGGACTTGCCGCTGGTACGCGAGATGCGTGCAGCTCTGGATAAGGCGGTGGAGAATGGCCGCGTGGCTGCCGGACGCAAGGCCGGCAGCTACCAGTTGCCCTACCCCGAGTACCCTGAGGTCCGCAGTCTCAAGCAGCGGCCGCCGATCTACTCCGGTAGCTACGGCATGGGGAGCCGGGACTTACAGCCCGAACAGCTCATCGGGGCCGTGGAAAACATGCTCCCGGATGGGCCGCAGCGCCGGCTGTTCTACCTGGGCATCGACTTCATCGATGAGGATACCCCTTACCAGGCAAGGCAGCACCTCCAGGAAGAACTGCTGCGCGACTACCCGCACCTGCGCGAGCTCAGCATTCAGGGGTCGGAGAATCCAGATTTGCTGCCGGAAGGCGCTGTAGCGGTGCGGATGCACTCCATTGGGGGATGGGGTGCCATCACCACTGGTCTGAACCTGACCAGCACCATCTACGACCTGCTGGACGTCCACGTGAAGGCGAATCCGAAGTACGGTTCCGAGAAGAAGGGTCAACCCACGGCCTTCTACGCCGCCTTGGCTCCCGAACGCATCCGGGTAAACTGCGAATTGAAGACCGTGGATGTTGTGATGTCACCTGACCCCAACGTGTTCAAACACTCCAACCCGCTGGCTGGGTTGAAGGAAGGGGGCGTCTTCATCTGGCAGAGCAGTGAGACGGATCCGCAGCGGGTGTGGGAGTCCATCCCGCCATTTGCCCAGCGACTTATCAAGAAGAACGACTATCAGGTGTACTACCTGGATGCCTTCAAGATCGCCCGCGAGGAAGCCACAGATCCCGGCCTGCAACTCCGCATGCAGGGCAATGTGTTTCAGGGGGCCTTCTTCCGGGCATCGCCGCTTCTGGAGCAACACGGACTTGATCGTGAAACCCTCATTGAGGCCATCCACACTCAGCTTCAGAAGAAGTTTGGTGCCAAAGGTGCCCAGGTGGTGGAGGACAACCTGCGCATTGTGAAGCGCGGCCTGGAAGAGGTGGACTACCTCGATCACAGCGACTTTGCGATCACGGAACCTGACGGCCGGCTTCAGACGCGTCCGCTTCCACTGTTCGCTCAGCCTACACCCGATACCCAGACGCCTCTTACAGCCGGCGATCGCTTCTGGGAACAGACGGCTATGCTCTACGCTGATGGGGAGGGCAATGATGTCGGAGCTGACCCCTTCATCGCCCACAGCGTCATTCCGGCCGCCACCAGCGTGTTCCGCGACATGACCAGCATTCGGCTGGAGTACCCTGAGTTCATCCTGGAGAATTGCACGGGCTGCGCGCAGTGCTGGGCTCAGTGTCCAGACATGGCCATCCCGGGCCTGGTGGTGACCGTGCGTTCCCTGCTCCAGAAAGCCATCGACCGCATCGCACAACGAATGGGGAATATAACGAATGGTGCGTCGCCGGTCATGGCGGAGCTGGTTGATCAGTTGGAGGCGCGGTGCCGCGTGTTGCTGAAAGAGGCCGACAAGAAGGATAGCGCCCTGGAATACCACGGCATGGCCGGCATCGTGGAGATGGCCTTCAACGACGTCGTCGCTGATATCGATGATCCGGAGCGGGTGCAGGCACTGCGGGCTGAGTTGCCGGCCATGAAGCGGACACTGGAAGACTTCCCAGTGTCCATCACCCAGCCGTTCTTCTCACTACCGGAGCGCCGGAACGAGGGCGATGGCGCATTGCTGGCTATCACTGTCAATCCCGAGGCGTGCAAGGGTTGCATGGAATGTGTCGAGGTTTGCCCAGACGATGCGCTGCGGGCGGTACCGCAGACGGAAGAGGCGGTGGCGCGGCTCCGACGCGGCTGGGAAACCTGGAAGGAGATGCCCGACACACCACCGGATTACATCAAGATAGCCAACCTGGACGAAGGCATCGGTACTCTGTCCTCCTTGCTTCTCAGCAAGCGGAACTATCTCTCAATGAGTCCGGGAGAGGGCGCCTGTATGGGGTGTGGCGAGAAGACGGCGATTCACCTGTTTATCG
>JBHIAO010000075.1:0-16714 GCA_046758565.1 Anaerolineae bacterium
AACACGCCGACAGCGACGGCCACAGCGACCGAAACGGCGACCGCTACCGCGACGGTGACACCCACCGGCACGCTGACGGTGACGAACACGCCGACGGCGACAACCACAGCGACCGAAACGGCAACCGCTACCGCGACGGCGACACCCACCGGCACGCTGACGGTGACGGATACGCCGACAGCGACGGCCACGCCGACACCCACCAGCACGCTGACGGTGACGAACACACCGACCGCAACTGCCACCGCGACGGCGACACCCACCGTCACGCTGACGGCGACGAACACGCCGACAGCGACGGCCACGCCGACACCCACCGTCACGCTGACGGCAACGCCCACGCTGACGCCGACCGGTACGCCGGCCATCTCGACGCCCACGCCCCCCTGTCCGGCCTCGCTCACGATCAAGAAGTACCACGACCTGAACGGAAACGGCACGCGGGATGAGAACGAGCCTTACCTCAGTGGCTGGATCTTCCGGATAACCGTCGGCGGGCAGGTGTTTGACATTGTGACCGATGAAGGGGGCACTGCCACACTGGGTGGGCTCAGGGGTGGTCAAACGGTGACCATCGAGGAGCGCCTGGACTTGCTGCCTGAGGGGAACTGGCTCTCGACTACCGGGAGCCCAATCCAAACGACGCTGCGCTGCGGTGACAACGAGCTGAAATTTGGAAACGCTCGCGGTAAACTACCTCCGACCGGTCTCGGTGGCAACCAAACACGGGGCGCCGGCCTCCCCAGCGGTTGGCCCTGGGTTGCCCTGCTGGCCAGCTCAGCCGTGTTCTTGGCTCTCGTTGCCATCGCGCGTCGCCCAGCCGCCTTGCTGGCCGCAGGCCGTGGCGCGTTGCCGCAGCGCGATGGAGGGCTGGACTGGCTCATATTGCCGCTGGTGTTGCTTGCCATCGTCGCCAGACGCCTGACACAAAGAAGCGAGCAGTGACATCGAAGCCGCAAAAAGGGAGGGCCGGCCCGGGCCGGCCCTCCCTTTTTCGGACAGACATTGTGTAGGCGTGATGTCTCGGGCCCCACTGTGCCGGTGGAGGCGGGATTCTTCGACACACCGGAAGCCGCCGAAGTTGTCTTCATCGCTCACGACTACGCATACGTGGCCAGTAGCGATCTTGGTCTGTGGGTAGTCAACACGCTGAGGGACGCCGACGCTGTATTCGTCGCCGACCATTACGCCAGGGCGGAAGCTATCGTCGATAGCAGCGATGCCGCTGAAGCGAGGATGCGCACCTTCTGGGTAACGGACAAGCCGCGTGATGAACATCCAGCGGATTGGGCTGGCACCCTGTTTGACCTTAAACAGTTGATGGGTATAATCATGCCGTCAGACAGATGAATCAGCGCCCATACCAGTATGGCAACCCAAGCAGTTCCTCGTTTGCGAGAGACGTTGGGGGACGAGGGAGTAAGTGAGCTGATCACACTGGTGGACGAGCGGGTGCGCGAGCAGGCCGTGCCACGCGACGAGTATCAGCAGGTGATCATCCGCCTGGACACTTTGGAGCGGGACGTAGGCGAGCTCCGGCGGGAGATGATAGATCGGTTCACACGCGTTGACGAGCGCTTCATCGAGATGGACCGACATTTCGAGGTGCGGTTTGAGGAGATGAATCGGCACATCGAGGTACGGTTTGAGGAGATGAACCGTCACTCGGAGAACCGCTTCGACAAGATGGAACAGCGGCTCGAGAGGCGACTCGATAGTCGGCTTGACGAGATGAACCGCCGTCTCGACGAGACGAACCAACGCCTCGACGAGATGAGCCGGGAGATAAACCGACGCCTTGACGAGATGTATGACCGCATGCTGGTGCAGTCGCGGTGGCTCATTGGTTCCATCGCGCTTCTGGGCACGGTGATCAGCATTCTCCTAGGCATTGGGCAGTTCGTGAAGTGATCCGGTTTCCTCAACTGTCTCAGATTTCATCCAAAACATGGTGCCTGACCGGGCATTGAATTTCCTCCGCGCAGCGAACCGCCTCAAACTGGTGCCGCGGGCCGGCTGGCTGCTGCGTGGGGTACAGCCGGCTGAATCCGTCGCCGACCACACCTACGGCGTTGCCCTCACCGCCCTGCTGCTCGCCGACCTCATCGACGAGACCGTGGATCGAGAACGACTGCTGATCCTCGCTCTACTGCACGACCTTGCGGAGTCAATCACCGGCGACATCCCAAGTCCGGCTAGCCGCTTCTTCCCGCCAGGCGCCAAGGAGAGTGTCGAGGAGCAGGCCGTGATTTCGCTGTTGCAGGACTGGCCGGCTGGCGAGGATTATGTGGAATTGTGGCAGGAGTACCAAGAGGTTTCGACCGTCGAAGGCCGGTTGGTGCGCGACGCCGACCGCCTGGAGATGCTGCTCCAGTCCGACGCCTACGAGCGCGCTGGCGCAGCCGGCCTTGATGAGTTCTGGGATGATCTCGCCGAAGACCAGTTTGCCTTCGATGCGACCTGGCAGATCGTCAGGCATCTGGTCAAGGAACGACTGGGAAATCCTGCAACCACTTGTGAAACGTAAAACGTGAAACGTGAGGATGTGCGCCTGTGCTCTCTTCACGTTTCACGCATCACGCTTTACGCGGTGCAACGCCATGGCGACCTCATCCCCCAGACGCCTTGCTCCGGTTTGAAGCTCTACAGATTCATGACCAGCGTGTTGGTCAAGTACGGCGAGTCAAACTCCGTCATCTCACCGGCCACCTTGCCCGGTACCGGAAAGAGCCGAGCCGAGAGCGGTTTGTTGAGTCGGATCGACAGCGAAGCTACGTCGAGCAGGAGTCGTTCGATGCGTTCGAGTGGGGTATTACCAGGTATGGGAACCGTGTCCAGACCGGTGCCGCACACCGCCGAGTAGAGTAACAAATCCTGGATGCCGAAGCGGCCCTCGGCGTTGCGCTGACCCAGTTGGGCATCCTCCAGCACCGGGAACATCAGCCCCGAGAACCCGCAACGTCGTGTATCCACTTGCTCCAGCGCTTGTGTAGCCATGGCGGCGATACTCAGGGTGCCGGCCTCGCCAAAGGCTCCAAACCCTAGCGTCTCGAAGGCCCGCGCGATGCTCACCTCACCCATCGGCGCCGGCGACAGATCGATCCCCAGATAGCACCATCCGAACTGCTCTACCAGTTCCTCGCCTAGTCTCGCAACGGGCGCTAGTGCCCGGTTGAACATGTCAATCAGTCGCTCCGCGGCACCGACGAGCCCATCCACGCTGGTGAAGGCTTCCTCGACCAGGTCGGCGGACTGCAGTCCGATGGCCAGAGTTGGCTCGCCGCCGTCGTGGTACGCGGACGGGAAGAAGGGGATACCGGGGGGACAGCCGGCCGTGGCGGCGAAGCGGAAGTTCCCGATGCCGCCAGGCGTCTCGTAAGCCAGCCGGCTGATCACTTCGGCTGCTGCACGGCATGCCGGCCCATCCACCTGACCGTTCGACACGAGCGCGATGGACGTATTCAACATCTCGTGCTCTGCCAGCAGGCTTGGCAACGCATCAGCCAGAGTGATGTCACCCTGGCTATTGATCGGACCAAGAGAGACGAACTGGAAGTTGTGGGCATCACAAATTTTGTGAATGCGGCCGACCAGGTCGCGCACTGTGGTGTCGCTGCTGTATACAATTGTATCGAGAGGTTGTACCGCAATCCGCACTGTCTGGACTTCGTAGCCGGAATCTGCGAATGCAGCCTGGGCGACGGCCAACCTGTCGATGGTCTCCACAAGTCGGCTGCATTCAGTGTCCAGGGTCAGGCCGGCCGTAATCGTGCGAACTTTCATACAGCGATCAAATTCGTTGCTGATCAAACCTGCGGCGTTTAGCCGTCAGGCCCTGTGCTAGCTGACCCAAGTATCCTGGGGCAGCGGAGAACAGTTCCCACGTCTGAGCGACGTGGGTTCTAGTCAAATCGTAGCAGCGGTGAGAGGTCCATCTCGCGCCGACGCGTTTCCGGCATCGCCTGCCCAACGTCTGCCTCGGCAAGCTCTGTGGGTTCTACACCGCCGTCCAGAGCGCGGAACTGGAGGGCGTACAGGTGGGCGTAGAGACCGCCACGGGCCAGTAACTCCTCGTGCGTGCCCAGTTCGACGATGCGACCCTTGTCCAGCACAGCGATACGGTCCGCAATTTGCACTGTTGCCAAGCGATGTGCGATGATGAACGTCGTCCGACCCTGCATCAGCCGGCTCAGTGCTTCCTGCACCAGCCCCTCGGACTCGCTGTCCAGCGATGACGTGGCCTCGTCTAGGAGCAGGATGCGGGGATTCTTGAGGAGCGCGCGGGCGATGGCAACCCGCTGTCGCTGGCCACCGGATAGCTTCACACCCCGCTCCCCCACGCGGGTGTCGTACCCTTCGGGCAGATCGGTGATGAATTCGTGAGCGTTGGCCGCTTTGGCGGCGGTGGTCAACTCATCCTCGGTGGCATCGAGCCGGCCATACAGGATATTCTCCCGCACCGTCGTGCTGAACAGCAGCGTCTCCTGAGGGACGATGCCAATCTGCTCACGCAGCGAGGGCAACCGCACGTCGCGGATGTCAACCCCGTCGATTGTTATCTGTCCGGCCGCCGTCTCGTAGAAGCGTGGTATCAGGTTGACAAGGGTGGTTTTGCCGGCGCCACTCGGGCCCACCAACGCGATGATCTCGCCAGGCGCCACGTCCAGATCGACGTTACGCAGAACGAGACCCTCGTCGTACGCGAACGATATATCCTCGAAGCGTACGCGACCCTTGATGGGCGGCATGGCGACGGCGTCGGGCTTGTCGACCACCGCCGGCTCAGTATCCAGCAACTCGAAGACGCGACGTAGGGCACCCAGCGACTCCTGGATCTGGCCGTAGATGCCGGAGAATACCGCCACGGAGCCGGCGATCATGAAAGTGTAGAACAGGAAGGAAATCAATTCACCAGGGGTGAGCTGGTCAGCCAGCACCAGCCGGCCACCATACCACAGAACGAACGTCAGCCCACCGAAGCCGCTGAATGTGATGATCGGTGTGAAGCCGGCCCGGTAGCGCGCTCTTGTCAGAGCGGCCGAAAGCGTTTCCTCGACGGCATCGGTGAAACGGCGAATCTCGTGGGGTTCACGGGCAAATGACTTGACTACGCGCACACCACCCAGTGTTTCCTCCAGCACAGCCGTCGTATCGGCCAGGCGATCCTGCACCGTCGTTGACATGCCCCGTAAACGCGTGCCGAAGAAGCGGGCGATCAGTACAACCGGTGGAATGATGAGCAGCATCAGCGCCGTCAGCCGGGTGCTGGTGTAAGTGATCAGCGCCAACGCGCCGATAAAGGTCAGCAGTTGGGTGAAGAAGCTGGTCAACTGCGAGGTCACGACCGATTGGATGGTTGTCACGTCGTTGGTGACGCGGGACATAATCTCACCGACGCGCCGGTCAGCGAAGAAGCGCAGGTCGAGCGTCTGCAGCTTCCGGTACAGGCTGATTCGCAGGTCAGCCACCACCCCCTCACCAACGTACGACAGTAGATAGGTCTGGCCGACATTGAAGAAAGTCTGAACGACGATCAAGCTCAGCAGAAACAGCGCCAACTGGTTGAGGAACGTCGCGTCTCCCCGCGCAAAGACAACATCCACCAATCGCTGGACAGCCCAGGGAAGAACCAGACGCAGTCCGGCGACGATGACCAGGCATATGCCGGCGACGACCACGTGCCAGCGGTAGGGACGAACATAGTCCAGGAAACGCCAAAATTCATTCATTGCCAGTAACTGTCCATGTCTTGTCCTTGCCCAAGTCAGTGATCAGTAATCAGTCATCAGTGATCAGTAGACACAATCTGATAACTGTTCACTGATCACTGATCACTGATTTACTCATACCTCAGCGCCTCAATCGGGTTCAACTGCGCTGCACGCCACGCCGGGTAGATCCCGAAGAACAGCCCCACGGCAATGGAGAAGCCAACAGCCAGCGTGACAGCCTGAGGAGATAGGACTGTCGTGATGACGTCGAAGGAATTGACGATCTGCGCGATGCCGGCCCCCAGCAGGATACCTATGACACCCCCGAAAACGCTGAGCACGACGGCCTCGATCAGGAACTGAACCAGAATATCACGTCGCCTGGCACCGACGGCTTTCCGGATGCCGATTTCGCGGGTCCGCTCGGTGACACTGACCAGCATGATGTTCATGATGCCGATTCCGCCGACCAGCAGCGAGATGGCAGCAATGGCCGCGAGAAACAGTGTCAGGATCGTCGTGATTTGATCGAAAGCGCCCAGCAGGTCTTGCTGCGTGAAGATACTGAAATCGTCCTCGCCGAACTCGATGTCGTGCCGCCGGCGAAGGGTCAGCGTAATCTCTTCGATGGCCCGGTCGATATCGGTCTCGCTGGTTGCTGACACATTGATAACGCTGACCAGGCGATCCCCTCCACGAACGGAGCGTGCCCCGACCAGCTTGCTCTGTGCTGTCGTGATGGGTATCATGATCCGGTCGTCCTCGGTGAATCCGAAAAACCCTCCGCTCCCACGTTCTTCCAACACACCGATCACGCGAAATGGGACCTGCTGAATTCGTATGACCTGACCGATGGGATCAGCACCACCGAATAGTTCCTCAGCCGGCAATTTGCCCAGCACAGCAACTCGCGCCAAGATATCCAGGTCCGTCTGCGAAATGAAGCGACCTTGCGCCAGGTTCCAGTTGCGCACTCGCTGATACGGGGGCGTCGCACCGTAGATCTCTGTGTTGACGTTCGCGCCCCCGTAGACTACTTGAGCTCGTCTGGTCAGGATCGGAGCGACGCCGGCTGCATGCGGCACGTTGCGCGGATCGGCCAGGGCATACGCATCCTCCAGCGTCAGTGACGCTGCCGTACCCAGGGCCTGGGCCGGTCGACCGCCCTGCTCAATCGATCCAGGGATGATGATAATGAGGTTCGAGCCGATGCCCTGAATTTCGCTGGTAATGGCTGCACCGGCCCCCTGTCCAATGGCCAGCAACGCAATCACCGCTCCGACGCCGATGATGATCCCCAGCATGGTCAGGACCGAGCGCAATTTGTTAGCCGCCAGACCGCCCAGGGCGACGCGTATGCTTTCAACAACGTTCACTCTCGAAATCTCTCCCACTAATAGAATCGTTGTTAGCTTGACAATGTTACATTAACATAAAATAGCTCTCTTGCCAGCTCCAAGCGGACAACAGTCCGCGTTTTGAGCGGTGGACTGTTGTCCACCGCGAGCTTGGGTAAGGGATTTGAACCAGCAGAGACCAAATTTAACATTGTCAAGTTAGGCTGCACTCACTATGGTTAATAGCTCACTCAGACTGCTGATCTCATATTGGATCTCGACATCATGGTAACAAGGCGTTTGCGTTGGATTGAACCAACAGGTATCGATGCCGTATTCATTGCCCCCTTTGATGTCAGAAGTTAGGCTATCACCGACGATCAGTACCTCATCTTTTTTCGGATTACCCATTCTACTGAAGGCAACATCAAAGATTCTTCTATCCGGTTTGGCGGCTCCGACCTCCTCTGAAATCACAACTTCTGCTAAGTAATCGCCGATGGCTGATTTGGCTAATCTCGGCCTTTGGACATCCTTCAGTCCGTTGGTGATAACCACCAGGCCGACCTTCCCGTACAACGCGCTTATTGTATCTTCTGCACCTTCAATGAGATCGGAGCCATCAGCCAGGTTTTTCAGGTATCTCTCGCTAAATTCCAAAGGATCGGATTCGACATTGACGGCCTCAAAGAGTAGCTCGAACCTCTTGACCCTCAGCCGGTCTTGAGAAATCTTGCCTTGCTCGAAGTCTAGCCATATCTGCCCGTTGATTCGCCTGTATGCCTCAGTATATCTCGACTCAAATCTGTGGCCCATCTGTTGGAATGTCTTCTCGAGTGCTGTGGATTCGGCTCTGTCATAGTCGAACAGAGTACCATCAGCATCGAACAGTATCCATTTGTACTGCATAAAGACACCCAACTCTTCCGCGATGACGACTGACTTACTTCGGAGTAGCCACCGTGACCGGCGGGCCGGCCTGAATAATGGATGAAAATCGACGTAACGCGAGATGCCATCTCGCGCCACAGCTATTTTCACGGTAGGCATCAATTGACCGCAGCCGGCATCGCCAACGCTTCCAGCACTTCGCCGGCGCGCAGTGGATCCTCGATCACCTCTTCGCCTTCGATGAGACCGTCGCGGAGATGAATGGTGCGCTGACAATGGCGGGACACGTCACGCTCGTGGGTCACCACAATGATGGTGATCCCGTGCTCACGGTTCAGGCGCTGCAAGATGCTAAGAATCTCCTCACCCGAGCGAGTATCCAGGTTACCCGTAGGCTCATCGGCCAGGATGATGGACGGATTCGTAACCAGCGCCCGGGCGATAGCAACGCGCTGCTGTTCGCCACCGCTGAGCTCCGTTGGCTGGTGATCCAGGCGGTCGCCCAGCCCGACGGCTTCCAGAGCAGTCCGCGCCCGCTGGCGCCGGTCGGACGCGCCGGCGTAGATCAGCGGAAGCTCGACCTGAGCCAGCGCATTGGTCCGTGGCAGCAGGTTGAACGTCTGGAACACGAATCCGATCTTTCCATTTCGAATGTCAGCCAACCGATCGTCGTTTAACTGCCCCACGTCTACACCGTCGAGCAGGTAACGCCCCGTCGTCGGCTGATCCAAACAACCGACGATGTTCATCAGCGTTGATTTGCCACTGCCCGATGGTCCCATGATGCCAACAAACTCACCGGGCTGAACATGCAGTGACACGCCACGTAGGGCATGCACCTGAACCTCGCCCATCTGGTAGACTTTCGTAACGTCCTGGATTTGAATGACGGGATCAGTCATCTTCCGAAGAAGCCACCTTCGAGGGGGTTGTTGCTGGGTACGACGCTGGTGACAACCCGATCACCCTCTGAGAGGCCGCTTTTGATCTCTACGAACTGTTCGTTCCGAAGCCCCGTTTCGACTTCCACGGCCATCGTTTCGTTGCCCCGTGGCACCAGAACAACCCGCTTCCCCTGCTGAGTCCGGACCGCTCGATTCGGTACCAACAGCACATTTTCGTGCTCAGCCACGACGATATCCACACCGGCCGTCATCCCCGGGCGCAGCGGCAGGTCCGTTGGATCCGGCCGAACGGTGACGCCGTAGGTCACGATTCCTTGCTGAATCGTGGCGGCCGGCAACACCTCCGCCACCTGACCGGTCAGCTTCTCACCCGGAAAAGCATCCAGCGCGATCGT
Organism: Anaerolineae bacterium; assembly: GCA_046758565.1. GTDB lineage: Bacteria > Chloroflexota > Anaerolineae > Epilineales > JAANWY01 > JBHIAO01. The sequence continues at coordinate 9,240 of JBHIAO010000075.1, forward strand.
CGCCGGCTGGCCCCGTTGGATCTGCCCGACGTCCGTCTCATCAATCGCCAGCACGATCTTGAATTCCGAGGTGTTGATCAGTACCACAGCCGGCCGCGCAGCCGACACCAACTCCCCCGCAGCCACGCCGACGGTTGCCACAGTGCCGGCCATCGGTGCTACCAACGTCGCGTTCTGAAGCGCCAGTTCGGCCTGGAGCACCCCAACACGCGCCTGCTCGACCTGAGCCTCGGCCACAGCCAGTTCCTCCGCTGTGGGACCGGCCCTGAGCTTTTCGAGTTGGGCCTCCGCCTGCCGCACCTGGGCCTGGGCGGCGGCCAGCTCAGCCGCACCCGCACCTTCCAGGAGATGCCCCAGTTGGGCCTGGGCCTGGGCCACCTGAGCCTGCGCGGCTGCTACGGCGGCTCCGTCTGTCGGCGCCTTCAGCTCCTCCAGAGTCGCGGCCGCCTGATCCACGGCCACCTCGGCGATGAGTACCTGGGCCTGCGCCTGGTCGCACTGGGCTTGACTGGCCGGCACGATTTGACGAGCCAGGGCCTCGTCCAAACTGAGGTCGACGCGCCCGCAGATGCCATCTCGCTGCGACTGGGCGGAGTAGAGTTGGTTCCGCGCCTGGTCCAGGTTGCGCTTCGCCTGATCCAGCTCGAACTGGCTCGGGCCGGCGAGTATCTTGCTGAAGTTTTTCCGCGCACTGTCCAACGCAGCGCGCGCGGCCTGGACGTCTTCTTGGTGAGGTCCCGCCTGCAACTTCTCCAACTGGGCCAGCGCGCTGTCAAGGGCCGCCTGAGCAGCGGCCACGTCTTGGGAGCGGGGCCCAGTCGTCAGTTGCGCCAGCTGCGCCTCCGCAGAGGCCAGGCCGGCCCGAGCCTGGGCGACCTGCAACTCAAGCTCACTCGTGTTCAGTTTAGCCAGCAGGGCGCCGGCGGCAACTACATCGCCGGCTTCTACATACACTTGTGCGACCTGACCTGGCGCTTTGAAGGTGAGGGCCACCTGGCGTCTGGCTTCGACAGTGCCGCTGGCGCTGACCAGTGCGATCAGCGTCCCTCGCTCGACAACCGCCGTTTCTAGATCACTCGTGGTCGAGCGGTTTCCGGCAGCTAACTGTCGGAACCCGAACACGGCCAGCAGTGCCAGAATGAGAATAACGATCCCAAAGATAGATCTACGGCTCATTTATGCCATCGCTCCTGCAATTATTTTACTTAGCAACGCTAAGCATTATACCATCAGCCCAATGCTGGGTCAAACGGCAGCACTTGACACCCGACCCAGCAGGTATTCCCGGGGGGCATAATGCAAAAGTGTCGGTAGCCTCACCGGGGAACAGTACTTGACACAGCGGGGAATGTGTGGTAGACTGGTTTTTACCTGTACGTACAGGTTAGTATAGGAGCGTACAGGAAGGGTTCGTTTCCCGCCATTATGTTCAATCCTACGCACAGAGGAAACCGATGGAAATCACGATCGCTCACGACAGCACCATTCCCCTCCACATGCAGTTGCTCAACCAACTGCGCCACCTCATCCTGTCTGGCCAGTGGGCCCCCGGTAGCCGTCTCCCTTCCGAAGCAGAGTTACAACGCCAGTTAAAGATCAGCCGCAGCACCATCCGCCAGGCCTTGAGCAATGCGGAGGCTGAGGGGCTGATAGAGCGGGTGCCAGGGAAGGGCACCTTTGTGGCCCGCTCACCCGCCGGCAAGCGCAACAACCACCTGATCGGCTATATTACCTTTGATTTCCTCAGCGATTTCCAGCATCAGTTGCTGAGAGGCGCAGAAAGCGCGGCCAGAGCCAGGGGGTATCGAATTCTGTTCTGCAATTCGAATCGAGATGCAAACGAGGAGAACAGGCTACTCGACCAGTTACTAGAGGAGGATAGGGTCGGTGGTACCCTCATCTGGCCTGCTCTGGACGATGATCCGTCCAGGCGCTTATTCCAATTGGCCAATCAAGGCGTGGTCCCCCTGGTAATGATAGATCGAACCTTAAAGGGCCTGGTATGTGATTATGTCACCAGTGACAACTACGCCGGTGCCTATGCTGCTACCAAACACCTGGTGGAGCTCGGGCACCGGCGAATCGTTTTTCTGAGCCGGCCTATTCTTCAACTGTTGCCGATTGCTGAGCGGCTGCGGGGCTATCGGCAGGCGCTACACGACGCCGGCCTGACACCTTTGGAGCCCTGGCTGGTAGGAACCGCAGACCAGGAGATGGGAACCGGGTATGTCCTGCGTACCTATAGCGATGCCAATAGCCAGGACATTGAAGAAATCGCGCGTTACCTGGAAAACCCACAGCGACCCACCGCCATCTTCGCTATGAACGATCTGATGGCCATACAAGCCCTGAAAGCTGCCAGTCGGGTGGGCCTACGCGTGCCCCAGGATCTATCACTGGTGGGCTTCGACGACATTGACCTGGCCACCTATTTGGGGGTGCCATTGACCACGGTACCGCAAGATACCTTTGCCCTGGGAAGGCGAGCAGCCGAGTTACTCATCGAACGTATCGAAGGCTATAACGGCCCACCACGGCGGGAGGTGTTACCCACTCGTTTGAAAATACGTGCCTCCACGGCCCCACCTGCGCTACTCTGAGCCAGAGGTGAGGTCTCAGATCAAAGAAAAAAGCAATATGCCAACACCATCTCCCAGAGCGTGATTAAGGGAATGGATAACAAAAGTTCCAAGCTCAGTTTTCGTGAAATGAATCTGGCTGTTTTTCGAGGAGAGGACCCAGGCGGTGTACTCTGGCAACCAAGATTGGAGTACTGGTATGATGTGAACAAAAAGCGGGGAACTTTGCCGGAGCGTTTGAAGGAGGCCAGTCTCCTTGATGTCTACGATTACTGCCACGCTTCAGTTCGGTACTTCACGAAGCCTTTGTGCTTGCGGTACAAAAACGTGCAGGTCACCGAACAGTGGGAAGATGGGAAGCGACTCCGAAGCACGTGGGAGACCCCGGTGGGGACTTTGACCGACGTCAAACACTATGACGAATGGAACCTGTCTTTCCATATCACCGAGTACAAACTAAAGAAACCGGAGGATTTCAAGGTTTTGGAATTCATGCTGCAAGACGAGGAGTGGTACTGGGACCAGGAGGGATATGAACAGGATTTACAGCGGGTGGGCGAGCGGGGCAGTCCTCAGTTTTACTTTCGCCGTTCACCGATACAAGATCTATTCATTGAGCACATGGGGTTTGAAAAAACTGTCTACATAATGTATGACCATCCGGATCTGATCCAACACCATGTCGAGGTAGTTTCAGAGGCGGATAACGTTATGTATGAGGTTCTATCTCAATCTCCCGTCCAGATTCTAAATTTTGGCGAGAACATAGACGCTTTTATGGTCCCGCCCCCAATCTGGAGTAAGCATCTGGCTCCCTATTACTGCAAGCGGATCGAACAGTTGCACGCCGTCGGCAAGTTCTTGCACATTCATGTGGATGGGACGATGAAGCCGCTCTTGCCACATTTAAGGGATTGCCCCTGGGATGGGATTGAAGCCGCCACGCCTGTTCCCCAGGGAGATGTCACGCTTGAAGAGATTAAAGGGGCGCTGGGGGACCGTGTGCTTCTGGATGGGATTCCTGCCCTGTATTTTCTCCCATCTTTCTCTACGGAAACGCTGATCGGATGCGTGAAACAAGTAGTGGAACTATTTTACCCCCGCTTGGTGCTGGGAATATCGGATGAAATCCCCCCAGACGGCGATATCGAACGGGTGCGGCTTGTAGGTGAGTTAGTGCAAGAATTGGTTTAATGCTGTTCTGGAGAGAGGAAGGAGGTGGTGAGGCAAGGAGAGCAAAGACGACAATCCAGGTTTACCGGCTGCCAGACCTGTAATTGCAAAACCTCATAAGTAAGGACAAGGAGAGAGATACCGTGAACAAGCAAAGAACCTTCACACTGTTGGCTGCCCTGGTGGTGTTGGCTATGCTAACGGCTGCTTGCGTGCCGGTTGCCGCACCCACCGAGGTGCCGGCCGCTGCGGAGCCTGCCGAGGCCCCGGCACCCGAGGGTGGGGTGGTTAAGTGGTTCGAATTTTACACGCTGGACACCGGTCCTTCGGGTATCCTCAACCAAGAGTGGATGGCCGGGATCATCGAGCAGTTCGAGAGTGAAAACCCGGGCTGGAAGGTTGAGCTGGAATCCGCCCCGTGGGACCAGATTGATCAACGGTCCATCATCGACTACAACGCTGGCGTGCCCCACGATTTGATGTTCAGTTCTCCCCAACTGATGGCCAAGCACCAGGAAGTGGGTGACTACCTGGACCTGACCCCCTTCATCAATCAGTGGCCCCAGAGTGAAATCGATGACCTCAACTGGAGCGCTGGCTGGACATCAGCCACTTTTGGCGACGAGCAGGTCGCCGTTGCCCTCGGCGTTCACATACGCGCCAACGTCTATAACCGCGAGATGTTCGAGGCGGCCGGCCTTGACCCAGATAAGCCCTTCACTACGCCGGAAGAAGTTGTCGAAGCCGCCAAGCTGCTGACCAAAGCCGACGAGGATATCTGGGGCCTGGGCTTGCACATGGGCTCTGACCGGGCGACCATCGAGCTCGTCTACGCGCCGCTGGTTTGGCACTTCGGTGGTGACTTCTATGATCCCGACACGAAGAAAGCCACCCTGGCGGGTGACGCCGGCGTCAAAGCAGTGGAGTGGTTGTGGGACGCCGTCCACACCCACAAGATAACGCCGCCCTACGCCTACGCTGCCGATGCCGACTACGGCAATCTGGTCAACCGCATGTTCCTTAACGGCCAGGTCGCCCAGGCCATGGGCTTCGGCAGCTACTGGATCGCCAACCTCGAAGACGAGGGGATGATTAAGGACTGCTTCCCGGCCAGTGCCAATTGCACTGTGGGCACGGCCAGTATCATGGTGCAGCCCAGCAGCGTCAAGGCCCAGTTCGCCAACTCCTGGAACCTCTCCATCCACAAGTTGAGTGAGAACCCGGAGATGGCATGGAAGCTCATAGAGGTGGTCTTACGTCCGGAGAACCTGGCGACCTACCCGGACGCTGGCCTGCCGGCCCGTCTTTCCATGTGGGATGCGCCGGAGTATAGCTCGGACTTCTGGCAGCTTTGGTTGGAAGCCGCTAAGAATGGTCGCCCCATGCCGGCCACGCCCTTCTATGGTGAACTGGCGGACGCCGTCTCCGCGGCCCTCCAGGAAGCTCTGGCGGGTGACCGGGCCGATATTCCGGCCATCTTGCAGAAGTTCGAGGATGAGTGGAACAACCAGTACGCGCCCTAGCGGTGTTGACCGTCAACGGAGTATGTTGAGCGATCGCCGGCCGCCGGGTAGCGACCGGCGCCGGCGATCCTTGTGTTTGCCCGAACCTGAATACCAACGAGAGAGATAGAATGAGTTCTGTGAGTGATGTTTTACTCGCCGGGCGTGTTGGCGATTCCCGTTGGCAACGCTTGCGCCGTGGTGTGCGCAAGCACGGGCTGGCTTATATCTTATTGGCACCGATGGTCATACTTTTGGTTGCCTTTGTGGCGATCCCGTTCGCGTCTCTCCTCTACTATGGCGTGCACAAGACATACCTTGACGGCACCGCCAGCTATGTTGGCTTAGGCAACTTCAACCTCCTGATCCACGAGTCGCGTTTCATCCAGAACATCAGCGCAACCCTGGTATACCTGGTCGGCGTCCTCGTCATCTCCATCCCGGTCGCCTATTTTGGTGCCATCTTGATCAGCTCGAACATGAGGGGCGGCGGGGTTCTCCGTACGCTGCTCCTCATCCCCTGGATCCTGGCCCCGGTTGTCACTGCGCTCCTCTTCAAGACGATGCTCAACCCCAGTAGCGGCCCTATCACGATCTTGCTAAAATGGATCTTCGGCCACCCTGTTTACCTGACGCTGTCTCCGGCCGGGTCCAGGTTGGTTATCATCTTGCATAGTGCCTGGCGGAGTTTCCCCCTGGAGATGATCCTGCTCGCCGCCGGCATGGCCTCTATCCCCCCGGAGCTCTATGACGCGGCGCGGGTGGACGGCGCTAACTTATGGCAGCAGTTCACACGCATCACCCTGCCGCTGACACGCGTTTCCCTGCTCTCGGCCGTTATCATTATTAGCGTCTTTACCATCCACGATGCAGAGGGCGTCTACGCTCTGACCCAGGGCGGCCCTGGCTACGCAACCGAGGTGACGGGCGTGCGGCTGTTCAAAGAGGCATTCCTCTACTTCAACATCGGTCAGGCGTCGAGCATCGGTATTGCACTCATCCTCCTTGCTATCCTGGTAATGATCATCTACCTCCGCGTCTTAGGAACAGGGGAGGCAACCTAGATGTCACGCACACGCTCGATTCTCATTCTGATTAGCATCCTGTTCATAGTGGTGGTCATCGTTTTTCCCATTTACTGGGGCGTCCGCACTTCCTTCGTGGATAACCGCAACCTACAGTTCTTCCCGACCGAGCTCACGCTGGAGCACTACAGGTTCTTGTTCAAGACTGGGCGCTTTATGAACAACATCAAGAACAGTCTGATCGTATCGGTGGGCTCACTGGCCTTCACGCTGCCGCTGTCGATACTGGCTGGCTACGCCCTGGCCCGCTTCAACTTCCCCGGGAAGCGCTACAGCGTTGTTCTTCTCGTCCTGCCGCTCCTGCCGGCGATCGCTGTGCTCGTACCCCTTATCTTGTATATGCGTGCACTGGGTCTCCACAATACGCTCTACGCCGTCATTCTGGCTACCTCCGTTTTCAGCCTCCCCTTTTCCACCTGGATGGTCCGCGGCTTTATGCTGGCCATCCCGGTGGAAATCGAGGAAGCGGCCCAGATCGATGGCTGCGGACCGATGAGTGTTCTCTTCCGCATTGTGGTCCCTCTGGCTGCGCCCGGTCTGATCGCCACCGGCATCTTTGTTCTGATCTACGCCTGGAATAATTACCTCTTCTCTTTCGCATTCACCACCAAGACGACCCTACAGGTCGTGCCGGCCGCGCTCCTGGGCTTCATCACGGCCTGGGGGGTGAACTATGGCGGCATGAATGCTGGCGCAACCATCGCCATGTTGCCACCGTTGATCTTCTTCTTGGCTTTCCAGAAGTGGTTCATCCAGGGCATGTTGGCCGGCTCGACCAAGTAGCTCAGTTCCGGCGCCATCTTTGTCGTCTTCCCCCAGAGCGCGGTGGTCAAAGACACTCTGTACGTCTACTACGGCGCAGCCGACAAAGTTTGCTGCCTGGCCACCGTCCCACTGCACGACCTGGTTAGCGATGAAACCAAAAGATAGAGCTATTTTGGCTTTGGAATGTAAACAACCCGATATAGTTCCTCATTTTGAGTTGGAGATGCAGTTGACCGAGGAGTATTTCGGCAAGAACTTTATCACCAAAGAGGAATGGGATCTTGACCCCTCCAGGGCTGCTGAGTACCTCAAAAGAGACGCAGAACTTTTGATACAAACGGCAGATCATTTTAACTACTGCATCATTTTCT
>JBHIAO010000076.1:0-16660 GCA_046758565.1 Anaerolineae bacterium
GGAGAGGGCGCCTGTATGGGGTGTGGCGAGAAGACGGCGATTCACCTGTTTATCGCGGCAGCCCACGCGCTGATGATCCCTCGGGTCGAGAAGCATGTCGAGTATCTGAACGACCTGTTTGGCCGGCTGGATCAGGAGATCCGCAACGAGGAAGAGCGACTCCGCAACTCCTCAGACCCGGCGGTGTTGAGCCAGCGCCTGGGCGCCTTTGGCCGGCAATTCATGGACGCCGAGAAACTGTCGATGCAGCTCCCGTCGATCATGCGCAGCGCCCAGATTGATGGCGACCGACTGGCACGACTCAAGCGCGTGCGGGCAACGCTAGAGGACCTGCGCTGGCGCTACACGGAAGGCCCCACGGGCCGTGGCCGCTCGCCGATGGGTATGATCAACAACACCGGTTGCACCACAGTCTGGGGTTCGACCTATCCGTACAACCCCTACCCCTTCCCGTGGGCCAATCATCTGTTCCAGGATGCTCCGTCGATGGCCATGGGGGTCTTTGAGGGCCACATGCGCAAGATGGCCCGCGGCTTCAAGGCTATCCGGATCGCTGAACTGGAGTTGGCCAGCGAGTACGATCCGGCGGTCCACGACGAGTTCTTCACCTACTTCAACTGGCGGCACTTCACTGATGAGGAGTGGAAGCTCTGTCCGCCTGTTGTGGCACTGGGCGGCGATGGTGCCATGTTGGACATCGGCTTCCAAAACCTGTCGCGCATGATGGCTTCCGGCAAGCCGATCAAGGCCATGGTCGTTGACACGCAGGTCTACTCGAACACCGGCGGTCAGGCATGCACCAGCAGCTTCACTGGTCAGGTGGCGGACATGGCGGCATTCGGCAAGGCACAGCAGGGGAAGGAAGAGCCCCGCAAGGAGCTTGGCCTGATCGCCATGATGCACCGCAACACCTACGTGGCCCAGACCTCGCAGGCGGTACCCAGCCACATGTTGGAGAGCTTCATCAAGGGACTGAACTCGCGCCATCCGACCGTCTTCAACGTGCACGCGCCCTGTCAGCCGGAACATGGGATCGCCGATGATCTCTCGGCCAGGCAGGCCAAGCTGGCGCTGGAGGGGCGGGCCTTCCCGTACTTCACCTACGATCCTGATGGCGGCGATACCTTCTCCACCCGCTTCTCGCTGACTGGCAATCCCTATCCTGAGAGCGACTGGCCAGAATACACGCTAGAGTACCGGGACGAGGATGGTACGGTCCACGCGCTGGAGTTGCCCTACACCTTCGCCGACTGGGCAGCCACCGAGGGCCGGTTCTCCAAGCATTTCAGAGTGTTGAAGGGTCAATTGGACGAGGACCGGTTGGTGCGTTTCGACGAGTACTTGCAGCTCTCTGAGGAGGAGCGCGCCGGCAAGACGCCCTACATCTGGGTGGTCGATGGCGAGAATCGGCTGCGCCGCGCCAGTGTCAGCGAGACGATCGTGGCCTCCGCCGAGGATCGACTGAACCTATGGCACATGCTGCAAGAATATGCCGGCTTCCTTAATCCCGGTGCCGAGAAAGCCGTGGAGAAGACACGCCGCGAGCTGAACCGCGAGTTCGAGGAGAAGCTCGCCACGCTGCAGGCGGAGCATGAAGCAGCCCTGGCTGAGGCTGAGGCTCAAGGGCGGATGAGGGTAGCCCAGCAGATAGCTCAGGGGTTGATCCAGTTGGCCACAGGCCAATCGATTTCGGATTTCGGATTTCGGATTTCGGATTTGCCCTCGGTAATTGAACCACTGCCCTCACCCGATGGTGAGGAGCCGGCAGGAGAGGAGGTGGATGCCGGAGTCGCGGCCCCAAAAGAGCGGGCGCCGGCGACTGAGCCGGCAGCGCTCAAGGAACTGACGGCGGAGGCAGTTGCAGAACCGTCGATGGATGGCTTCGCGTGGATCGAGACGGAGTTCTGCACCACCTGCAATGACTGCATCAACATCAACCCACGCATCTTCACCTACGACGAAAACGAGCAGGCCTACATCGCCGACCCCAGCGCCGGCCCGTACCGGGAGATCGTCATGGCGGCCGAGCGCTGCCCGGTGGACATCATCCATCCTGGCCGGCCACAGGACCCGTACGAGGACGATTTGGAAGCGTGGATGAAGCGGGCTGAGCCTTTCAATCACCAGTAACCAGTGATCAGTAACCAGTAATCAGTAATCAGACTCTCTGAAACTGATCACTGGTAACTGATGACTGATAACTGATGACTGGCACTCTTTTCCACACACCGCAACGGGGGTGTTGACGCCAACAACACCCCCTTGGGTATCTTCCTTTTTGGATGCGCTGGGGCTATCGCTCCCGAGCTGATCCGGCTGCACAAGCTCCGGGTACGTGCAGATGAGATCCACTTTCGGCCCTCGTACTTCGCCCTGATGTTGCCGTTTGTGATCCTTGGTGGCGTTGTAGCGGTAGTATTGGACACGTCGCCCATCTGGAGTGAATTGCAGAGGTACGTGGCACCACCTCGTGATGGCGCGGGTAGACCCCGCGAGATAACTTTCCGCGAGTTCTTGGGAGCTATCTGGTGGTGAGCCCAAACCCGCGGCGTTCAGCCGTCAGGTTCTATGCTCGCTGACCCAGGAATCCTCTCCTCAGTCACTCGAACACCCCACAGGACAGCCAGTGCCGTCAGCACAAGGCCGGCGCATAGACCGTAGACCCACTTGAGGGCCAGCGACGTGACCAGGGTGTAGGCCAGGATGGGGCCGGCTGCGCTGCCGATGTCGGCGGCGGTGGCGAAGGAGCCCATGGCCACGCCCTGCCGGCCCGCCGGCGCCAGATCGCCCATCAACGCGGTGAGGGCCGGCATGAGAATTCCCCCGCCCAGTGCTACCAGCACTACGCCGGCCACCAGTGCGCGCAGCCTGTTGTCACCTGCTAGTACCCCGAAGCCGGCCAGCAAAACCAACATCCCCAGGCCAACCACAAGCCAGCGGTCCCGGCGCCAGTCGCTGAGCGTGCCGGCAGCGGGCGCGACTATCACCGACAGTACGGCGCGGCTGGCCAGCAGCAACCCGGTAAGCGAGGCCACGCTCGATGGTCCGATGCGAGTCTCGGGGCCGGCCCAGCGGCTCAACGCCAGGCCCAGCGTTGAGACCAGCACACCGTTGCCAACAAAGTAGTAGACCAGATTGACATAGTCGGCGGCCAGGATGCGGCGGTCGATTCCGGCCAGTTGGGCTACTTGGAGTTGAGGCAACCTGAGACGGAGATCGCGCAGCGAGCGTGCGTGGTTGTTCGTTTCTGGAAGGGTTGCGGCGGCAACCAGCGTGCCAAAACCGGTCAGGGCCGTGCAGACCCACAAGGTCGGTCGATAGCCGATCTGGTCCGTTAGCACGCCGCCGGTGATCATGCCGAAGGCACCCCCAAGAAAATACCAGGCCTGAAACAGACCGGTGAAGCGTCCCCGGTTGGCCGGCGTTGTCACGTCCAGTACGATGGTGTAACCGCCCACAAGGAGCAAGGCCCAGGCGGTGCCCCAGATGATGCGAGCTGCGAACAGCGGCCAGAACCCATCGACGAGGGCGTATAGGGTCGTGGACAGCGTGCCGAGGCTCATGCCGAGGATGAAGAGGGGCCGGCGCCTCCCGGGGTCGTACAGCAGGCCGGCCAGGGGGTTCAATACGATGCGCACGGCGCGATTGATACCCAGGATCCAGCCTAGCATGCCCACGGTGATGCCGGTTGTGGCCGGCTGGCTCGGGAGCGAGGCATACAGGGTCGAGTCGCCGGCCAGGGAGAGAGCCAAGGCAACACCGAGGGGAATGATCACCCACACGGGATCGCGTCTCTGCAACATCGATGCAGTGAGAGGCGTGGCCGTGAAGCGTAAGACGTGAACAGTATCTGAAAGTCTGTGGCTACCCGTCAGTTGAGCTCGTCGTCACCGTCCCAGTGGAAGTCTTCTTCGTCCTCGTCGAGGAAGTCCTCGTCGTCAAGTTCGCTGAGCTGTGAGAATAACATCCACTCATCCATCGCGGCTTCGGCAACTTCACGGATATCCTTGTCCAGATCAAGCTGCAGTTCGTCTAGCAGCAGGAAAGACATCTCGTGACCGATCTGACCCAGAGACCAGATGGCAGCGATGCGCAGGTCTTTGTCGTCGGCACCCTCGGCGAGGTGCATGAGATAGCGATTGGCACGCTCCAGTGGCATCTCACCTGCCGCACGCACGGCTTCGTATTCGATCTCGGGCACCGGGCTGTACAGTGCTTCGAGAACATAGTCTTCCCACCGCCTATTACCATTCCGCCCCATGGCGAAGACAGCGCTTACCTTCATCATATTATGCGGGTGGTGGAACGCTTGCTCGATGATGTTCAGAATCTCCGGTTCGTGAATAAAACTGATGGCTTCGATGGCGCGACGGCGCACATCCAGAGGCCGGCTCTCGTCTTTGACGACCGCCAATAGATAGTCGCGCACTCGTTCGAAATCGGCTTGGGGAAGTTCGCCCTCGCGCAACAGGTCGTCGTACGGTCCAAAGTCGAAGTCGTAGTCGGCCATCTCACCCTCGTAGATGTAACGACCCAACCCGGACAGCGCTCTCTCGCGGACTCTCTCACTGGGATCGGTTTCTGCTAAGTTCATAAGGACATCGATGTAAGCCGGTTCGGGGTACTCCCAGAGGCACTCCACAGCTCTAACTCGAACCTCAGGGTCCTCGTCTTCAAGGTAAGCCTCGATGTACGGGGTGTAATCGTGGAAGAAACGGTCCTCGCTGGTCTCGATATGCTCAAGATGAGCTAGTTTCTGGGCTTTCGTCCTCTTTTCGGTCATGGTTTCCATCCTCCGTCGGGCCACATACAGGTGGGTGCGACAGCGTCTGCTCGGCTGCGATTCGTCTGTCGGTCACGTGAAGTAGAGTGTGCTACGCTCCATTGTACGGGGTGTTGCGCGAATTGTCAACACCAGGTTGCCGGCGACTACCCACACACCACTAATCGGGCATCAAATTGTATGGAGTTGATTCGACTCCTCATACAGGGTCCACTGGACAGTTTGCCGGGAGTTAAAGAAACGGAGTAAAATCGTGCAGGTAATACCGGAACGAACCCGACCGACGCGGAGTCTTTATTGATGACCATGGCGCGTGAATGATGGTTGTTGCAGATATGCGGGAGTGATGTGATGAAGAGACTGGTGACGCTTGGCGTTTTCCTCCTTGTCTTTGCCCTGCCCTCAACCCCCGTCCACGCCGAGTCGCCGGCCTCCACCGAGAAAACTGCTGTAGATGTGATGCCTTATCACTACGGCAAGGTCGTCTCCCAGGGACTGGCCGTGTATCAGAATCCCGGCGATGCTGCTCCCGTTCGGTGGTACACGTCGGCCGGCACATGGGTTAGCATCCGCGCTAACCGGGTCGTGGATGGCCAGGTATGGTACCTGATGGATCGCGGTGGATGGGTGCCGGCATCGGCGGTGGAAGTCGGGCGACTGTCAGACTTCCACGGCGTGCGGGTTGTGCCCGGCATGGCGATGCCCTTTGGCTTCGTCGTGGCCGACCCACTGAATGTCCGAGCACAGCCTGGCGTGGCCAATGACAATCCACCAATTGGCGAGCTGCAGCGCTATTCCATCGTGTCCATCCTGGACGTGAAAGACATCCCCGACGGCACCTGGTATCAGATTGGGGAGAATCGGTGGGTGTCGGCGCAACATGTGCGCCGCGTTGCACCCGTCGTCCGGCCCAAGCAGATCGGCCCAAATGAGCGCTGGATCGAGGTGAATCTGCGGGAACAGACCCTGAGGGCGTACGAGGGACCAGAGATGGTCTACGCCACATTGATTTCCTCAGGCTTGCCGCGCTGGCAGACCATCACCGGCCTGTTCCGAATCTGGATCAAGATCACGGCACGCAAGATGAGTGGTGGCAGTCTCGAGGACGGGGATTACTACTACCTGGCCGACGTGCCGTGGACGATGTACTTCAAGGGCGGCTACGGGCTGCATGCCGCCTACTGGCACGATGATTTCGGCCGGCCCAAGAGCCACGGTTGCGTAAATTTGAGTCCTTTGGATGCCTACTGGCTTTTCCAGTGGGCTACGCCCGATCTGGCGCCGGATCAGATCACGCTGCGGTCGACCACGGACAACCCAGGGACCTGGGTGTTTGTACACGCCGGGACGCAGCCAGAGGCGCTGGATCAGTATCCTGCGCAGCACGAGTGGCTGACGCCGGCCACCGATGTGTTGGCAGGGCGTCTTCCCCAGTCGGCGCGCCCGCGTGGGATTCAGGTACTGAAGGTGCTCATGGAGTAGTCTGTTACCTGCCAGCATCACGTCTTGGTGCCTGGACGTGGTCTGCCGGCAATGTGGAACTTTCCGCCGTATCAGGTAGTCATAATTGTGGTTTGATGCAGTTGGTCAGGTGTGGTACAATGAGGATATAGAATCATACCCGCAGGAGCGTGATTTTGGCAAGGAGGGGCTCATGATGCGCAAGTTCCCGATTCTTCTGCTTATCCCCTTTGGCTTGCTGGTGCTCGCGTTAGCGCCACCCCCGCCGAGTTTCCCGATGCCGGCTGACCCCATATACTCGACGCCGGTAGCTCCGACGCCGACGACGTCCCCGATGCCGGCTGACTCGCTGAAGCCTCAGCAGGCCGAAGCCGTGCCCTGGCATGGTCAGTACTTCAACAACCGTTTTCTCAGTGGGTCTCCGTCGGGTGAGAGGGAAGACGGATGCATCGATTTCAACTGGGGAACAACCTCGCCGTGGTCCGGGGCCGTGGGTGCCGACGATTTCTCCATCCGCTGGACGAAGAACCAGTATTTTGAGCCGGGACACTATCGGTTTCATCTAGTGACGGATGATGGCGCCCGGTTCTGGATCGATCCCCACGTCAATAATTGGACGATCATCGACGGCTGGGTGGATCAACCACCCACTGAGTATGTCACCGAAATCCAACTCCAGGGTGGGACCAACTCGCTGAAGCTAGAGTACTACGACCATACGGCCGGCGCGGAGGTCAGGTTCTGGTGGGAAAGACTGGGCGATTATCCTAACTGGAAGGCGGAGTACTTCAAATTCTTTGGCCAACCGCCGCGCTTGTGTGAAGGACCGGTACTCACCCGCAATGAGCCGGCCATCGATCACGACTGGGGGACCGGCTCCCCCTCGACCGTCCTCGGCACAGATTTCTGGGCGGCTCGCTGGACTGGCCGCCCACGCTTTCTTGGTGGGCTTACTCGCTTTTTCACCCGGAGTGACGATGGTGTGCGGCTGTGGGTCGATGCAAATGACAACGGTAGCTTCGGAGATCCGGGCGAATTGGTCATCGACAAATGGGTCGATCAGTCGGTGAACATCTGGACGGGCGACATCTACGTCAGTCCAGGAGCACATCGTGTCAAGTTGGAATACTACGAACTGGTGGGCGACGCCGTCGCCCAGTTGTGGTGGCGAAACTGGTAGGAGGAGGCGATGATGACGCGGACGTATCTAGCCGCTGCCTTGCTTCTGCTGGCGTTGGGGTTGGGAGCACCCACGGCTCAAACAGCGCCGGCTTCTCAGGATGAGGCGTCGTCGGTTGTGATTTATCTGCCCTTGATTATGCATAACGCATTTGAACCGGTCATCGCGTTCGCCACGAATCGGGAGGGCAACTTTGAGATTTACGTGGTGAATCCGCGCTCGATGACTATGCGGAATGTTACCGGCCACGAGGCACAAGATTTGGCGCCAGCCTTTGGGCCGCGCGGGCTGCTGGCGTGGGCCTCCGCGCGCGATGGAAACTGGGAAATCTACAGTGGAGACCTGTATGGCCGGAACACGCGCCGGCTGACCTTCGATCCTGGGGTTGATTATGACCCCACGTGGTCGCCCGAAGGTCGCCGAATCGCTTTCAGTTCCGGTCGGTCTGGCAACATGGATATTTGGGCCATGGACGCCAACGGGACCAGCCTGGTGAATTTGACCGCGCAGCCATCGCAACAGCGCCAGCCGGCCTGGTCTCCAGACGGCCGCACGATCGCGTATGCTTCAGACGAAGGCGGCAAGGATGACATCTACATTATGGGCGCCGACGGGTCCAGCAAAACTCGGTTGACGGATCTTCCGTCATCGCATGAGCAGTTCCCAGCTTGGTCAGCGGACGGTCAGTGGATTATCTTCACAACCGACCTGAATGGCAAGCCTGAATTGTACGCCATCCACGTGGAACGACGGACATTACAGCCGGTCAGATCGGGCTCTGTCTTCGATGCTGAAGGGAGTTGGTCTGGGGATGGAAAACGTGTCGCGTTTCGATCGACGGGCGGCGACGGCAACACGGACCTTTATGTGATCAACTTCGACGGGATCGGACTGGGTAGTGGGCTGCGCCGGCTGACCATCCACAACAGCGACGATATCCAGCCAGCATGGTCGCGGTGACGTGCAAAGGTTGGAAAGTTGAAGGTGACAGGTTGGAGGGCAGACTTCGCCCAACCTTCAACCTTCTAACCTCCAGCCGTCAACTTCTTAGTCGCCGGCCGCCACCTGCTGCCCAACGGGTCCTGTCTCCCCGGCATCGACGGCTGTGGCTGTCGCCTGTTTGCCCATTTGCACAGATCTCCGCAGAAGCTCGCCGATGTGGGCTAAGGATTCCTCGACGTCGATATCCTCGGCCAGGCTGAGTTCGCTGGCCAGTTGCTGTTTGGCGCTTTCAAGTTGGCGACTCTCCGTCGGTGAAAGTGGGCTAGCCTGGTTTCGCCAGAACAGGTCTCGCACAACTTCGGCAACGCCGACGATGTCCCCGCTCTTGAGCTGCTGGACCAGGATGGCCTGCCGCTTCTTGAAATCGTCGATCAGGTCACGGGGTCTCGCCTGCAGCGTGTCATAAATGGCTTCTATCTGGGCCGGCTTGACCACTGGCCGGAGTCCAATCGCCTCGGCTGTTCTCACGGGAATCATGAGTTTCATTTCAGCGGCAGTCAACTGGATGATATAGTAATGGGTAAACTCATCAATCAATTCCTTCTCCTCAATTCCGGCTACGACCCCTGCGCCATGAGCTGGGTGGACAACTTTATCTCCCACCTCAAACATGCTTTGTCTCCTTTCTGGCATGAAACAACTTTACGAACACAAAAACCGCACCCCCTGTTACCACCTTGTCGAAGGGATATCTGCACTCTATCAGGAAATGCGGTCCGTGAAAGAACTATGAGTCTCCAGATAGTGGAATCACATGCACTGCTTGGGGGCCCTTAGGCGTGTCCTCAATTTCGAACTCAACCCGCTGGCCTTCAATGAGGACCTTGAAATTCTCTCCTTCGATGCCACTATAGTGAACGAAGATGTCTTCGCCGTTCTCCTGGGTGATGAATCCATAACCCTTGGACTGATTGAACCACTTCACCTCGCCGTAATAGCGCTCGGTGAAGCTGATTCCACTCAGATCGGTGGCGGCACCTTCAACCCGGACCTTGCTTCTGCAAACAGGGCAAAATTCGGGCCGCTCAACTTCCTGACCTTGTTCCGCGATGCGGCGTTGTTCATCGACTGTAAAGATGAATTTGGTGCCACATTGGACACACTCTAGCATTTCATCCGCAAATCCCATGGGTGTTCGGTCTTTCTCCGTGCTCGCTAGCTCCCCAGCTCAGTTGAGGCTTCATGACTGAGCTCAACGGCAGACGCTATCTCGGCTTCTTCTTCAGCGACGTTATTACCATTCACGCTAGTGGCTGTCGGTGTGGCCTCTTGAACCTTGTCCTGAGCCTCGCGGTGTCCTGAGGCTTCTCCTGAGCTTGACGAAGGGTCCGTCGCGGGGTCGAAGGGTTGTGCAAGGGCTTCCTCGGCTGGTTCAGCCTCAGCCGGCTCGCTGGCGGGGCCAGCGGCCGACACCGCTGCTTCTGTCACAGACACACTAGGCTCAGCATCCAGGCGATCGGTCTCGCTCACCAGTTCTGTTTCCTCAGCTGCCGCCTCATCGGATTCGGCTATGGCTTCGCCTGACGCTTCAGTGACCGCTTCCTGTTCAACTTCAGCGTCGCCGGCCGGCTCAGCTTGCTCAACAACGGCTTCGGCGAGGTCAGTGCTTTTAGCCTCCGCCCCTTCTGGCTCCCATAGCTCTTCCAGTTCTTCTGATCCTTCTTCTTCGGTTTCCACCGGCATCCGAAGATGCTCCGGTACCCGGCGCAGGCTCAGCCCGACGCGCTTCCGCTGTGGATCCACGCTCAGAATCTGGACCGTCAGTGCTTGACCAGCTTTAATGACCTCACGCGGGTGCTGCACGTTGTGCTCTGCCAGTTCGGAGATGTGGATTAGACCTTCAATCCCCTCTTCAAGCCGGGCAAAGGCACCGAACTTCGCCAGATTGGTGACCTCGACGTCGACGTACTGACCAATGGCGTATCGCTCCTCGATTGTTTCCCACGGGTTTGGCTTGAGCTGCTTAAGGCTGAGCCCGATCCGCTTTCGCTCGCGGTCAAGGCTGATAATCTTGACTTCGACCTCATCGCCGACTTTCAGTACGTCCCCGGGCTTCTTGCCGCGATCCCAGGATAATTCCGACACGTGAATAAGACCATCAGCACCACCCAGATCCACGAACGCACCGAAGTCTGCCAGGCTGGTTACAGTACCCTTTCGCACATCTCCCACTTCGAGATCTTCCAGCAAGCGCCTCTTCTGCTCTGCACGCCACTCGCGCCAGGCGGCTCGCTCAGAAAGGATCAATCGGCGTTGCCGGCGGTTGACCTCAATGATCTTCAGTGGAAGCTCACGGCCAATCATTTGGCTGAGTCGCTCTTGAGGTGTCCCCGACTTAGTCCGGCCGCCCAAGTCCACGATATGGGAACGAGGAATGAAGCCTTGAAGATGGCCGACCTCGACCAAAAGCCCACCCTTATTGTATCCAATGATTTTCTTTTCTAGAATCTCGTCGGCTTGCATAAGTTTCTCGGCCCCTTCCCAATCCGCCATCTGCTGAGCCAGGTTGATCGAGACGATAATATCGCCGTCCTGGCTTTCCGGCTTGAGCACATAGACCGGCACCTGTTCGCCGACTTCGAGTTTGGCGACGGCCTCGGGTCCGAGCTTTTCCAAGTCCGAGGTCGGAACGATACCCTCGCGCTTCGCGCCAATGTCGACGATGATGTGATCTTCCTCCTTCCGGAGGATGGTCCCATCACGGATCTCACCACGCCGAGGTCGCTTGTAGTCGTATTCGCCTTCCTCTAAGTACTCCCAGAGTAGCGATTCTTCATTCTCTTCTACAAGTGTCGGGTCTTTGTCTGAATTCACTCCATCTCCCTTCTTTGTCCGGTAGTCGGGTAGTCTGGTGGTCGGGTAGTCAGGTGACAAGACCACGGGACTAAACGACTACGCGACTACAGGACCACAAGACCACCCGACTACACTACTAGTCCCCGGCGGCAATGGCATCGATGGCGTCAGCGAACTCGTCTTCGTCCTCATCTTCACTAGTGAGCGTCTCGAGGTCAAACAGGTCGTGGTCTGAATCGAAGCCTTCGTACAGAGCTGCGATCTGCTCCTGCGTTGCCGGCTCGACACCTGGCGGAAGGGCTTCTTCCATCACAAGGCCTCGGCGATTGCGGAAGCCGGTGCCGGCTGGAATCAGCTTGCCGATAATGACGTTCTCCTTGAGTCCGTATAACTCGTCGACCTTGCCTTCGATGGCTGCCTCGGCCAAGACGTTGATCGTGTGCTGGAAGCTGGCTGCACTCAGGAAGCTCTCTGTCTTCAGGGCTGCCTTGGTGATGCCCAGCAGCACCTGCGACGCCGTGGCTGGGGCGCCTCCTTCGGCAATAGTGCGAGCATTGATCTCCTCGAAGGTCAGACGGTCGACCAAGTCCCCCGGTAGCAGTTCGGTGTCGCCTGCAGTGCGGACCTGCACCTTCGAGACCATCTGGCGGATGATCATCTCGACGTGCTTGTCATTAATGCTCACGCCCTGCGACCGATAGACCTGCTGGATCTCGTCGAGCAGATACTCCTGGCACGCCTCACGACCCTGGACTGCCAGGATACGGTTCGGGTTCTTGGACCCTTCCGTGAGTTGTTGGCCGGCCTCCACCGTGTCACCGTCGGTCACACGCAGCCGGCCAGCGGCCGGAACTGGATACTCTTCTTCGTGGCGCTCAGTGCGCCTTACGATGATTTGGCCGTCGTTCAGAATCACGCGGCCTTCATGTTCGGAGACCACCTCACCTAGCACCTGTCCTTCCCGCTCAAGTCGCTGCAGGACGCTGCCGGGTTCGATCTCCTCGCCGTCCTGAACTAGTAACTGGTACCCGCCGCGCTTCAGTGCGTGCTTTTCATCTCGATGACGGATATGTGACACGCGGATGGTGAGCAGCCCGTCGTCATTGCGAATGATCGACACGGTACCCGAAATGTCCGACATAATGGCTTCCCCCTTCGGGATCCGTGCCTCAAAAAGCTCCTGGATCCGGGGCAAGCCGTGGGTGATGTCCTCACCCTCAGCCACGCCGCCGGTGTGGAACGTACGCAGCGTCAACTGCGTGCCCGGCTCGCCGATGGACTGAGCGGCGATGATACCGACGGCTTCACCGATCTCTACCATGCCGCCGCGACCCAAATCGGTGCCGTAACACTTGGCGCACACACCGTGTCGCATTTGGCAGGCGAGCGGCGAGCGGACATAGATTTCCGTGACACCCGCTTCAATGATCTTGTTGGCAACCTCGCGGCTGATCGGTTCGCCGCTCTCGACAATGATCTCGCCAGTATCCGGGCTCGCGATCGGACCCTGGGCAGTGCGGCCGAGAATGCGCTCATACAGGCTCTTCTCCGGCGCTTGCCCGTCATCACGGGGCCGCATCCAGATCCCGCCCTTGGTTTCACAATCCACGCCGTTGATAATGGCATCCTGCGCGACATCGACCAGCCGTCGGGTGAGATAGCCGGCGTCGGCCGTGCGCAGGGCGGTATCTGCCAGACCCTTGCGAGCACCGTGAGTGGAGATGAAGTACTCCAGCGCCGTTAGGCCCTCGCGGAAGTTGGATGTGATTGGCAGGTCGATAATCCGGCCCGACGGGTCTGACATCAAGCCACGCATGCCGGCCAACTGTCGGATTGGACCGAATCCGCCTTTGGTGGCTCCGGAAATGGCCATTGTCCGAACTGGACTATCTTGCGGGATACCTTCTGCGACGGCGCGCGTGATCTCGTCGGTTGCTCGGGTCCACTGCTCCACGGTGTTGACGTAGCGCTCCTCTTCAGTGATGAGGCCGCGCCGAAACTGCCGGTCGATCTCCCTCACCGACGCTTCAGCATGCTCCAGAATGTCAGCCTTCGCCCCCGGAATTGCGATGTCCTCGATGGCGATGGTGACACCGGACTTGGTGGCATAGCGGAAGCCAATCGACTTGATCTGGTCTACCAGCTCGGCTGTTGCCTCCAGTCCAAGCCGGTTGTATGCTTCTGCCACAAGATCCTTCAGTTCGCCCTTGGAGAGAGGGACGCCAGGATCCCAGTATTGGAGTTCCTCAGGCAGAATCTGGTTGAAGAGAGCCCGACCAACAGTCGTTTCGATTTCGCGTTCTCGCGCCCGGCCATCGGCGTAGCGGCCGCCGGCGATCGTGTAATGGGTCTTGGTGAGGAGCTTGATCTGCGCGTGCAGATCCACGTGACCCAACGAGTGGGCCAGCTCAACCTCGTCTAGGCTACCAAAGATTTTGCCCTCGCCCTTGACACCTTCGCGAGCCGACGTCAGATAGTAGCAACCCAGAACCATGTCCTTGTTGGGATCGACGATAGGCTCCCCACTGGCCGGCTTTAACAGATTCTTGCTTGACAGCATCAGCCTTCGGGCTTCTTCCTTCGCAGCTCGGGAGAGCGGGATGTGGATAGCCATCATGTCGCCGTCAAAGTCCGCATTGAACGCCGAACAGACTAGTGGGTGAATCTGGATAGCCTTGCCCTCCACCAAGACAGGCTCAAATGCCTGGATTCCCAACCGATGTAGCGTCGGTGCGCGGTTGAGCAGGACTGGGTAGTCCTCAATGATTTCTCCCAATACCTCCCACACTACCGGGTCCATCCGCTCAATCAGTCGCTTTGCACCCTTGACGTTGTGTGCGTGCTCGTACTCTACCAGCTTGCGCATCACGAACGGTCGAAAGAGTTCGAGAGCCATCGTCTTTGGCAGGCCGCACTGATGTAACTTCAAGTGCGGTCCAACGACGATGACCGAACGGCCTGAGTAGTCCACACGCTTCCCCAGGAGGTTCCGACGGAAACGGCCCTGCTTGCCCTTGAGCATGTCGCTCAGGCTCTTCAATTTGCGGCGACCTCGAGACGAGACGGCTTTGCCGCGCCGGCTATTGTCGATCAAGGAGTCGACAGCTTCCTGGAGCATCCGCTTCTCGTTGCGGATGATGACGTCGGGAGCGCCTAGTTCCAGCAGGCGCTTGAGCCGGTTGTTGCGGTTGATGACGCGCCGATACAGGTCGTTCAGGTCGCTGGTGGCGAACCGGCCGCCATCAAGCTGCACCATGGGCCGCAGGTCTGGCGGGATGACGGGAAGCACTGTCATGATCATCCACTCCGGCTGGTTGTTGGACCGCCGGAATGCTTCTACAACCTGGAGTCGTTTGCGCGCCTTCTTTCGGCGCTGCTTGGATGTATCGTGCTTGAGTTGGTGGCGCAGTTCCTTGGCTAGTTTATTCAGATCCAGGTCCTTAACGATTTCGTACAGGGCCTCGGCGCCCATGCCGGCCTCGAACATGCCGCCCCACTTTTCCTTCAACTCCCAATACTCGGCTTCGTTCAGGAGTTGCAGCGGCTTGATATCCTTGACGGCGTCTTTGCGTTTCCCGTACTCGCGGTGCAGTTCGTCAATCTGCACGTCGATGTTGACGGTCAGCCTCGCGATGAGCTCATTCGCCTCCTCCTGGAGACGCTCTCGCTCCTGCTCGAACAAGGCGAGCTCCCGCGACCGCTCAGCTTCGAACTCGGCCTGAACTTCGCTGAGACGTTCCGAGACGACTTGACTCAGACGCTGGAAATGCTTGTTTTCAATGGCCTCACCTTTATCGACGATAACCGTGCTTGTCGGCTCGAAAATGATGGACTTGCGAAGGACGCCGTTGCGGCGTTTCTCCATATCCTTCTGGAGCTTAGCCGCAACGTCTATCAGCTCGTCTGTGCGTGTCTCGAGTTCCTTTTGGAGCTCTCCTGTTCGTGCGTCGATCTCAGCTTTCTTACCCGCCAATGTCTCTTCAAGTCCGCTAGTGATGTCATCGATCTGCTCGTTGAGCGTGGCCTGGAACTCTAAGACTTTCTCTTGAAGCTCGTCGTTGATGCGCTTCAGCGTTCGCTGGCGGGCTTCCTCATCGACTCTGGTGATGATGTATTGTGCAAAATAGAGCACCCGATCCAGGTTGCGACGAGAAATGTTAAGCAGCAATCCCATGTAGCTTGGGACGCGACGCGTATACCAGATGTGCGCAACGGGTGAGGCAAGTTCAATGTGCCCCATACGCTCACGGCGCACACGGGCGCGGGTTACCTCTACACCACACTTGTCACAAACGATACCGCGGTAACGAATCTTCTTGTATTTTCCACAATAGCACTGCCAATCTCTGGTCGGCCCGAAGATGGCTTCGCAAAAGAGACCGTCTTTCTCGGGCCGCAGCCGGCGGTAGTTGATTGTCTCGGGCTTTGTTACCTCACCGTGAGACCAGGAACGAATTTCTTCGGGTGAGGCCAAGCTGATTCGGATGGCACTAAAGTCCTTGATTGCCAAGGTGTCGCCTCCTGTTTACATCATAACACTGTGTGACAATGCAAGCGGCTAGCAAGTGATGGGGAATAGGGAAGCGTCGTCAGACTCACTGAAACCTGTGGGCACAGCAGCAGCACTGATGGGGGACCGCAAATGACCGTTAACCGTCGCCCCTGACTCCAAGGCGACGGTCAAAATGGTATGACGATAATGCTTGTACTGAGCCCAGTCGAAGCGATAGATATGACTTGAGTCCAGGTACGACGATGCCCACCAGGCACCGTCGCGTTCAATGCACCGAGACACAAAAGCCCTCGCGTTGCCTATGTTGGTGAACATAGTCGTTGGCGAGAGGCTCCGGTGCGGTATATGCAGTATGTAGTGCTGTAGTATGGTAGACCAGTCCCCGACGGCCATCTGCCCCATGCACGCCACCCCTATTTCCACAACCAATGATTATACGGCAAAATCAACGAATTGTCAAATCGCAGACTGAATTGTCAGAATCCTCACGGCGCTGAACGAGACCAAGCCAGACTCGCGAGAGTTGGGGTTGATATACTGAGATGATGTCAACGCTGACTTCTTCACTATGGCGACTCAATGTGCTACTGGCCACAAGCGCTGTCTCAAATATGCCAGGCCCAGCAAACGATCCTGCGTCGGCGCATACCTGGATATCTGATGGTACCGGTGCCGACGCTGGTTCGCTGGCGTCCTCTACGGTCAGCCAGGTGCTGTCGGAGCTTAACATCCATGTTTGAGGGCCGGTCCCAAGATTCCACACGGTTTGGCACATGTGCTTGACCTGGTTGTCCAGCAGGAAAATCAGGCCGAGCCGGTCTTGGTTCGCTGTACGCAGCCACAGGTGATGTGGTGTGAGGGCTACGGCTTGCGCAGCGTCGAGCTTGCCATAACCATACTCTTCGTCGTATCCCACCGGCCCAAG
>JBHIAO010000077.1:0-16565 GCA_046758565.1 Anaerolineae bacterium
GCTTAGCGGATCGATGCAAGCGTCGGATGACTGCCTCACGACGCAGGGCCGTGCTCTGATCCGCAACCTCCTCGTAGTAAATCAGTTCGACCGGCCGACGCCCGCGCGTGTAGCGAGCACCTCGACCAGTATTGTGCTCCTCCAACCGACGTTCCAGATCTGTGGTCCAGCCAGTGTAGAGTGTGCTATCGGCACACTCCAGAATGTAGACGAACGGCATATATTGGTCAGATAGTCAATTGGTCAGGTAGTCAATTGGTCATATGTCACTTCGTCGAGTCGTCTCTTCGTCAAGTGATTAACTCGACCACGCGACTACTGGACGACCTGACTATTTTTCTCAGGACTTCGGACGTCCCAGGCGTGAGCCGAACAACATGCTGCGGAGTCCACCGCCGGTGTTGTCCAGAGCCTCTTGCATTGACGATGGCGTGTCAATCTCCCCTATCCAGCGTGCGCGGGTCTCTAAAACCTCGATGAAAAGCTCCTCCAACTGCTCCGCGTCCTGACTGTTGATTATGTCGCGCCAGTCATGGAGTTCAGCAATCATGCGGTCAATCCACCGGATAATATTGTCCCCATTCGTCAGACAGACATCGCTGAATATCGCGGGGTCGCCGGAGGGAAACTCAGTGATGCTTCGAAACTCCTGGCCGGCCATTCGTTTTAAATCGTGTTCGCCGGCGCTCTGAGTCACGGCACGTACCATCGCGGCCGATAGAATGATCGGTAAATGTGCGATACCGGCAACCAGGCCATCGTGCTCAGCCGCATCAACGAAGTATGGTTCGGCCCCCAGGCCGGATATCAACTGCACTAACACACGAACCGATTCTTCATCAGCGCTCCTGGCAGGTGCCACGCAATAGGGGGATCCCCGAAACAAATCGGCTGATGCGCCTGCTTGTCCACGACCGATGCGCTTGACAATCGGATCACCGCCAACAAAGTTCACATGGTCCGGTAGCAACTCCTCAGCCCAGGCCATGACTTGCTGCTTGGCCGACGCGGTGTCCGTGATGAGCGCCCCTTGTTTCAGATCATTGGCGATCGCCTGCAGCGTGTCTCGGATACCAGTCACAGGAATCGCTAAGAAGATCAGGTCGGCATCTTCAACCGCGCTGATGAGATTCCACTCAGCTCGATCGACGGCACCCAGCTTTGCCGCTTTCTTGGCGACATTGAACTCTCGGTCATGACCGACGATTTGAAAGTTCGTCTTGACCTCTTGCAGAGCCAAACCCAGGGACGTGCCAATCAGACCCAGCCCAATTATCGTAACCTGTGCTTGTTCCATTATTTTACTCAGTGATCGATGGTCAGTGAGCAGTGAACAGTGAACAGTGAGCAGTGAACAGTGGTCAGTGATCAGTGAATACTGATCACTGACTTTCGTCGGCGGCTTTCAAGGCTGCCAATCCTCTGATACTCTCGTGTCCATCGGCGGGTGATTGATGCCGCAAGATGAGTTCAACAACCCGGGGTGAGGCGCCGGCCTCGGCTGCCAGCCTGGCTCCAATCTCTGGGTGGTGCTGATGGATGTGAAAAGGCCGGCGCCACCCGCTATCGGTGGCGGCCAGCCATTGCAGTCCGGTCGGCCAGAACGCTCGCAGGAGCACAATCGCCACTCGATACCCCAGGTGTAGGCCGCCATCGGCCTTGCCGACGTCATGCAGTAGTGCCGCCTGAATTAGATCGGGACCATGCCAGCCCCGGGCAAGCAGTGTGCGTACGACAGCTATTGCATGCTGTCGATCGTTTGCGGACATCCGCTCGAACAGCGCCCGCTGGGCCGGCGTGAGATAAGTCTCAACCAGGGATCGGTCAGCCCCCGAGAGCTGGCCGGCCGTGACAGCCGCAAAAAACTGTCGTACTCGATGGGCGGCCGCGCCCGCCACACTCCGACTCACGAACCTGTGATCAGTGAGAACATGAAGCTAATCGGCGGGAACATGATCCGCCCCAGCACGTCAACGCCGACGAGATTGGGCAGGAAGATTAGTAGAATCAGGATAAGCGGCCCGTAGGTCTCAATCTGACGAAGCCGACTGGCAAACTCGTACGGTAATACAGCGAGAGCAACTTTGTAGCCGTCGAGCGGAGCTAGTGGGATCATATTGAAAACAGCGATGGCCAGGTTTATGAAAATGATCGTCTTAAACAGGCCGTCAATCGATGGCACGGCTTGACTGCCAAACCCTGACGGAAGCACACCCAAACGGAGCGGAACCGCGAATAGCAGAGCCGTGAGCACATTTGATACCGGGCCGGCGACCGACACGAGTGCCATACCCACCGTCGGATCCGTTCGGAGCATGTACGGATTGACTGGCACCGGTCGCCCCCAGCCAAAGCCGGCAAAAATGATCATCAGCGAACCAACCGGATCCAGATGGGACAGGGGGTTCAGCGTCAGCCGGCCCTGGTTCTTGCTTGTGGGATCACCCAATTCGTTGGCCGTCCAGGCATGCGCGCATTCGTGGACGGTAATCGCGATGACCAGCGCAATGATTGTACTGATGAAACCCGCAAGCGTTCGTGGCAAGGCGTGAGTCCCTGGTTAGAAGCTATCAACAAATCACGCGTATTATAGCACAATTCGACAGTGCACCCAAAAGCCGCATGAACCGCCACATTTATGGCCATTCAGTGGTTGTGATATAATCTACACCGGACCCGAAATGCAAGACGCGATGCGCTGTGCGTGAACTCACCGCATGTTGTGTACTCCGCAAAATAGCGTTTTCAGATACGCAATACACAGTGCGCAGTAGCCCAGTATAGCGTGATCTTGATCTAGCATGTCAAATGAGGTACAGTCATGGTTGCCGAATTTCGAATGGGTGATGTTGTGCGATTGAGAAAGAAGCACCCCTGCGGCAGCGACCAATGGCGGGTTATCCGGCTGGGCGCCGATATCGGCATCCGATGCTTGGCGTGTGATCGGCGCGTATTGTTACCGCGCCGCAAGTTTGAGAAAAGCGTCAAGGAATTCATTGAGCGTGGCAAAGAGCCGGGTATCCATCCCCTCACTGGTAGAGAGAACAGTCCGTGAAGCTGTTGATCCTGATGTCAGATACTGGCGGCGGTCATCGTAGTGCTGCTGAGGCGGTGACCGCAGCAATCGAGCGATTGGACGCGAACGCAACGGTTGAATTGGTGGATTTCTTTTCCACCTATGCTCCCTTCCCTCTCAACCAGGCCGGTAACATCTACGGACCCTGGGTGAACTACGCTGCGCCTCTGTGGGCGGCCGGCTTTCGACTGACCGACGGCCGCCGGCGCGCCGCTCTTCTTGGATCAGTGATTAGCTTGGCCACACGCCGGCGCGTGGAAGCAAGGCTGCAAGCCTTTCAACCAGACGTTCTGGCCTGCGTCCATCCCCTGGCCACTCGATTGGCGGCGGACATGCGCCGGTGGGTAAGCTATGCCGTGTCGCTTGTAACTATCGTCACGGACCTCGTCACCGCACATGCCGCCTGGTTCACACGTGATGTTGATCTTTTCATCGCACCCAGCGAGGCGGTGCGGTTACGCGCCCTAAAGGCCGGCATTCCTCACAGTAGAATCGTCGTCACTGGTCAGCCAGTTCATCCCAGGTTCACTGAAATAGAGGCGGATCGGTGCGTAACCCGCGAGAACTTGGGGCTGGCTCCTGATCGCTTTACAGTGCTATTGATAGGAGGTGGTGAAGGGATGGGGCGTGTTGCTCAGATGGCCAGGGCAATCGATACAGCAGGCCTTGATTTGCAGCAGATGATAATCTGTGGGCGCAATGAATCACTGCGACGGCGGCTGGAAAGGCGCACGTGGAGTGTTCCAACTCGCGTTTTCGGCTTCGTGCACAACATGCCAACATTGATGCATGCCGCCGACGTGGTTGTCACGAAAGCCGGCCCAAGCACGATTTGCGAAGCCCTGGTCATGGGGCGACCGATTCTGCTGACTGGCTATGTACCCGGGCAAGAGCGCGGCAATGTAGATTTCGTTGTAGAGGCCGGCGCCGGCCAGTTGACCGAGACCCCACCGGCTCTAGTAGGAGCCCTCCGACATCTGCTTGATTATGGAAGAGAGGCTCAGGAGCGTATGACTGTCAGCGCACATCGCCTGGCCAGGCCATCAGCCGCGAGGGATATCGCGCAACTGCTCCTCAACCTCGCCGATCATCGAACACCGGGCGATCGCATGACGAAAGGAAAGTAGCGCTGATACGGCGTCCGCTCTGCCGTCAACATAAGCTCCACATCGTCAATGTCGAACGTCGTCGGTCCCTCCTCGTCAATTGTGGCACTGATCGCAACTTGAATTGTCTGCCCGATGTAGTCACTGAACCTGACCATTGTATGGTGCCACTGCCCATCAGCATCGTGGTCAGTCAGTGTCTTGAGGAGCCGAAGCAGTTGCCGGCCGTCGGATGTGAGCAGTACAACGTTAAGCACGTCCCCGTTGGTGGGCGTCCCGTCGCCGCGAACACGCGTCCAGAATGAGAACTCCGCGAATATGCGTGACTGACGACTTCCCTCACCCAGTTCCGGACATGTGAGACTGACAACCTGCCGCGCTTCGTCCCAGGCACTGTTCTCCATGCCCATCCGGAGTCCCCACTGCCCGGTTCGTTGCGCTTCCCGACGAATGAGCGTACCCGCACCCCCATGACGATTTAACATCCACGGATCACCGGGTGGACCGGTTTCGAATCCAGGGTTCTGAATTACCTGACACGCCGTTCCAGGAGGTGGCGGTACTGTGGCGGTCACCATCGGCGTCGCTGTCTTGGTAGGCGTGGGCGTGGCTGTTTCAGCCGGCGGAGGCGGCAGTGGTGGATCCGTCGGAGTTGACGTTGGATCTGGCAGTGGTGGCAGCTCGAACGTCGCCGTCGGCGATGCAGTGCCTGGTGGCGGTGGCGGTGGCGGCAGCTCGGGCGTCGCCGTCGGCGACGCAGTGCCTGGCGGTGGTGGCGGTGGCGGTGGCGGCAGCTCGGACGTCGCTGTCGGCGATGCAGTGCCTGGCGGTGGTGGTGGTGGCGGCAGCTCGGGCGTCGCCGTCGGCGACGCGGTACTTGGCGGTGGCGGCGGTTCAGGCGTCGCCGTCGGCGACATGGTGCCTGGCGGTGGTGGCGGTGGCGGTGGTGGCAGCTCGGACGTCGCCGTCGGCGACGCGGTGCCTGGCGGTGGTGGCGGTGGCGGTGGCGGTATGTCTTCTGTCGGCGTCGGCGTCGGCGGGAAGGTGATGGACCCAATCCAATCCGGCGCCTGCCCATGCACTGGATCCTGGAGTGGTCCAAGTGATGATACCTGTCCTGTCAGCAGATCATAGAGATAGATCCTTGGCCGCTCTAATTGCTGACTCTGAAAGTCGTAGCGCTGCCGTGTGAAAGCAACGCGTGTACCATCCGGAGACCAGGCCGGATCGTACACACGGTGTGCCAGATCGATTAGCTTTTGAGGGTTACTTCCATCAGCATTCATGATCCAAATTGTGGAGCCCTCGATCGGGATAGGCGTCGCAGTCGGAGTCACAGTCAACGTTGGTGTCGCAGTCTCGGTTGGGGTGGTAATGACTGTGGCGGTTGCCGTAGCCGTGGCCGTGGCCGTGGCGATGGCACTCAGCGACCAATCTTTCATCGGTTTCGCCGGCTGCGCCACTTGTGACGAGTCTATCGTCTCGATGGAAGTAAACAGGATATGTGTGCCGTCTGGGGACCAGGCCGGCTGCCAATCGTCCGTGAAAACCCGCTGCGTCAATCGATGGACGTCCAGTGTGTCAAGGTCCACAACACAGATTTCCTTCTGGCCGGCCTTTTCACAGGTATAGGCAATGCGGCGCCCATCTGGGGACCAGCTTGGATACCGCTCATCACCGGAAGAATTGTTCGTGACCTGGCGCGCAATACCCGTTTGCAAATCCGCGACCCAGATATCGAACTGACCACCCTGGAGATCCCAGGCGAACGCGATTTCCATGCCATCAGGGGACCAGTCTGGATCGACCTCGCGTCGGACAGCGTTGACGATCAACCGTCGCTGGTCGGTGCCATCGCTGTTCATGATGATGATGTCAGGCGAGCCAAACTGGTTGGAGACAAAAACGATCCTGGATCCGTCAGGCGACCAGCCCGGATCTATCTCGTCAGCGAAGAGATGAATCGTTAGCCGGCGGTCCTCAGTACCGTCCGCACGAATTCGAAATAGCTCAAACTGGTCCGCGACGCGGTCTGTCGTGTAGGCGATGAAGCCACCCCGATCGGCGCGGGAGGGTGAAGTGAACAGGTGTGCAACGGGGAGTACCAAACCGCCTAGCACTAACAGGAGTGCCAACAGCCGGCCAGACCACATCCTCACAGACACCATGCGTATTCCCTTTCGTCAGCTATCCAGCAGCCATCTTCGCAACGCGGCATGGCCACAGTGGAACCACGAATTGCCTCATCGTCGTCATAGATAGGTAACGCACTGCTATGAGTACTTGTTAGGATACCTGCACGCAGCCCAATTGTTGACATGGTGTGAGGACCATAGTACAATTGCCATAAGTGAGGGCCTGAAAGGCAGAACGATTCACCTATGGCGGATGTTATCCAACTAATCGTCGACTACGCGATCTGGCTCTATGTTCTCTGTGGACTGGGGATGCTCGTCTACTTGCGCTCAGTCCTTCTTGCTCGCCGTGAGCGCAAGACAGCCTTGTTCACCCTGGAACGCGAAGCGGCGTCCAGCAGAGCAACGCGGAGCCTTGTCGGCATGTTTGTCTTTGTCAGCCTGGCCGGCTCTGTCTTCTTTGTCGAGGAGATGCTTGCCCCGCGGCTGCCCGAAACGGTCGCACAGGACGACGAAACGGCTATCAAGACTGTATTCCTTCTGACACCGACCAGTGCAATCCCCACCGCTACGGCAATCCCGCCAACGCTGACCCCCGAACCTTCACTCACAGCCACGCGTCGCGTGTTCCCAATTCTGGCACTATCGCCAACACCAACGCCGGCACCCGTGGCCATATGCTCAAACATCGCCCGGATAACCTCCCCTCCCGTTGGCGCCGTGCTCTCAGGACAGGTCTCAATCTACGGTACGGCAGCAGCCCCGGATTTCAACTTCTACAAGGTGGAATACCACCGCGAAGGCGAACCAGAAAATGCCTGGCACAGCATCAGTGACATTCATCGGAACCAGGTGGTAAACGGACTCTTAGACGTCTGGGATGTAAGCGGGTTCCCGGCCGGCAACTATCGCCTAAAGCTCACGGTAGTGGACATCACCGGCAATTATCCCCCTCAGAACCGTTGTGAAGTTCCGGTCGTAAGATCTCAATAGCCAGCCACGCCCTTTCTCCCCCTTTTTGCGATCCGTCCGGTAGCGCAAAAGGCCGCTAGCAGAATACTAGCGGCCTTCCTGGGTCACCGAGCAACTATCGACTACGGAGCATATCCCTTCGCAATCAGTGCGAGATAGAAGCGATGGACCATCAATTGCATGTCGCTGAAATAGATGACCCACGTATCTTCTTCGGGACTGTCTTGCTGTGCCCAAACAGCATAGACGTGCCTGTCTCCTGATGCTGCAGCTAGGGCTGGATGTTTAACATTTGTTCCGCCGTGGGATACCGTGTGAAAGTCCCACCAATTCCCGATCCCCGGCCAAGGTCTAGTCAGGATGGCGTGCGTTGGACTTCCTTCATCCCATGCCACGAAGAATTCGCCGAGGCCGTCCGCGGCCACAGCCGGCGCCCGCGAACTGGCATCGGTGTCTGACAGATTACTTACCGATACAAAATTACTATCGAGTCGGCGCCACGTCACATAGACGTCGTCATCACCGTCAACCGTCTCCTGCCACACTACAACGACCTGGTCACCGCCTATGGCAATATCAGGTAGTCGTGAGGGATTCGCACTATACGAAATATTCTCAATTACGCCGGTCGGCCAGTCATCTGGCCGCTTATAAATGATATCCAATGATGACTTGTCCTGTCGCATCCACGTAAGATGGGACCGATCATCCCGATCGATCGCCAAAGCAGGAACCTGAACTAGTTGTCCATCCCCACCCTTGATACGCTTCTTGCTCCATGGCAAGTTTGGCGTCGGCCAGCCCTCGTACAATTGATAACCTCCTGACACGGTCTCTACCCAAACCACGTGCAGGTTCCCACCGGAATCGAGGGCGACGTCTGGCTGGAAAGATTGTGTTTCAGTTCTTGACACACGGGCAGGAGTCACGAAGCCGTTGCCGTCGTTGAACGTATAAAAGATTTCGGAATTGTACCCCCATAACTTACTCCAAACAAGATGTAGAACGCAGTCGGAACTGACGGCAATAGCTGGTTCCGATCCACGAGCATTCAGTCCCGGAAGTATTGGGCTTGCCTCATTCCACCCCGCCGATGGCCTATAAACACGGTACCAAATGGCGTCATCTTGTTCCCAGACCACGTACGCGGTCCCGTCAGGGCACACCGCGATGGCAGGATTTTCAACATTTCCTGACTCATTGAGATCTGAGATGGGGATAGGCTCGGACCAGGTTCGCAGAGCCTGCACCGGTTCCGCGGGACCTGACTGGGCAGACGTGATTTGATACGGAACGGTCTGGCTCACGCCAAGAAGGCAGATCAGCGTGGCTACCAGATATCTCAGCTTCGAAAGCGTGTCGTGTGGCATGAGTTCCTCGGCTTGTACACCGGTGTCACGTCTCCGAGCCACTTAAACGACGTGGCAGGTGAAAGTGGTTTGCAACTGCGATCAATGCCGTCGCAGCTTGCAACGTGCTACATTCTACTCCAGTACAAACACAAAGGCAAGAAACGCTGAAGGTGCGACAGGCACGTCGAATTAGGGAGACGCTGAAAAGCCAGGCCTACCCGATATCCTATAGGCAACGAGTAAGTCGTTCTGTCCCTTTGGGCCCGAGAGAAGTTTCGCAGAATCAATGGCAGATAGCCCTTGCGCTGTAGCCTCTTGGTTGGTGCCGGCGATGGCGTCCACGTGGCCGCCGGTAATGGTGTTGGACTTGCAGTCAGCGTGCGTCCTGGCGTCCCGGTGACCGTTGGTGTCGGCGTAACCGTGGAGGTCCAGGTGGCGATTGACGTGGGCATCGGCGTGGAGCTCACTTGCGATGTCGCTGTTGGCGTAAGAGATAGTGTTAGTGTCGTTGTCGCAATGGTTGTTGCCGTGAATGTGGGTGTCTGCGTTGGCTCCAGGCCAGGCCCCATAGCCCGATAAAATACGTCTGTCTGACCAGCGACACCCGGTTGTGTCCACACAACGTGGACCGTGTCCTCCCCGACTGCCACCAGGTCAGGTGAGGTAGCAGCCGGCTGATCCACAGCAATTGGTTCGCCGGCCTGCCACGCCCGCATCGTGGGCTCTCGCATACGGTGCTGTATCCCATTGGGTCCTGCAAACGCCAGGTAGACAAATCGGCGTTCATCAACTGCAATGACAGGCGCATCCCCACGACTCATCAGGGGCGTAGCCTGTTCACTCCTAGACGGCCAACTCGACTTAAGTCCCGAGCGATACAACATAGCTGAGGAGCCACCAGCAAGCTCTCGCCAGCCCACGTGCACGGTGCCATCCTGGTCGATCGAGATAGTTGGATCCACCGAATCGACCGACTGCCGATCGGACAGCACGTAGGCGAGCGACCAGCCGTCCTGTGGATTTCTCCAGCGATAGTAGATGTCATTAGTATCACCCAGGAGCGAGGAATCTGCCCAAACAATATGGATGATTCCATCGGTATCTACACCGATGTCTGGGGCGGTTCCAGAGGCTACATTCTCCGGATAACTCCAGCCTGATTCCGAACGGCCACGATAACGGAGCCTTGGCGAGCCGCTTACTAAATCAACCCAGACTACGTGAGAAGTACCCTCCGGGGCAACTGCCACCGCTGGTGACCGAAGTGTACCCCGGCTACCTACGGCAACGTTGGCCGCGTCGCTCCACATTCGAAGCGTGGGGTTCCAACGCCGATATCGAATGAAGCTAGCTCTGAAGCTTCCCCCCAACTCATAGTCGTCCAGCCATACTAGATCGACCGTACCATCCAGCCCCACACCAAGGTCCGGTTGCGTTCCGGCTTCGAGGCGTTCCGACACACTCCAATCAGTGTCGCCATCCTTGTAAGTATGGTAAATTTCCGGCCGGCCGTAAACCGTTTCCGCCCACACCACATGTATCATATCAGCAAAAGCCACGATAACGGCGTCCTCGGATGGATTCTCGGAGTTGGAAAGATTGCGAGCCTCGCTCCAAAGAAAGCGGGAAGATGTGGGGGATACCGTTGTCGACACTGCCGACCAGACAAAGGCTAGGGCGGTGCCGACCACGATAGAGATTGGAACGAAAACATGGAGAGAACGCATTTGGGCAGGGTTGCAGCTATGATTGTGTTAGTCTGGGGGCAGGACCTTCATCCACAACGCGTGCAGATTGCCGTCTGGATTCTGCTGCGCACGAACCTGAACTGATGAGTTAACAGCGGGAGTCGCTTCGCTTATATCAAGGAAGGTAGCTTCATCCACGAGCACCGTTTTGAGTGTCCCGTCAGCACTGTCCTCAATCTTCCAGGTACCGAGGAACTGCGCACCTTGTGTATCGTTCGGGAACTCGAGAATGACGCCGTTGAATTCTATGATGTCTGCTCCGGGGCCGTACCATAGTTCCTGAGCTCGGACCATGCCGGCCGAGAGCAGGTCGCCTGCCACTCGAACTTCGGCATTGGGTTCAGGCTGTTGGCCCGGCTGTATTCCGTGATGAATCGTGGTATATCGATTGACATAGACCTCCATTCCACTGACTATCCATATAGTCTCCTCGTCGGATATTTCCTGCCAGTCATCGACAAAGCCCTGGAAGTCGACTCGTCGGACGTTATCTTCCGGTTGTGTCGTATAGATACTTGTGGCCACAACTGATCCATCTGCCCTAAGAAGCCCCTCGACATCAGCGAGCCAGCCGGCTTGTAGATCGCCCTGAACGACGGTGTCCGGCGTAATGTCCACCCTGGTACTCTGGACCTGGATGTATCTGGGTTGAGGCTGAGGATCAACGTCCTCGATCAAACCCGTCAATTGGATTGGCCCTGCCCAGTTTGGATAGACACGGATGTAGGTTGCGAGGTACTCATCTTGGCCACCCCGCAGCACCCGAGCACGGACAAAGTCGTTCACTAGTGGAGTGAGTTCCTCTGACTCAATCACGGTTTGCGGTGTCACTTGAACGGAGAGCACCTGTTCCACTGACAACCTGATCAGCCATGTGCCGGCAAACAGATTTGGCGGCAATTCATCGATTGTGCCGCCAATCTCAACCGGTGGCGGCATCGCCAGGTCAGACTGAGTCGAGTAGGACAACTGGCACCCCTCAGCGAAATCCAGGCGAAAGACATAAGGATACTCTACAACCTCGTTAGCAAACGTCAACTGGAGCTCCGTTGACTGTCCAGGCTCAACAACAGGCGCATCATTGTTGGTATTGTGTGTGACTGTCGCCGACCCCCCGGTGCGCTCCCCCACCCAGAAGGGGACACCTCCAAGGGATACCCCAGTCAATGCTCCGTTGAACTGCGCAGTCCAATCTACCTGGAGAGCTCGCAGCTCCGCCCGCACCTGTCCTATATTGCGAATAGCGAACCAGAGGCTGTTGCCTTCCGCTCGAATGGGCGTATCTCCATCGACCTGCATCTGGCACGGTTCTACATCCTCGGTTCGCGTGGTGGCCAGCACCCGGCATCCGTCCGACAAATCCAGTTCGACGGTGTAGTGCTGTAAGGCAGCAGGTTGGTCGAAGAGGAAGCCCACTGTAGCCCGGTTATTTGCAGGTAGACTGATGTTGGGTAGTAGGTCTACGCCGGCTGTCATGGATGCTGGGGAACTGGTTTTGGGAAAGAGGCTGCTTGATTGGTCAACAATCGGGGCACCATCTAAAGTGACGTCGACTAACGCGGTGTTGCTTACCGGAAAAGTCAGCCATATTCGCTCGATGCGCGGGCTGGTCTCACTCGGGTTTAGCAGCGCCAGTCCGACAGTCTGCTCGATCACCTGGAAATCGCCCTCCTGGCGTAGCGGACACTCCGCAGGTGCTTCTGCATTGGAGAACACCGATTGGCATTCGTCGGACTGGAGGATAATTGTATAGTTCACCAACGGCGCGTTCCCGTGAAAGATCAGTCTGAGTGTCAAAGACTGCTCGGGCTGAAGAGTGGTTGTGGGATCGGCGGTCAGGGGGATCCGCACCGGGGATGTCTCAGCCGGCTCGGAAATCAGGTTTTC
Source organism: Anaerolineae bacterium (assembly GCA_046758565.1). Classification (GTDB taxonomy): domain Bacteria; phylum Chloroflexota; class Anaerolineae; order Epilineales; family JAANWY01; genus JBHIAO01. Next base: position 12,277 of record JBHIAO010000077.1, read on the forward strand.
TCCGTCGTCAATCTGGATACTACTGATCGGACCGTGCTCTTCGGGCCAGAAAACCAGCAATTGGCTGAAAGAGATCGGCCCCGTGGTCGTGTTTCGAACCACGAGGGCGGCTTCTTGCTGATTCACGTCGAAACGATCAGACGTGACAAAGCAAGACCCCAGATGGGCGGCGTTCCGGCTGCTGTCAAACACGGCATAGCAACTATTGCCCAAATGAAGAACCACGAAGTAGTCATCGGGCAGTGCCGTGTTGGAGAACCTTAACGTAAGCGATATCTGTTCGCCAGTCTTTATGGTTGGAAACGTCTCGGTCAAATCGAGGAAGACGGTGGCGGAACTGCCGGCAACTGCACCGTTCCAGATAGCTCGTTCGCCAAGCTTAATCTCAATCAACTCACCATTCGCGACTGGCCACTCCAATGTGATGGCCTCCACGGTGGCAGCCGCACCGTCATTGGAAAGCTCGATGCCCATCGTGTCGGTCACAACGGTCATCCGCTGCGCTATGTGAATGCCACAAGCCGCAGCGACGGGGGTTGGGACCGGTGTCGGAGTTTCCTGCAAGAGAGCCTGCAGGATGAGGTTGGGGGTTTTGCTGCCTGCGTAGCCTGGTGTACTAAGCCCAATCAGAACCAGTGACAGACCAAGCACAGCCACTAGAGGGAGGGCTATAACCAGAATGAACCTGGGGAGCCGGCTCGGCTGGGCAGGTGTCATAGACATTCCTCTCTCTGGAGAAACAAACTCTCACATCCGTTATCAAAGACCTGGGGACTTGTTGACAGGTCATCCGTCGGGTGTCACCGTAGGGGTCGCATCACTTGGTGGTGTGCTCATCACAGTTGGGGACGGCTCAGTTGTCGCTGTGTCCGTAACAGTAGGTGACGGCTCAATTGTCAATGTAGGCGTGTTGAATGCCTCGGGGGAAGGAGTCACAGTCACTCCAGCCCCGACGGTCGGCGTCGATTGGAGAGAAGCAGGCTCTGGCGTCGGGGTGACGATAGGGGTACTTGTCGGCGTTGGAGTGGGTAGAACGAAGATACGCTGAGCCAAGGATTTGTCTCCCACCCGACAAGCTTCAACCTGTGCAACGGCGCCGACAACTGCTGTACCTTGGATTACCGTATCGCTATCGACACTGATGGTGAATCCATCAACGACCCAAACGCCAGCCTCTGCATCAATCGAGTGAATTACGCCTTCAAACAGAACAGAGTTCTCGCAAGTACGTACAACTGTGATTTTCTCAGCAAATACAGTTGTCTCTGATTCCTGCAGACCTTCCACATCGACAAAGGCACCGATTTTTAGATCGCCAACGACTTCGGTGCGATCATCCATGCGTACACGTTGATTGTTGATGAACAAGACCGTATCGCTCTCTTGCGACTCCACCACACCAGAAAGGAAGACTTTTGCCGGCGTGGGGGTGTTGGCCGTCTCAACTTCTATCTCGACTGCCACACGAGTGCCGTCGTCGAAGCGATTGAACAGCACGCGGGCAGTGTGGCCAACGGCCGGTGATCCCCCCTTAATTATCGTGTCGGGCGTCACTTGGATCTCTTGACCAGCCACCACCCACAGCGATTCGCTGATGAACTCGATAGCACCCGCGAGCTCGAAGATGTGTATGACCACGACCGGTTCCTCGGTGACCCTTGGCAACGGTGTATCTGTCACCTTGGGTTTTGGTGTATCGGTTGGAACCACCTTCGTCGGAGGCGGCTTCGTGGGTTCAGGTGTGTTCGTCGGACGCGGCGTCTCGGTCGGTTCAACCGTGGCTGTGTGTGTAGCAGTCGCGGTCTCGGTCACAGCCATCACAAGAACGATTTGTCGTATCGCAATCCGCTCTGCTACTAGCCGGCCATGTTCAGAACGGACGTGCACTTGCGCAACACGACCAACAATAGGCTGTTCTGGTATCTGAGTTGTATCCGCCACTTGAATGCGCAAGTCGCCCTCAAGCACAAGTGAACGGCCGTCCCATTCGAGTATGACGCCGGCTACGTCCTCTTCAAAGACGCGCCCCTGTTGTGTGGCTTGTCGGACTTCCTCTCGCTCCTTGGCTTGGATCTGCTTTTCCTTTGCCTCACGTACCTCACGGTTCATGGTGGTGAGAAGCTGCACCTGGCGCGTCACCTGTTTGATAGAATACAGCGGATCCCCAGGCAAGCTGCTCTCCGATGCTTGCACAACTACCCCGCCGAGCGCGCCAAACAGCAACAATGCCACGACGATTACCGCCGCAGTACGACCCCATAGCGGGCCGGCCGCGCCGGCTGTGAACAAGTCTCGTACTCTCTCGGGCAACGAACGCTCCTTGACTTGTTGCTGCTCGCGCAGACGGACAGCCTCGGTCAGGAAACGTTGGCGTCCACGCGCCAGGGCCTGTAGCCGCGGGGGTTCCGTGAAACGCAGTGCCTCAGCGAACTGCGCTGTTTCCAACAGCGGTTCCAGGTCCTCAGCGTGCTCAGGGTAGCTCTCCAGGCAGGTGGAAACACTATCGCCGGACTTAAGGCGATCGAGGCATTCGTCAAGAACTGTCGCGAAATCGCTACTCATACTTGTCTTTGCTCTTCCACCTTCAAAACGCGGCGGAGGGCAGCTAGACCGCGGTGTTGAAGGGCCTTTACAGCTCCTTCGGTCTTACCAAGAATCTCTGCGACTTCTCGGTTCGAAAGATCTTCTGCGAACTTCAAGACAATAACTTGCTGCTGCTCCTCGGTCAGATGCTGAAGAGCGGCTCGAACCTTAGTGCTCGCCAGGATCCGCTCTGCCATCTGGACTGAGCGATCATCCGTAGAAGCAATTCGTTCATTGAGCGGCGGACCTTCTCTTTTGGACTGGCGTCGGTAGTGATCCACCACCAAATTGTGAGCAATTCGATACAGCCAACCCTGGAGCGATGTCGTCCATCCTTTGTGACTTTGAACGGCTTCCAAGGCCCGCAGGAAGACATCCGCCGTAAGGTCCTCTGCAAGTGGCCGGTCTCCGGTCCTGTGGTAGATATAGTTATAGATCTTCACAGAGTATTGATCATAGATCTCGGCGAGGACCACCGGATCGTACTGGCCGGCCTGTTCGAAGTGCCTCTTGTTTTCACTCATTAACGCACTCCGATGGGACCGCAGATCGCTTTTCATTGACTATGACGAGGCGATCATGGCAAAGATACGACGCCAAGCCCTGGGGGTAGGTGGCAGATTGTACGGAGGCAGGCAGGCATTGATGAATCATCTGGTTACAGTCACGTAGAACGGGATACGACCCAAGTCGACGCAACGAGACAAGAAGCTTCTCCACGTCCTGCACACGTTTTGTAAGTCGGCAAACACACTCCACCACTACCATGCCGAAGTGGCTCACGGCGCAGGGGTTGTGCAGCCGGTTTCGTTGCTGTACGCCGAGTATTTACCGTCCTCCTCGCGGAAAGCTCGAATCCGATAGAAGTATTGTGCATCGGGTGTCACGGACGTGTCACTGTGAGCGATAGCATCGCCGGCCGCAGTAGCGATTTCGCTCCAGTCAGTGTCGGTGGTCTTGCGCTCAATATGATTGCTGGTCACGGCTGAACTGTGGTTTGTCCATGTCAGATCGATTTGTGACGGTGCAACAACCTGGCACGCCAGATTTGATGGTGCCGCTGGCGGTGGCTGTTCAGCGCTCGTCGAGCAATGCGTGATGTTACTGTACTCCGAAAAGAGATCATCTCCGACGCGATGAGCCCGCACTCGGAACCAATACTGGGTTTCGGGATTCAGCCCTGTGACGGGGTACGTGACGACGTTCTCGCCAACCATCGCGATCTCCGTCCAGGTTTGCCCATCCAGCGATTGTTCGATTCGGAAATCCGTCTCACCTATCGTGTAGTCCGCCCACTGCAGATCGATCCGGTTTGGCCCCGTGGCTTGGCACGCCAGATTACCTGGCGCGATAAGGTCGGCCGGTGTGGGGCTTACTGTCGGTGTGTGAGTTGCGGGTGGCTCCACGGTCGGCGTCCATGTCCGGCTCGGCGTCGGTGTCCGACTCGGTGTCGGTGTCCGGGATGGCGTTGGCGTACGCGACGGGGTCGGGGTCCTCGATGGCGTTGGCGTCAAGGTATTAGTCGGTGTAGGTGTTGGGCTATACTCCTCGACGGTGATTTGGTAGGTCTTGTCAGGACCGTACTGATCCAGGTTAATTACTGTGGCGAATGCCACCCCATCCACGGCCGAAACGAACTCGACCCCAGAAGCCAAGCCACTTCCAGGATTGGTATCGTCGCTCTCACAAGTTTCCGGTCGGCATGA
>JBHIAO010000078.1:0-16467 GCA_046758565.1 Anaerolineae bacterium
GTTGTCCGACAACATGTCGGATAGCAGGAGTGCGTGGTTCACGATGAGGATGTGAGCCGACTCGGCTCGCTGACGAGCACGGTAGAAAAAATCACGTCCGTCGCGCGCATACGGACAGGTGTCCGGATTGCAGCGTTCAACCTCAGCATTGACCCGCTGCCAGGCAGCGCGCTCGCCGCCTCGAAGAGGTAGTTCTGCCACGTCACCAGTCGTCGTGGAGGGCAGCCAGGCCAGAATCTTGATGAGTAAGCGAATCTCGTCCTGGCTCAGATCACCACGCTGGCGGAGCAGCTCGAAGCGATGTCGGCACAGGTAGTTCCCACGGCCCTTCATCACGGCCACTCGTACATCGAGATCCAGCAAATCGGCCAGTGCCGGTAGATCCTTGTTGTACAGTTGATCCTGCAAATTGATGGTGTTGGTTGAAATAACCACGCGCCGGCCATTGTAGATGGCGTGGTGAATCGCCGGCACCAGATACGCCAGCGATTTTCCAACACCTGTGCCGGCTTCGACCAGCAGCGCCTGACCTCGGTTGAAACTCTCCGCGACAGCTCGCAGCATTTCCACCTGCTGTGGTCGATGTTCATAGCCGGGGAAGCTCTGGGCGATGCGGCCACCATCGGTCAGCAGTTCAGCCAGATGATCGACGTCCAGGGGAATGAGGCGCGGGGCCGGTTCCAGGGGTTCCAGCTCCTCGCCACTCACCAGCAGACCCAGCGTATCATCGCCAAACGCCCCTTTCGCCAACAACTGCTGGGCGATACTGCCGGAGAAAGTGGTCCGAGTGCGCCGGCGCGCGGCATCCTGGAAGACAACCTTGAGCGGCCAATCGGCGGATGCCGCGAGCTGGCTGATCTCCTGCAGCGTCTCAGCATCCAGCCGTTGCAGCCTGTCGGTGAGTCGAAGGAATAGATCCTTCGCAGCAAAGGCATCATCCAGTGCGCGATGCGCCGATGGCAGGTCGATGTCCAGTTCTTCGGCGAGTTGCTCCAGGCTGTAACGCGCGGCATGGGGAACCAGCAGACTGGCAAGTTCAAAGGTGTCTATCGGGGCATTGTTGAGCAGCGCCCCGTGGCGGCTGAGAAACGCCAGATCGACGGGCACACTGTGGCCCACGACGGGATACTCCCCGACGAAACGCGTTAATTCCGGCAGAACGTCGAAAAGGGATGGAGCCCCCTCGAGGTCTTCTGGCGTTATCCCGGTCAGTTGCTGAATTCGGTACGGTACTGGACGAGCGGGATCAACAAAAGACGACCAGGTATCGAGAAGCTCATCATCGCGGAACTTGACAGCACCGATCTCAATGATGGCATCCCGGTCTGGATCCATGCCGGTGGCCTCGATATCGAGGGCCACGTAGATTCGGCTCACATACGCTCCAATCTAGTGGGGGTTGGACCTGGTGGACAAACCGGTCCACATTATACAACAAAAGCGGCTGTTGTTCAAAGAGAAAGCAAAGCGGAACGAAGGGGAACTAAACGGAACTATGGGGAGCTCTCAAAACGTGCTATTGAGTTCCCCGTAGTTCCCCTAAGTTCCGTCTAGTTCCTCCTCTGATTGGTTCCTTTTTGGCATTCACCTATGCTATACTTAGCCTGGCATAGACAGCAGGCGCCATAGTGCATCAGCGGGTCTTTCGGCCCGCATTGTCCGTTTTATGGGGGCGAGTGATGATTGTTGAGGCGGCGCGTCGGATCATCGAGAATGTGGAGCGGGTAATCGTCGGCAAGGCTGATGTTATCGAGCTGCTGATGGTGGCCCTTCTCAGCGAAGGCCACGTCCTCCTCGAAGACGTCCCGGGCATCGGAAAGACAACCCTCGCCAAAGCCCTCGCCCAGTCGCTGGACCTGTCGTTCAAACGTATCCAGTTTACCCCGGATCTTCTCCCCAGCGACGTCACGGGTATTCAGTGGTTCAATCAGAAGAAGCAGGAATTTGAGTTCCGTCCTGGCCCCATCATCTCGCAGATCGTCCTTGCCGACGAGATCAACCGGGCAACACCGCGCACGCAGTCGGCGCTGCTAGAGGCCATGCAGGAGCGGCAGGTCACGGTAGATGGCGAAACCCTGCCTCTGCCCCGACCGTTTATGGTTATGGCAACACAGAACCCCATCGAGCTCGAGGGAACCTTCCCCTTGCCGGAAGCCCAGGTGGACCGTTTCCTCATCCGACTCGCACTGGGCTATCCTACCGAGGCCGAGGAACACGAAATCCTGCTCCGGTACGAACGTGAAGACCCATTGGAAGATCTGGAGCCGGTGGTGGAGGCCGGCCACATTCTGGAAATGCGGGATGCAGTACGACGCGTCAAAGTGGCGGAGCCCGTCCGATCCTATCTCGTGGCCGTCGCGCGGGCGACACGTAAGAATCCGGCGGTCGAGCTGGGTGTCAGCCCTCGGGGAACGCTCTTCCTATATCGGACGGCCCAGGCGCTGGCTGCTCTGCGAGGCCGGGATTTCGTCATCCCCGACGACGTCAAACATCTGGCCCCGTCTGTGCTCACGCATCGCCTCATCATCAGCAGTGAAACGCGCCTTCGTGGCCGGATGAGTGACGAGGTGGTCAGGGACATCGTGGAGCAGGTACCAGTGCCCGTTGAGGAAGGCGTTTAGATAATCCATGTCGAACTCCCTTTGTATTGACCAGCTATCGGTACTACAATTACCCCAGTAACTCTCAAGAGTGCCACGATACAACAATTGTCATCACATTGCCAAGAGCGCCTTGATTAGACGTGGATGAACCATTATCGTCGATCCGTTTGTCGTTGGGTTTTACGAATCAGTAAGGAGATCGAACAAGCGTATGGCGATCACTCTCGAACTCCCAACCGAGTTTGAAGCACAGATACGTGAAGAAGCGGAAAAAGCGGACCTCGATACCGCAGCTTACATTGTGGAGGCGTTACAGGAGTACTTGCGCCAGACTCAGACGCAGCCGCCCCATCTCTCCAAAACCGAATCGGAGTTATTGCAACACATCAATCTTGGCTTGTCGCAGGCAGAGTGGCAGCGTTATCATGAACTGATTGCCAAACGTCGGGCTGAAACGCTGACCCCTGACGAGCAAGAAGAGTTGATTGCATTCTCTGACCGGATTGAAGAAGCGAACGCACGGCGCATGGCCTATCTGGTCGATCTGGCGCGCCTGCGACAGACCTCGCTGGAGGCGGTGATGGAGGAGCTAGGCATCACAGCGCCATCGTATGTCTAAGCCACGTCAAACAGCAGAGCAGAAGAAACAAGCTGTCGCTGAGCGTGCCGGTTACTGTTGTGAGTACTGTCGTAGCCAGTTGCGGTTCTCCCCCGACCCGTTCTCGGTTGAGCATATTGAGCCACGGGTTGTCGGCGGCCCGAACGACATGGTCAATCTGGCGCTGTCGTGTCAGGGGTGCAACAATCGAAAGTACACGAGTGTAGAAGCAGTCGATCCAGGTACTGGCAGAACGGTACCGTTGTACAACCCACGTCAACATCGCTGGAGTGAACACTTCGCTTGGAGCGATGAATATGCATTGATAGTCGGCTTGACCCCAACGGGGCGCGCGACTGTCGAGAAGTTGCAACTGAACCGAGAAGGGGTCGTGAACTTGCGTCGCGTCCTGCGGATTGTCGGAGAACATCCACCGCCGGATGGTGTATGATGATGGAGATGCTGCCTAACACCTGCTAGGATGTTTGGAAGGTGAGCAGTTGAAGCCGATAAGCCAGGGTTGTGCCAGCAAGCGGCGTTTCTCTGACAGGGCGAGCAGGGGGTCAAGGTGCGCGGACAGCCGGCAGCAGAAGGGTTGAGCAGAAGGTAGCCGAAGGGTGATCACTCCTACTCACGGCGGTTCCCCCATCTTTCCACCTGGCATTGCTAATTGATATGGTTCGCGAGAATTGGGAATTAGTCATCGTTGTGCTCTTGGTCCTGGGTGCCGTACTTGGGCAGAGCGCACTGCTCCTGATCGTCATCTTGCTGGTCACCGTGGTCTCGATCGGTTGGTTGTGGAACCGCTTTGTGCTGCGACGGGTTACTTACACGCGGGATTTCACCGAGTATCGCGCCTTTGCCGGCGAGACTGTTGATGTGTCGGTATCACTGGCCAATCCGAAGCCCCTGCCCGTTCCCTGGCTCAAGGCCGAGGACTTGTTCCCGACTGAGTTGACAGTCATTGGTCGGCGCTTGGAACCATCGAATATCCCTCGACGGGGCTACCTGACTCACACTGTCTCACTGGGGCCGTATGAAGGTGTGCGTTGGAACTATACCATCGAGTGTGATAAGCGCGGTTTTTACTTCTTGGGGCCGGCCGAGCTCTCGTCAGGTGACATCTTCGGCTTGTTCCAGCAGAACCAAGAGATTGACACCATCGACCGTCTCATCGTCTACCCCCGGGTTGTTGGTCTTCCCGAACTGGGTTTTCCGGGCAAAGATCCCTTCGGTGAACAGAAAGCTGTGCAGCGGATCTTCGAAGACCCAAGTCGGGCTATCGGGGTCCGCGAGTATCACCCCGAGGATTCGCTGAAGCGCGTGCACTGGAAGGCCACAGCACGCCATGGTGACCTGCAGGTCAAAGTCTATGAGCCCACAATCACGCAGCAGTTGGTCGTTTTCTTGAACGTGGCTACTTTCGCCCGACCCTGGATGGGGATCAATCCGCAGCGACAGGAACAGGTGATCAGCATCGCCGCGTCTACGGCTTTCCACGCTACGAATCGCAAGTTCGCCGTAGGCCTCATCGCCAACGGCAGTGTGCCCAAGTCTGATCAGCCAATCAAGGTCCTGCCCAGCCGTGCACCTGACCAGTTGACACACGTCCTGGAAGCACTGGCCGCGGTGACTAGCTTCGCAACCAGCAGTATTGATGAGTTGCTGAAGGCTTCGAGTCCGAGCCTGGCGTGGGGCGCGACTTTCGTCGTCATCACGGCTGTGGTGACTGATAGTCTGCTCTCGGAGATGGTGCGGCTCCGGGAGGCTGGCCGCCGGCTCGTCCTGGTGTCCACTGATCCGGATTTCGAGAGCGCCGGCCCCCCAGGAATTACCGTGTATCATCTACCCTCGACCCGGATCGCCTTCGCCGGCCGCTGGGAGACGACGGCCGAGGGAACCCTCGACAAGGACACCGAGTTTAGAGGTCGATGGGATGGCAATAGAGCAGGGAAGCGAGAGAGCTGAGGTGCGGAGGCGCAGATGAGAATGGATGATGGATTCGGAAACATACGAGAGAGCGGGGTGCTGGGAGGTATCGATGAGCGAAGGAAAAACATCATTGGAGGCCGATATTGTGATCGCCGGCTCGGGCCCCGGTGGGGCAACAGTAGCCCGGCAACTGGCGCGGGCCGGCAAGCGTGTGATCCTGCTGGAGCGGGGCAAGGATTATCGAGGTAAGTTCTACTTCGGCACCTACCTGGGCGCGCTGTTGTACACTGACCGGGCTAGCTTCCTCTTCACCCGGGAGGGCCTCAACATCATCCGCCCGCTGATGACCGGCGGTGCCACCAGCATGTACTGTGGCTCGGCCGCCCCGCCGCCGGCCTGGTTCAAAACCGACTACGGCATCGACCTGGACGCCTACGCCGAAGAAACCATCGACGAGCTCAGCATCGCACCATTGCCGGCGGCCCTGCGGGGCGAAGCTTCAACCCGCCTCGCCGAAGCAGCAGCGTCCGTTGGTCTCGACTGGCAGCCCCAGCCCAAGTTCATGAGCCCGGCGCGCTCGCCCGATTTCAATTGCGGGGCGCACTGCATGTTGGGCTGTCGATGTCGGGCCAAGTGGAACGCTAACGAATACATCGACGAGGCTGTGGTGGCCGGCTGCCAACTGATCACCCAGGCGAAGGTCGAGCGCGTGCTGATCGAGGATGGTTGCGCTACCGGTGTGGAGGGTACGCTGGCCGGCAAGCCCTTCGAGATCCGAGCTGACGTGGTGGTGCTGGCGGCCGGCGGTATCGGTTCGCCCCTGATTCTGCAGAACTCCGGCTTCCCCGAGGCTGGCCGGGGCCTGGCCATGGACTCGACCGTCATGGTCTACGGTGCATCGGAGGTCGCGGGACTCGGCCATGAGCCGCCGATGACGTATGGGTACGAGGATCTGGAGCACGGCTACATGCTCAGCACGCTCATCGATCCCTGGCTGTCTTACCCCCTTATCACCGCCCTCAAGGGACTGCGCTATCCGCTGACCTGGCCGCGCTGGAACCGGACGCTGGGCGTAATGATCAAGGTCACGGACGAGGTGGCGGGGGAAATCGCCGGGGAACACGACATCAGCAAGCCGATGACCAAGCGCGATCAGGCTCGCTTCGACCATGCTATCGAGGTGAGCCGGCAGATTCTGGTGCGGGCCGGCTGCGCCCCGGACACGATCTTCGTGACACCGGTCCGTGGCACGCACCCCAGTGCCACCGTCCGCATTGGCGAGATGCTGGACCAAGACTTGCAGACGCGAGTCAAGAATCTCTACGTGTGCGATGCCAGCACCTTCCCGAAAGCGCTGGGTCGGCCAACCGTGCTGACCATCATCAGCCTGGCCAAGCGGCTCAGCGAACAACTTCTGACCCACATTTTCGAGGAAACACCGCTCGGTATGCATCCCGAAGCCGGCCGAACGGCGATTTATCGCGATATGGACTGAGAATCGGGGGGTCATGGACAACCGTGTTGGACCCCAGTCACGGGCGGGTATCAGATATCCGGCTACGCGGCTGGCTGTTGCAACAGCACTTGGGATGTTGCTGATGCTGACGATACCGGCTGTCGGGTTGCCATACGGCCCCTTCGATTGGACGCTCATTCTCTCCCCTTACTACGCTCAGGCGACTTCAGCCACGGGCCCCAGCACGATAGTTCGCCTCGACGCGCCGGCGCTCCTGACAATCTTGGGTCCCACTGTACTGGTGATGGCCGGCCTGGTACTGGCCGGCCCTATGCTGGCTGTCATGGCGCGCCTGCGAGTCCACCCGGTGCATCACCCCGCATTTCCCATAGCAGGCGGGCTATTAGCCCTCCTGGTGTATTTGGGAATCGCTTGGTTTGTTCTACCGCCTCAGGCGCTGTGGTCACCCGATGAAGGGGCAAAATTGCTGCAGCTCCAGAACCTGCGTCTGGACAACGGTCGTCTGGCCTACGACATCACTTACCCGGGGCGGGCGCTCGACCCTGATCTGCAGTTTGCACAGATTCATCCATCGCACGGACTGCTGCGTATTCGTGACCATGCGATGTTTTTCCAGCGGCTGCCTCTGTTTCCGCTGCTTGTTCTGCCCCTCTTTCGATGGTTCGGCTTTTTCGGGCTGTACTTGCTGCCAGCGATAGGTGGTGCATTTATCGGCGTGCTGGCGCTGGGTTTACTGGAGCGGCGCGACCGACGGTTTGCAATGTGGATACTGATTGCGTTCGGCAGTCCTGTTCTTATTTATGCGACAATTTTCTGGGAACACACGGTTGCCACAAGTCTAGGCCTGGCCGGCGCATGGTTGGCGTTGCGAATTCATCCTATCGGGCGTGCAGCTCCATTGCGCACAATCCTGGGGTGGATCGCTGTCGGGATTGTACTGGGCATAGGAGTCTACATACGACTGGAGATTGTGCTCTTCGCGGTAGCGCTGCTGATGGCTTATTGGGTCGTGGTTCGAGAAGGTAGATGGGGACCTCTTTGGGCGGGAGCATCATTGGGATTGACAACACTGCCCTATGTTCCCTTACACCAGGCCATGTTCGGTCAGGGTGTCCCTGACAACGCGCGCTATCTATTCTATCCCTTTCTTTATCTGAGACGTGCCAGGTGGCACGCTGTGCCGGATCTGCTGATTGGACCGTTTCGAGACGGGGCAATTGACCCGGGATTCCTGGGAGAGTTGTGGGCGGTGGCTGCGGTGATGGCCCTGGCGTACAGCTTTGGCTCCCTAAACTCTTCTGTTGCACGTACCTTACGGCTGATAGGACTGGGAATTACCGCTGTCGTTGGAGCAATATTCCTGTTTACCAGCTCACCATACCGCTCAGCTCATGGTTTACTGTTCACGACCCCTTGGGCCCTCCTTGGGCTATGTCGGGCGCATGAGATCTGGCAGCGCGGAGATCGGCGGGCACGGATCGTCGTGTTGTCCACCATACTGGGCTTGGTGGTATATGTGGTAGGCTTGATCGGTCTGCGTGCCAGTAGCCCGCATGGCGGACTGGAGTGGGGGGCTCGCTTCGCACTGACGTTCTATCCGCTTCTGGCGTTGATGGCTGCCTGGGATCTGGGATCGAAGCGCCGTGACGTGAAGACCCTCGTAGTCACAGGTGCACTCATGTTCCTGGGCGTCGGGTTTCAAACGCGAGGCATTTTGACACTTCGCCATGACAAACAGATAAACTTCACACTGAATCAGGCACTAGCCGAGTCGCCGGAGCATTACGTTGTATCCGACCTCCCATGGATGCCACTCAATGCCGCGCCGATCTACACCCAGAAAGCGATTTTTGTGGCTCCTACTCCGAAAAGGATAGGTGACTGGGTAAACCTAGCCGCCGATCACCAGACCCCGGGGTTCTACCTGGTGACCCTGAACAATGCTCTGATTTATGATGTCGCGCGGACCCTCGATGAGCACAGCCTCAGAACTATCGACATTCGCCATGTGGAAAATCTGTCGATCTTTCATATGGTAGCAGAGCCGAGGTGAGATCAGATCGATGAAGCGAGTTTTGAAAACCCTGTCTGTCATCATCCCGAATTGGAACTCAACGCTGATTCGTGAGATCCTTCAGGCGCTTCGACGCCAAACAGTGGACGTGTCCACTGTTGAAGTGCTAGTTGTGGGGGTCGATGAGCCAGGGCTGGTGACTGAAGACGAAACAGTACGATTTATCCCTACAAGCCGGTCGGCGAACGGAGCGGTCAATCGCAATATTGGAATGAGAGAAGCGCAAGGTGAGATATTCTTGTTTCTCGACCACGACTGCTTGCCGGCGCCTGACTGGATCGAACGCCATTTGCACCAGCACGAGCAGGGGGAACAGGTCGTCGGTGGGTCAGTGACGTTTGGGTCGCGTAACTACTTGCAGTTGGCCGACAACGTCTCTGCATTCCACGATCTTCTGCCGTTCACATCCGAAGGACCACGCCCGTACCTGGCAACTGCCAACTTGAGCGTAGGCCGTGTGGTGGTCGAAAGAGCAGGAGAGATGGAAGCTCATCTGAAGCGCGCCCACGACCTGGAGTGGACGGTTCGTTTCAGAGCGTTAGGCTACACCTTGTACTTCGAACCCCGTGCAGTCGTTTTCCACGATCCGCCGCGTTGCACTCTTTCTGCGGTGTGGCGGCATTGGACGGACGATGCGCATGATACCCTGAGCGTACGCTTACACTACTCCCAGCTTTTACGGACACCTCGCCTGGCTGGGTACCGGTCGCTCTTCTTGTGGGGTGCACCGGTGGTGGCCGCATGGGCGACAGCCCGCACATTTGGGCACCCACGAACTCTGGGACAGTACTGGCATACATTGCCGCTGGTTTACCTGACGAAGCTGGCCTGGTGCTGGGGTGCATTCAAGAACTTCCCGGTCGAGTAGAGATGGCGAGACATCATGGCTCACCCGCACGTGACGACGATTGTTGTCAACTGGAAACTCAAAGAAGAAACCGTTCGGTGCCTTCGGTCGCTCGAACAACTTGACCTTCCATGCCATGTGATTGTCGTGGACAACGGCTCATGCGACGGCTCGGCGGAATACCTGGTTCGTCGCTTTCCCCAGGCCGAACTTATCGCGTTGAACTCAAACGTCGGATTTGGGGCTGCGTGTAACCGGGCCATCACCCGAGCATTGAATGATGCCTTCTGTGATTACGTATTCCTCTTGAATAACGATGCAGTCGTGCATCCACGTACCCTGTCAGAACTGATCAGCGTGGCCCAGGCCCATCCCGAGGCTGGCATTTTCGGCCCGAAGATTTATTGCCAAGACGAACCTCGTACAGTCTGGTACGCCGGCGCGCGCCGACGGCGGGGCGTGCTGGCCGCCGCCGATACTGGCCGTGACCGACTGGATCGAGGCCAGTTCAACACGCTTCGTGACGTAGATTATGTGTTTGGAACGGCGATGTTCATCCGGCGCGGTGTGCTTGAGCGCGTCGGCTTGTTTGATGAGAGGTTCTTTCTCTATCTGGAAGACCTGGACTTTTGCCTTCGCGCACAGGCGGTTGGTTTTTCGTTGTTGTTCGTGCCCGAGGCTCATGTATGGCACAAGGGATCGGCCAGCACGGCCCATAACAAAGCGATGCGTAGGTATCACATGGCCAGAAGCACAGTGCTTTTCTTGCGGAAACACACCTCGTTAGCTTTGAGCCTACCGGTGCTCGTCTTCTGGATGTTGGTATACTTACGAACCGTCATCGCTGATTTGATGCAAGGAGATTTGGCCATTGTCCGATCATGCTGGTCGGGACTGGTTGACGGCTTGGCTGAAGTACGTGCAACATGAGCGATTGGCACTGCCCGCTTTGTCAATGCGGTGAGGCTGACTGGCTGTTCGATAGTACTGATGTGGCAGGAGCTACATGCCGCACGCACGCCATCGCGCGGTGTCGGCGGTGCACTTTACTCTCGCTGCAACCCCGTCCTCGGCAGCGCAAATTGCTTTCGTTATATCCACTGGACTATGAGCCCTTCAAAAGGTCTGTTGATGGAGAGCTGAACCCCTTCCTGCGCTGGATGCGCCGGCGACACTATGGTTATCGCTGTCGGGCAGTACGTCGGGCCAAGCCGGCTGGGGGTCAGTTAGTGGACGTTGGTTGCGGCACAGGTGGCTTTTTATGTGAGCTCCAGCAGGGAGGCGGGTGGCAGGCGATGGGCATAGACATCAATCAACGCGCTCTCAATGTGGCCCGTCGCCAGGGAGTGCAGGTTCGATGTGGCGAACTGGGGGATCTAGGCTTGCCAACTGCGTCCTTCGATGTTGTAACCATGTGGGAAGTGATCGAACATGTGCTGAACCCGTGGGACACGCTCGCTGAGATCCACCGTATACTCAAGCCGAACGGTGTGCTGTTGTTGAGCACCCCCAACGGCGAAAGCTGGCAGGCTCAGCTCTGGGGGATGCATTGGCTCGGTTGGGAAGTGCCGCGCCATCTTCAGATCTTCTCGCCGCAGACGTTGCGCCAATTGCTTGAAGACGCCGGTTTTGAAATAGTCAGGCGTCTTTCTTTTCCAATGGAGCGGTTCTACGCAGTGGAAAGTGCCCGACGGTGGCTGCAAGCACATGTAAGCGGATCGACTCAGCTTATCGCACACCGACTGACACCACTGGTTGGACTGGCGGCCTGGCCTGTGTTTCGGCTGATAGATCGAATACCATCAGCTTCCTCCATCGTTCTGGAGGCTCGTGTGGTCTCACGGTGATGCTCGCTCCAGCGTGGTTCAGGATTGTAAGGAGTAGATACCATGACACGCCGCCCCGATATTATCCTACTGGTGCTTGATGCCCAGCGTGCCGACCGTCTTTCGTGCTATGGGTGCCCTATTGAGACATCGCCTCAGTTAGACGTGCTTGCCGCTGAGGCTACGCTCTTCGCTCACGCGGTGACACCCGCCCAGTGGACGATCCCGTCACACGCCTCCATGTTTACGGGCCTCTACCCCTCGCAGCACACGATGTTTCAACAGGAGTCGGTGCTGCCGGCGGCACTGCCAACGCTGGCTGAGCGGCTGCAACAGGCAGGCTATTTTACCGCTGGTTTTTCCAACAACCCATTGGTCGGAATTCTGAAGAACGGCCTACGGCGAGGGTTCGACAGCTTCTTGAGCTACGGTGGGCTGCTGACACTGCAGCCAAACCAGGCCGGCGCTTCCACAGGTCTGCCCGGCCACTCAAGACAGGGTTTCAGGCGTGTGCTGGTGAAATTGCTAAGCCGCATCCAAAATACCATGGCGCACTCCCATGTGGTTCGAAAATATTGGTTCTCACCGCTGATAGTACCACTCTGGCAGACAGCGCTTAGGATTAAGGGCAACTTAAAGGGAGATACTGGGCTGACGCTGACCGATGCTGCGCGTCTGCTAATCGAGCGGCGAGGTATGGTATCCGGCCGGCCAGTGTTCTGCTTCATCAACCTGATGGGCACCCATGTGCCCTTCGATCCACCGCGCTGGGCTGTCGAGCGTTTCGCGCCGCAGGTGCGGCGCAGCCTGGCGGCGCGTGCATTTCTGTGGCGTTTCAACGCTCGCATATACCATTGGCTAGGGCCACTGCCAGATGTGCTCGACCCTGAGCGCAAAGCGATCCTTGACGGTTTGTACAACGCAGAAGTAGCGGCGCAGGACAGGCAAGTTGGCATTTTTCTCGAGCGCCTGCGAGCCGCTGGCGTACTCGACCAAACGTTGTTGATGGTGGTGGCAGATCACGGCGAACACCTGGGGGAAAAGCAGTTGCTCGGTCACGCTTTCTCGGCCTACGAGGAACTGATTCACGTACCGCTGCTGATACGAGACCCGCTGGGCGATCTGCCACGCGGTGCAACGCTGACGTCCTTCGTCTCGACGCGCCGGCTATTTCATACAGCCCTGGCGGCGGCAGGTGCAGCGACACCTACGGAGGAGGCACTCACGCTGGCGCAGGTGAACTTAGGTGACCCGGATCAGGGTGTCGTCTTCGCCGAGGCTGAGCCGCTGCAATCGGCGGTGCGTCTAATAGAGTGCCGCCGACCAGGCCTACTGCAAGCCCTCGGCTATGATCAGCCACATAGAGCCGTCTACAGCGGTGTGCACAAGCTGATTGCGGCCGACCAGCGCCACGTCGAACTGTACGCCGTGCGGGACGACCCGACGGAGAGTGTGGACTTGCAGCAGGTCCTCCCAGAGAAGGTGGAAAGGTTGCGCGGGCATCTCCACGACTTCGTGCAACAAACACGCGCGTCTTCGGCAGTTGTGGCACAGCACGAGGAAGACCTGTTTGTGCGGCAGCGACTGGAAGCCCTGGGCTATTTGGAATAGAAGCTGCCGACCAGTCGTCACTACACCTCCCGTGAAAATCCATGGTACGGCGGTTAGTGAGAATCCTCAAGCAGATCAGTTCCATGCCGCAGCTGCCTGATGCTCATGATAACATGAGTCTAGCCTGGGCTAGTTACGAAATGGCGCAGACCACATTGGAAGTATTCGGGCCGGCGGTGGATGTGTCCCGGCAACGGGTCCTGGACGTGGGCTGTGGTTTGGGCGGAAAGACGGTTTACTACGCGGAGCAAGGGGCATGCTCAGTGGTGGGGCTGGATGTGAGCGAAGAGCGAGCTCGTGTGGCACTGGCGCTTGCCGGCCGACACCCGGCGGGGGTGAAGGTCCGAATCGTGGTCGGCGATGCCGCACGCCTGCCTTTTCGTGCGGATCTTTTCGACTGCGTAATCAGCACTGACACATGGGAGCATCTGAATGCCCCCATCCTGGCGTTAGGTGAGTGCGCGCGTGTCGTGCAACCCGGTGGAACGGTATTGATCAGCACGTTGCCATATTTTTCACCCTGGGGCGCACATGCCTGGAACTGGCTGCCGCTTCCCTGGATCCAAGCGATCTTACCTCGCCATGGTTTGTTCAGCCTCGTCTCCTGGATCGAGCAACGCCGACGAATCAACACGCGCCTTCCCAGTGCGGTGAGGCTGGATTGGATGCGCCCTAACGACCCGGCGCATGCACGTGGGCTGACAGTCGCTGCTTTAGAGCGTGGTCTGTCTGTCAGCGGGATGAGAACTGCTCGTTTTACAGTCGTTCCAGTAGGTGCAAGTTACGGTAGCATAATGACCCGGCTGACTCAGGTGCTGATTCGTTTGCCGTTACTGCGAGAAGTATTGGCTGGGTTGGTGATTGTCGTTATGCGCAAGCCGCTGCCAGAGGAGTAGGATGAGATGTTTGTGAGTAGACCTCTGGGAAGTGTGTCGCCGGAGCAACTGCGGCTGGCTTACGACGAACTATATTCCCAGCACTGGTTGCCGCCGCGGGCATCGCTGCTTACGTGGTTGGTGCGCCTGCTGGAAGCACGACCGGGACAGACTCTATTGGATGTGGCCTGTGGCGATGCCCAATTGGGGCGGGTCGCGTGCCAAGCAGGGCTAATCTACTACGGTGTGGATATCTCCCACGTAGCTGCATGGGCTGCGCATCACGCGGGAGTATTCGTAGGTGATGGCGCGCATCTGCCCTTTGCAGACAATCGCTTCGATTACGTCACCAGCATAGGCAGTCTGGAACACTATCTGGACATGGCACAAGGGGTACATGAGATTGCGCGTGTGCTCAAGTCAGATGGGCGGGCATGTGTATTGGTGCCCAATGCGTTCGGACTGACGTGGAACGTGCTGCGTGTATGGCGCACGGGTGACTTGGCTGATGATGACCGGCAGCCGATTCAGCGCTTTGGCACACGCAGCGCCTGGCATAGGTTGTTGGTCCAGAATGGTTTGGAGATTCGCCGGACGCTTGGCTATGAACGCGCCTGGCCACAAACAGTAGAGGAGTGGCAAATGTACCTGACTCAACCTAGAGAGTCGGTATTAGCGCTATTGGCTCCGTTCTTACCGCTGAACATGAGGCGCTGTTTCGTCTTTCTGTGCGGAAAATCGGTGCCGGGTTACTCAATGGGCCAGAGCAACTCGAAATTCCAGTCGGCTGGATCCGGTACCTCGCCGGGATCCGTCCAGTAAACCTCCCAGGCCGGCCCCACACACTGTCGGCCCTGGTCCTTGATCCAAGCCTCGAACGCGAAAACCACTTCGATCGGCCTGTCAATCACCGCACTGGCTGATGCTGTCACTTTCACCGCCTTCGGCAGCGTTCTGATGGGTGACACTATCATGCGAAGTCTGCGATGGATTCACCCTCCCGCAGGTTCGAGTGCTTGCGACATACACATTCAGAGGATTTCGGTTTCCCCAACCCCAAACTGAGTAGCGTAGAGGTGAGCGTACAGTCCCCCGTCGCGCAGCAGTTCGGCGTGGCTGCCCCGTTCCACGATGCGCCCGCCTTCCAATACCAGGATAAGATCCGCCCGCTGTACCAGCCTGAGCTGGTGGGTAATGAGGAGGGTTGTCCGGCCGGCCATAAGTCGCTCCAGAGCCGCCAGTACCTCGGCCTCTGACTGGGCATCCAGACCGGTGGTGGGCTCGTCCAGAATTAGCAGCGGCGCGTTCCGCACCAGAGCCCGAGCAATGGCGATGCGCTGTCGCTGGCCCCCGGACAGGGTGCTCCCCCGCTCGCCCACTACCGTTTCATACCCATTGGGCAGTTGCAGGATGAAGTCGTGGGCGCCGGCGGCCCTAACCGCCGCCTCCAGCTCGGCGGTGCTGGCCTCTGGACGGCCGTAGGCGATGTTCTCCCGCACAGTAGCCCGGAATAACATCGTCTCCTGGAGCACAACGGCTATCTGGGCCCGCAGCGAGGCCAGGGTGAAGCTACGGATGTCCTGCCCGTCGATGAGCACCCGTCCCGCAGTGGGGTCGTAAAGGCGAGGCACCAGGCTGACCAGGGTGCTCTTGCCAGCGCCCGTGGGCCCCACGATGGCCACCACCTGACCGGGTTCGACGGTGAAGTCGATAGCCTGCAACACTGGCCGTCCCACCTCGTAACAGAAGGTCACTGCTTCAAACCGCAGATATCCCCGGAGGGCCGGCGCCCGCCGGGCTTTGGGGTCCTCCCGCACCCCGGGCTCCTCGGCCAGCACTTCCGTGACGCGCTCCAGCCGCACCAACGTTTGGCTGAGCTTGGTGAAGAGCTTGGACAACGTACGCATAGGTGAATAAAAGTCTTTCACGTAGGACAGGAACACCAGGAGGTCGCCAGGGGTGAGGGAGCCCGATAGCACTCGTTGAGCACCCATCACGACTACCAGGGCGGTACCCAGCGCAGTGGCGACGTCCACCAGCCATCCGAAGCGAGCTCCCAGCCGGGACACTTGCAGCCCAGCGTCCAGCGCCTCCTGCGTCTGTTCCTCGAACTGTTCGGCCACGTAGCGCTCCCGGCCGTACGTCTGCACGACTTTGATGGAGGAAAGGGTCTCCTGGGCCAGCGAGGCGATCTCCCCTTCCTTGCGCCGGAGGCGCTGTGCTTCGGCGCGGATGTGGGACCGGTAGCGGCGCACC
Source organism: Anaerolineae bacterium (assembly GCA_046758565.1). GTDB lineage: Bacteria > Chloroflexota > Anaerolineae > Epilineales > JAANWY01 > JBHIAO01. The sequence goes on from JBHIAO010000078.1 coordinate 16,100, forward strand.
GAGGCGAACAGCAGCGGCACCACGGTGAGCACTGTCAGGGCGAGCTGCCAGTCCATCCGGATCATGACGGCCCCCATACCTATCAGAGCCAACGCTCCGCTGATGCTCTTAAGTAGGTCACCGGTCACCAGGTCCTGTGCCTTGTCCACGTCTGCGGTGACCCGGGTGATGAGGTCTCCGGTACGCTGGCGGTCGTGGTACGTGAGGGAGAGGCTCTGCACATGGGAGAAGAGAGCCACCCGCAGAGAGAAGGCGACCCTCTGGGAAACCTCCTTGAGGAAGTATTCCTTGATATAGCTGAAGAAGCCGTCCAAGGCGGCGATAAATACGATGGCACCGCCAATGAGCAACAGCAGCCAGGTGATTGC
>JBHIAO010000079.1:0-16390 GCA_046758565.1 Anaerolineae bacterium
CGCGGCGGGCGAACTCGGTGACCAGGGCCGTCTTGCCGGCGCCGGCCTCGCCGGTCACGAAGCATACCTGGCCATGGCCGGCGAGTGTTTCCCCTCCTTGCCGACACGGATACACGGATCAGAAAATCAGCCATCCGTGTATCCGTGTGAGCAATCCGTCAAGAAGTATAAACAATTCGCCTTACGTGTCAACTGTGGAGGCATTGACAAAGGGGGACTTCAAGGAACTAATCGGAGCTCATTCCACTACCAGCTAACCCCCCTTCTTCTCCAAAGCTTTCTTCACGATGTTTTCACAGAACCGTCATGCTTGCCGTGTTGGGTTGTGGTATACTGTTGCTGGGAACATTCTCGCGCGAGGCGCACGCGCGGCTCGTTCTTCTCCGATAGCCGGCTGGAAATGCGGCGAGATCCAGCCGGCCCTTTTTATTTGTGGAGCTAGCGTTTCTCATGGAATTTTCACATAACTGCCGCCATAAATGTTCCCCATTGTGGTATACTGTGACTGCCGGAGCATTATATGCGCGGCACGCGCAGGCCCGGCAATCTCCCCCTTGCCACGGCCGGCTGGGATGGCGGGCAGGTCCCAGCCGGCCCATTGTTTTGCAGGAGCTGTCCTCCATCATCCCCTGTAAGTCTCTGGTGTTGACCACAGTGTTTGCGCCTATCAAGATGCAAAGAGCCCGGACTGCCATGTCCGGGCTCGTTTCTGTCTGTGGATCCCCTCGCGTTGTTTGGGTATAACAGGTGCCCCCAAGGGGATTCGAACCCCTGTCTTCACCTTGAAAGGGTGATGTCCTAGGCCTGGCTAGACGATGGGGGCCAACCGACAATGAACAAATTGTACCACCGATCAATCACACGGTCAAATCCCTGTCGCAACTTGATACAAACTCTTGACTAATGAGCTTCAGTTCAGTATAATCACGCTAGGCGTGCGAGAGAGAGCTGTTGGCCGGTCGCCACAGGCTGGGCCCATTGCGTGAGGGAAGGACTACATGATCCCCGAAACCTATACCGGTAACGATGACTGGGTTGAAGTCGCCTCGTGGCAGGGCGACGGTAATAAGAAAACGGAACCTTTCCCCATCTCTGGTGAAGAGTGGCGCATTCGGTGGATGAAGCATTCCACGAGCCACCGGCCAGGTTACATCACCGTCTTTGTTCACCATTCCGATGATCGCCTGGTTGGACTGGCGGTGAACGAGCGCGTCATGGAGAGCGGAGAGTCCTACCTTGACGAGCAGGGGGAGTTCTATCTGGATATCGTTTCTCGCCGTTGCGAGTGGGAAATCATTGTAGAGGAGAAACAATCCTGACCCAGTCAGCCGACTCTGTATCAACACGAGGGGGCAGCGCCGCTTTGGTGCTGCCCTTTCGCATGTGCCTCATCCGATGCCTGCACCATGCCGTGTTCAACGATGGGATTGCCGTCGACAGTCAGCTCATCGACGATGCCGACAACGACGGTGCGGATCGGTGCTGGGTCCATCCCGACGACCTGTCGTGCGGAGTTACCCTCGTCGAGGATCAGCACAATCTCGCCCGCCCCCGCGCCAGCCGCATCCACAGCAACCGTGTAGCGCCCCGTTGGCTCGCCTTCCGTGGTCAGCAAGTCGCACACCAATAGCCGGCGATCGTCGAACACCGGCGCGTTGATGGTGGATACCACAGTTCCCACCACGCGTCCAATCTGCATCAGCCGGCCACCGAGTCCAGTGTCACCTGGTCGACAATGCCGACAATGGCGTGGTCAACCGGCACGAACGTCTCCGGCAACGCCAGGGCCGCCTCGCGGCTGGCAACCACGTAGACAAGCTCGCCGGGGCCGGCCATCGCCACACCGTCAGCCGCCACCACGGGCTGGCCGGCGGGCTGCTGGTGCTTGTCCAGCGGCTGCACAATCAGGAACTTGATCCCTTCCAGGCCTTCGTATTTGATTGTGGCAACGACAGTTCCGATGACACGACCTAGTTGCATGGACTCTATAGATATTGCGTATTGCGTATTGCGTAACACGTCGTATTCAAATACGCAGTACGCAATACGCAGTAAATTTCATGCCCCGTCTGGCTCATGGGACAACAAACTTCCCGTCTTTCTGAAACAGCTTCCCATCCACGTATACCTCACCACCGCAACGGAGGTCGCAGATCATATCCCAGTGAATGGCCGACTTGTTTTGGCTGCCCGTTTCGGGATAGCCGGCGCCAAGGGCAATGTGGACCGTCCCGCCGATCTTCTCGTCGAATAGGATGTTCCTGGTGAAGCGCTGGATGCCGCAGTTGGTACCGAAGGCGAACTCCCCCAGATAGGAAGCTCCCTCGTCGGCGCTTAACATCTCCTGCAAGAATGCTTCGTTCTTTCTCGCCGACCCTTCGACGACGCGACCATTTTCGAAACGCAGTCGAACACCCTCGATCTCACGCAGGCCAACAATAGCCGGGAAGTCGAATGCGACGACGCCGTTGACGGAGGTCTCGACAGGTCCAGTAAAGATCTCACCGTCGGGGAAGTTGTTCTTTCCATCGGCGTTGACAAATGTCCGTCCCTTGATGGACAACGCAAGATCGGTGTTCTCACCGACGATGCGCACCTCGTCTTTGTCGCTCAGATATTCGATGAGTCGGGCCTGATTCTCCGAAACTTTCTGCCATGCAGCAACGGGATCCGGTTCGTCTACCAGGCAGGCGCCGTACACGAAGTCTTCATATTCGCGCAGACTCATCTCCGCATCCTGAGCGTAGGCATTTGTCGGGAAAAGCGTGCCCACCCACTTGAGGCCGCCTTCGGCACTGCGGCGCATGAAAACTTCGGTGAGTTCGCGGCGAGCGACCTGACGCTTCGCCTGCCGCGACGGATCGACGTTCGACAGTGCCTTCGTGTTCGATTCCCCCCCGACAGAGATTATGGCGTCAAACTCACCGAGGATCAGCCTTTCAATGGGCGAAACAAAGGCGAGTTGTTCTTCGCTGGCAAACTCGTAGAAAAGCTCCTGCAATCCTTGGATTTCCGTCAGGACAGTTGGATGTCCACCGGCCTCCAACACCTTCTGGTAAATCGCCTGGATCATAGGGACCGTTTCGGTCGAACCTTTTACCGCGACGAGATCACCAGGCTGGATCTCGGTTGAGTATTTGACCAGAACGTCAGCAACGCGGACAATACGTGGATCAGACATGAAACTTGAACTCCCCCCTATTCAACTACAAGACCCCCGAGGTTTTCGTTCCAGTGATTACAGTTCTCGGTTTCAGGAATTCCTCGACACCCCAACGCACCCGAATTCACGACCAAAACCTCGGAGGTCTGTCATCAGCGATGTGACCTGACACGTGGTCGGAAGCGGGTGTCGGCGCGCAGGTTCTCCAGCATTTCTGCGTGGAATTGGGCGATGACGACATCGGCGATCAATTGTCCGGGGTCGGCCAGGCTCGCCACGCCAATTTCAACAGCAGCTTCCACATCGGAGATGGCGCCGGCAAAGAGGGCGTAGCCTTTGCCGCCCAGGCCGTCGGCCAATAGGATTTCGAGAAGCGTGACCTCAGCACCCTTTACGCCGGCATCGGCGGCGCCAATCGTGGCGGCCACCGTCCGCGTCTCGACGACGCCCAGAGCCTCGGCGTCGCTCGCCTGCCGGCCTCCCGTCAATGCCCTGACAACGTCGGGATGTACCGCTGGCAGAAAAATCTCATCAATCAGTGCCTCATACCCCCACTCGCGGCCGGCCGCCAGGGACTCCTCAACTGCCGCTACCTCACCCCCGATCAGCACCAGGTACTTGCCCGGGTGAACCGTGCCAGCATACACCGTATCTAGCGGTGCACGCTTCACCATCGCGTCGCCGGCACGAATGCCAATGGCGATACTTCTGAATTCCAGGAGGGCGATGGCGGGTTGCATCATACGTGATCCGGGATGCGGGATGCGGGATGCGGGATACGGGATGCGGGATACGGGATGCGTGAAAAGACTCTCTCACGGACCCCGCATCACGGATCACGGATCACGCGTTTCAGACTCACACGATTCTCAAGTCGCCCACGATAGTGATACGCCGGATGCGCGAAAAGTGGCGCGGGCGGGTGAGGCCCTCGCCGGTGGGGCTGGCTATGGAGTAAGACGTGAAGCCCTCGCCGCCCTCGCCCAGGCCGGCCAGCGTTGGTCCGTTGGCGACAAAGATGCTGCAATTCATGGCCCGGGCCATGCGGGTGATGGTCTGAACGTTCCTGGAAAAGATCGACGCCGTGTGGCGGAAGCGGTGCTCGGCCTTCACCGCCAGGTCGATAGCTTCGTCTACGTTGCGCACGCGGACCAGCGGGAACACGGGCATCATCTGCTCGGTCCACACCAGGTTGTGTTCGACGGGTACCTCGACCAGGATCAGGCGGACCTCGTCGCCGGCCTGCACGCCGATCTCGTTGAGGATCTTGCCGGCGTTTTGCCCGATCCAGCGCGGGTTGATCACACCGGGTTTGCGCGGCGGCCCCATCTCATCGAAGATGACCCGCTCGATCTGGCGCAGTTGGTACTCCTTGAGTTCGACAGCGCCGTGCCTGCACATGGCGCGCTTCAGCTCGTCGGCGACACTGGCGACCACGAAGGCTTCTTTTTCGTCGGTGCAGATGATGTTGTTGTCGAACGACGCGCCGAAGACGATGTCGTGGCCGGCCTGCTCGATGTCAGCGGTCTCGTCGACCACGACGGGTGGGTTGCCGGGGCCGGCGGTGATGGCCCGTTTGTCCGTCGCCAGCGCCTCGCGTACCACCGCCGGCCCGCCGGTTACCAGCAGCACCGGCACACGCGGGTGACGCATCAACTGCTGCGCGCTCTCGATGGTCGGCTCCGGTATAGCCGTCACCAGGTTGGGCGGACCACCGGCGGCGACGATTGCCTGGTTGATCAACTGGACATTCTCGACCGAAACCCGCTTCGCGTTTGGGTGTACGTTGAAGACCACTGCGTTGCCGGCCGAGAGGGTGCTGATGGTGTTGTTGATAATGGTTGAAGTTGGGTTTGTGGTAGGTGTGATTGAGGCGATGACACCCCAGGGCGCGTACTCGGTGATCGTCGTGCCATAGTCGCCGGTCCACACTGTCGGTTCCAGGTCCTCGGGGCCGGGTGTTTTGTTTGTGACCAGCAGGTTCTTGGCGACCTTGTCTGGCCAGCGGCCCAGGCCGGTTTCATCGTGGGCGAGACGCGCCAGATGCTGCGCGTGCTCCCGCATCGACCTGCGAATGCCCTCGATGATGGTGTGCCGGGCTTCCAGTCCCATGTCTCGGTACTGCTCGAAAGCCACCTGTGCCGCAGCGACAGCCTCGTCGATGCCGGGAAAGATCCCATCGCGCAGATCCCCCATCCCGACGGCCGGTCTCCTGGTCGTCCGCTGGGGGGCCGGCGGCGGGGGTGGTGCCGTCGCCGGGGTGGGAGTCCCTTCTCCCAGGCGCTCCCGCACCCGCTGAACGATGGCCTGAACCTCTTTTTCGTCGATGTCAACCACTGGCCTGTCCCTTGCCACCGGCGAATAGTTCGCCGGGAAGTAGCTCAAGTGGCGCTAAAACCCACGTCGCTTCGGAGAATATTTCGATTAAGACTTCTCACGGATTCTTCCTTGCGCCCATGCCGCATAACGGTTTGGCCATCAGCTGCGGCGCGAAGCGCCGTCAGCTGCATGGCCGGGTTAGATGGCACCCAGGTCTTGCTTCTTGTACCCACTAACTCCAGTTGCACATCCGAAGAAATAGGTTTCACTGCGCACTTGTAGACCGGTATCTTCCAAAGCGCGCAGAATGAACGAGCAATCATTGAATGCCTCAGTGTAAATACCAAGCAGTCGGTAGTTGGCTGGATTGCCCATGAAGAGCATCCCAATAACAGGAACGACATACTTCAGATAGAACATGTAGGGTATGCGTAGAAGTGCAGAGGGCGGCACCGAAATCTCCAACAGTGAGAACTGGCCGCCAGGTTTCAAGATCCGGTGGATTTCCCTCGCAAGTCTTACAGTCTGCTCTTCCGAGAACGTCTTAAGTCCAAAGGAGGAGACAATGACGTCGGCTGAACCGCTGTCAATGCCGTTGTCGAGGATGTCGGCCTCGATGACTTCAACGCTACAGGTGATGCGATGGCGCAGCCGTTGCCTTGCTCGCGCACACATCCGCGGCGAAATGTCAATTGCTCGGATACGGCCGGAACTCCCAATCATTCTTGAGATGTCTGAGCACATCTCTCCCATTCCCGTCATCAGGTCATAAACCGTTGCTCCAAGCGGCACCTTGATTCGACGGACGCATTGCTTTTGCCATCTAGCGGTAAACCCAAAGGAGGCGATGTAGTTCACCACACTGTATGTTTGCGACATCTCGTCAAACAACTGTCGCACAAAGTTGGGCTGAAAGATATCAGCGTCAGCCATCATTGCTCTGTTATTGGTGATCCTGCCGTCTAACCCGTTACCTATACAGAACACTTCCACATGATCTCCAAAGAGGTAGATTTATACAGAATGTTTCCGCCCGATACTCCTAGCCTGAATTTGACTCATCGCCGAGTTCGGTCAGGCAGCAACCCCGACCTACTGCCCGGTACGTGCTGCTTCGCCTTTGTGGTATTTGACGTCGCCGGCCACCTCCCACTGATCTACGATGGCCATGATGACAGCGTCACATGGCCGGCGGTCCGTCATCACCGTCTGGCGAGCGGAACTGCCGGTGGCGTAGAGCACCACTTCCCCCGGGCCGGCGCCCACCGCATCAGCGGCAATGACGTAGCTGCCTGTCTCCTGGTTGTCAACATTCACCTGCTTGACAACCAGGAATTTCAGGCCTTCCATACTCTCTTCTTTGCGGGTGGCGACGAGCGTGCCAACAACGCGTCCTAGTAGCATCGAGTTGCTCCGTTTTGAGTGATCCGTCGATTCACAAGTAACGGCGTGAAACGCAAAACGTGAAACGTGAGGATTTCAGGACAAGATGCGCTCATCAAGCATCACGTTTTGCGTTTCACGTTTCGCGCTGCCCGACCCTTACTTGCCTCAATTCTCGAGTGATGCTGCAAACCGACGGACTTGCTGATCCGCGTTCCTCGTCATGGGCGGGCCGTGGCCGAAGCAGGCGACGTCGAAGTCCAACGCGGCCAATTGCTTGATCGACTTTCGGGCCTGATCCGGGTCTTCTGTGGCTATCTGGAATGGCAAAGAGAGCCCGCGATTGTTGAGAATCGCGTCGCCGGCAAACAGGATGTCCGATTCGGGTGTGAGGAAGCTGGTGTGGCCGGCGGTGTGACCCGGTGTCGGGATCGGGCGCAGGCGACCCAGCGTGGTGTCGCTCTCGTGGTTCAGAACAACGTCCACCGTAACCGGATCTGGCATGCCAATCACCCGGGTGAGCACACCAGCCAGCGCCGCCGCCAGCCGGCCCGCCACGGACTCCGTTCGCAACCGCGTGCGATGGTCGACCCGCCCTTCGATCAGCGGCACCTCGCCCTCGGCAGCGACGACGGGCGCGTAGCACCAGCGCTTCAGTGCCAACAGTCCGCCGACGTGGTCAAAATCGCCATGGGTCACCAGCAGAGCCACTACGTCCTTCGGAGCGTAGCCGAGGGTGGTCAGTGCGTCGATGATGGTCTGGCCGGAGCCCGGTGGACCCGCATCAATCACCACCGGTCCGCGCTCGCTGATCCAGATGTAGCCGTTGGCGATCTGACCGAGAAAACCCAGGGGCAAGTGAAAAACGCCGCGGGCGATCTCGGTCGGTCTATCCATTCCCCATCTCAGCCGCGGCCTGCTCTGTGCGCCCCAGAGGCAACACCAGATCGATGTTGACGTGGGGTCGCGCGATGACGTGGACCGAGACCACCTCGCCGACTTTCTCTGCGCCACGAACGCCGGCCTCGACTGCCGCCTTGACAGCCGCGACATCGCCGCGGACCACGGCGGTCACGTAACCACCGCCAATCTTCTCGTAGCTGACCAGGTCGACCTTGGCGGCCTTGACCATCGCGTCGGATGCCTCAACCATGGCGGCGAAGCCACGGGTCTCGATCATGCCTAGTGCCTCAGCCATGAAGTCCTCCTTGGTGTGGGGTCATCGGATAATCTCAGTCCAGACTTTGACAGCCCGGTTTCGTGATGCGTGAAACGCGAAACGTGATGCATGATGTATGTTGCGTCACTCCTGCTCCCCATCCCCCCATCTCCTCTGCTCCTCCGCCCCCCTGCTCCCTTGCTCTACCTGTCGGGTTCCTTGCCCTCGACGCCTTCGATAGCGGCAACAGCCGCTCGCCAGCCGACATCGATGTCGCGCTCCTCGCCACCGAGGTACACGCGGCCGAAGGAGCCGAAAGCCCGTACCTCGAGGATGTTGATCTCGGCCGCCTTCTCGGCCTCGTTGGCTGCCAGTGCGGCGTAGGGCGCCGGCTCGACTTCCAGCACATACAGCGTCTGTCCAGGAATCAGCATCTGGCCGTGCCGCATACGGTTGATGAGCTGTGCCTGGTGATCGTCAATGCGCCGTACGATCTGGCTACTAAGGATGCGTGGCTTCCAGCGGTCTGTCTCCTTCAAGCCCAACTCTTCCAGGATGGCGGCACCAGCGGCACGTGTCTCTGCCTGCTCTCGGGAGTGGACTTCCAGCAGGCCGTAGTAGCGCTCGATAATTTGCATTCCCGGACGAACACGCGTCGATTTCAGAGCGATGTCAGTCAACCGATTGATTTCGATGCCCGGCGATATCTCGACATATAACGAGGCGTCGTTGGCCAGGGGCAGGAAGCCCTGCGCTACGGTGCCCAGAAACGCCGCGTATTGGGGTTGCAAACTGTCGAGAAAGACGTATGAGCGAAGGTCGATGTTGTTGCTCACGCAGGTGCTCCTTCTACGATTTGAACGCTGGCCGACGCGCCGATGCGGGTGGCGCCGGCCGCGATCATCTGCCGGGCTTCCTCAGGCGTCTTGATCCCGCCGGCTGCTTTGATGCCCATCTTCGGCCCCACGGCTTCGCGCATCAGCGCCACGTCGTACACCGTTGCACCGCCGGGGCCAAAGCCGGTGGACGTTTTCACGTAATCGGCCCTAGCGTCCTGCGCCAGCCGGCAGGCGATCACCTTTTCTTCGTCGGTCAGCAGGGCGGCCTCAATAATCACCTTGCAAATGGCACCCACCTCGCGGGACGCATCGGCCACTTTGGCGATGTCGTCCCAGACGATGTCGTAGTCCTTGCTCTTCAAAGCCCCGATGTTGATTACCATGTCGAGCTCGTTGGCACCATCCCGCAAAGCCCGCCGGGCTTCCATCGCCTTAATCTGTGCGACATTGGCCCCCAACGGAAATCCGACCACGGAAGCGATGCCGACGTCAGTACCACGCAGGTTGTCCGCTGCGCGTCTGATCCAGGCCGGGTTGACACACACGGCAGCAAACCCGAACTGGACGGCCTCTTGACAAAGTTTGTCGATTTGCGCCGGCGTGGTCTCCGGTTTGAGGGCTGTGTGATCGATGTACCTGGCCAGATCGGCCGGCACGGCCGCGCCATCACCGTTGTAGCTGATCCGCCGCGCGCCGGCGCCCACCACCGTTCGCACATCGTTCGGACAGTGCGCCGCACAGTTGCCCAGGCAATCCAGGCAGGCATCACCACTCCGGCCGGCCAACGCCGCCAGCACCTCGCGGATAACAGCTTGGATTAGTTCTTCTTCATCGAATTGCATGGTCTGACAACGGTATGAGAGTGCGGACGTAAAACGTAAAACGTGAAACGTGAGAGCCTACGGATGAAAGTCATCACGTTTCACGTTTTACGTTTCACGCCGGTATCGCCTTTCAATATCCATAATCTTCTCGACGCGACGCTTGTGGCGACCAGGCCCGAAGGGTGTAGCCAGCCACTCGTCCACGATTTGCCGGGCCAGGTTCTCGCCGATGAGGCCGGCTCCGAGCGTGAGGACATTAGCGTGATTGTGCTCTCGACTGTTGCGGGCCGTCGAGATATCGTAGCACAAGGCGGCACGGACGCCGGGCACTTTGTTCGCCGCCATGCACGATCCGATGCCGGCACCGTCCACAATGATCCCCCACTGACAGGTGCCGTCGGCCACGAGACGCGCAACGGCTTCGGCGAAGTCGGGGTAGTCGACAGATTCTGTGCTGGAGGTCCCGCAGTCATGGACGCCGTACCCGTGCTCCCGCAAATGTGCAATCACGGCCTGCTTCAGGTAGTAGCCGCCGTGATCCGCCCCGATGGCGATAGTGGCGTGACCGGCCCCCGGCCCGGCTTCGGGCTTGGGGGCCGCAGCCCACTGGGTGGTTCGTCCGGCAGCAGTGTCACTCGGCACTGTGCCAATCTCATCCAACAGACCTTCGATCACCTGGCGTACAAGAGATCGGATCTCGTTTTCGGTGCGCATTAGCTGAAAAACGAAAAGACCCCGCCCTGTAGCAGTTCACGTGCCACGTCGGCGGGGGCCCTACTGGGACGTTGTGGTCATCATCGAGTTCCTCCTCCCCATCGCCTGGTCATTATCTTGACGATGCGAAGGAATAGTTCGGATTCGGGATAGGTCCCCACTGTCGCGGGGGCCAGTAAGACAACCACGCTTTGCCGATGATGTTTTGCTGGGGCAACGGCCCCCAACTGCGTGAGTCGCTAGAATTGTCGCGATTGTCGCCCAGGACGAAGTATTCACCAGGCGCCAGGGTTCTGGGGGCTACATTGCCATTCGTGGGCTCAACCAGATAGGGCTCATCCAACAGGACACCATCGATGTAGACAGACCCGCCACGTATCTCAATCGTTTCTCCTGGCAGGGCGATGACCCGCTTGATAAAGTCTCGGTCCGGGGCACGAGGGTACTCGAATACGACGATGTCTCCGCGCTGCGGGGGGTGCAGCCAACGATATAAGGCCTTGTTGACGATCAGGTACTGGCCCTGGTGCAGATTGGGCTCCATCGAGTAGCCTTCGATCCGAAAGTTTTGAATGACGACCCGAATCAGGAGGAAAATGAGAAGCGCCAGAACAACGGTTTCGACAATCTCCCGAATGAGCAGCCTAGCATTGTCCCAGCGCGACTCTTCGACAGCCGGCTGGAGCCACATCGCTACGTCGTCTTCCCATGGCTCTGGCGGCCACGCCATTCCGTGCTGTTCGATTGCGTTCAGGTGTTGTTGTGACTCGTCTTGCAAGGCAGCATCCTTTTTCAGTTCTTGCGCCAAATTATACTAGATGATGCCAGGGGCGGCAAGTGTTGAAGACACCAAATAGTAAAAGCCGCTCTGGTCGATCTACCCGCAGCCCTGCCCTACTGCAGGCGCCCAGAGCGGCCTTTCTATAGTGCAATGACGTGTCACGCGTTACAAAGACACGGCTCATCAGAAACTCCCCGCTGCCTCCGGATGGCGCTTGCTAGAAGTTATGGGTGTTTTGTGCTACAATAATTGGGCGTCTGTCGCGTTGAGAAATTGTTGTCTGACCTTCGTGGTATGCTCATGGTTGTTGGTGTTTGCACGATACAGTTACGCTTGCCGACCGCCGGCTCACTCAAAGACAAACGGCGGACTGTTAAGTCCCTCACAACCCAAATCCGGAACAGGTTCAACGTATCTATTGCTGAAGTGGATTTCCATGATGTGTGGGGGACGGCGGAGATCGGCGTGGCCTGCGTGTCTAATGATGGCCGGCACGCTCATGCGGTGCTGTCGGAAGTGGTGAAGATGATCGAGGGAGCACGTCTCGACCATATCCTGGTTGACTATTCGATTGAGTTGGTGACGTATTGAGAGAAGTCAACATTGACGACGTTCATGCGGCGCTTGAGAAGCCACGCCCGGGGTTCAAGGCCCAGATGCGTATGAGCCCGCGTCCTCGGGCGTCTTCGGTGAGCGATGCGCCGGCCCGCGGCGGTGGTGTACTGTTGCTGCTCTACCCCCGCGACGGCCGGCTGCACCTCGTGCTGACCCGCCGCACCGAGCATCTGCCGAATCATCAGGGACAGATTTCCCTGCCTGGTGGTGCGCAAGACGCGGGGGAGTCCTTCGAAGAGACAGCGCTGCGAGAGGCGCGTGAGGAGCTCGATGTAGATCCGACCGGCATTCAGGTGCTGGGTCGGCTAACCCCACTGTACATTCCACCGAGTAACTACTGCATCCGCCCTGTTGTGGGTTACGTGCCGGCACGGCCGGTGTTTCACCCGGATCCTCGGGAGGTTGCCGAAGTGCTGGAAGTTCCACTGGCGACATTACTCGACCCATCGACCGTGCACCAGGAAGATTGGCATCTGCGCGGCATGACGGTCCGCGTGCCCTTCTTCGCCGTGAATGAGCACAAAGTGTGGGGCGCAACGGCCATGGTGCTGGCCGAGTTTGTCGAACTCATCCATAGCGCGATGGCGTAGGGTGAGTGAGATATCGTTCTACCAAACGGTCGTTTGGCGACTACGTCAATCTGATGTATAATTCGTCAAATGTGAAAGGATCGATACGCAATGAATGACACATATATTGTCTCCGCGGTACGCACGCCCATAGGCAAGGGGCGAGAGGGTGGTGCCCTGGCCGACGTGCGGCCGGATGAACTGGCAGCACAGACGCTGGTTGAGGTGGTTAAGCGCGCCGGCCTCGTACCCAAGGACGTGGAAGACATCGTGATGGGCTGCGTGACCCAGGTCGGGGAGCAGGGCATTAACGTGGGGCGTGTGGCCCCGCTGCTGGCCGGCTTCCCCGTGGAAGTCCCAGCGGTTAGCGTGAACCGGATGTGTGGCTCCAGCCAGCAGGCCATCCACTTCGTGTCCCAGGCCATCGCGGCCGGCGACATAGACATTGGCATTGGTGCCGGCGTGGAGAGCATGTCTCGTGTCCCCATAGGCTCTGACTGGACCGCTCCGCTGCATCCCGAGTTCCCGTACGACCTGGTGCCTCAGGGTATCTCGGCGGAGATGATGGCTGAGAAGTGGGAACTCACTCGCGATGAGCTAGACGACTACAGTTATCGCAGCCACGCCCGCGCCGCCGAGGCCACCAACGAGTGCTACTTCAGCCGCGAGATCATGCCGATCGAAGTGGAAAAGGACGGCGACAAGGTAACTGTCACCGTAGACGAGGGCATTCGCTTCAACCCGGACCGCGAGAAGATGGCTCAACTGGACCCGGTCTTCAAGCTGGGCGGCGTGGTGACGGCCGGCAACTCCAGTCAGATTTCTGATGGGGCGGCAGCCGTGTTGGTGGCTTCTGAGAAGGCACTCAAAGAGTACGACCTCACCCCGCGCGCTCGCATTGTGGCTCGTGTCGTGGTCGGTGTTGATCCGGTGCTGATGCTCAGCGGCCCCATTCCGGCAACGCACAAGGTTCTGGAGAAGGCCGGCATGACCCTGGACGACATCGACCTGTTCGAGGTCAACGAGGCGTTCGCGTCCGTCGTCTTGGCCTGGGCCAAAGAATTGCAGCCCGACATGGACAAGGTCAACGTCAACGGCGGCGCAATTGCTCTAGGCCATCCGTTGGGTGCTAGCGGCGCGCGCCTCATGGTGACCCTGCTACATGAACTTGAACGCCATGGCGGCCGCTACGGCCTGCAGACCATGTGCATCGGTCACGGCATGGCAACGGCAACTATTATCGAACGCGTTGAGAACTAAGACAAAGGGGAACTAAAGAGGAACTAAAGGGAACTGAGAGGGAGTATGTCTTCCAACAACTTGAGTTCCCTTTTAGTTCCCCTTGCTTTTTAAGGTTTCATGGACGACGTCGCGGAGCCCAGGAACGCGGTTGAGGGGCTGGATCTGGTCTGTGCGGAACCAGTCGACGTAATCACCCCCGGCGTACACTGCATATCCAAGGGTGCCCACATACATTGCAGTCACCGCCAGCGGGCCCCACGGCTCGATGGTGAACAACCAGTCCTTGGCAAAGGCTAAGCCTCGCAAAACCCACTCAAGACACTGGCGATGCTGTTGAAAGCGCTCGGCCAGGGCGCCGGTTTTAGTCAGCACGGCTGAAAACGCGTCAGACATCAGCGCTTCTGTGGCCTGCCTGGCATGCCCCTCAATATCATCCAGGATGCGCCGCTTTTGATACAGTCGCTCCAAGAGTTTGTCAAACAAGGTTCCAGACTGCAGCATCTCGATCCAGCGGGCAGCCTGTTGTCGTGCCTCGGAGGCCGTGTCCTCCCCCAGGGCCTTCAGGATCTTGTCATAGGCCTGCACTAGAAGTCGTACCGCCAGGCTCAAAACCATCTCCAAACTATCTCCAAGTTTGTTCAAGATCTCCTGCGCCGCGACGGCTGCTGCTTCCTTCACCGTTGCAGCCGGCAGCATGACCAGCCCACTTAATGCCATCTGGCCGACATCAATCACATCGCCGGCGATGGCGTCGAAAGAGCGTGTAGCAGTGCCTCTGAGTTGAGCCAAGGCTTCGGCTGGGTCTTCGGCAAGTGGTCTGAAGAACACGCCGCGGGTTGTGACCGTCGGAGGGAAATCGTTGCCCGGCCGGAGGATAGGGCCGAGGTCGGACATAAGCAGAGGATAGGTGGCTGCGACCTCCCGGACCGTGATGGCTTGCGCTTCGGCCTGGGCGCGGATCAGATCGTTGGCGACGGCGAGGTCCGCAGCGGCGCCGGCCACCAGTCGTAGCGTCGATCGCTCGCGATCAGCGACGCTGGGGGCGGTGAGGCCCTGGGCAGCGGAATCTGCCAGCCGGCTCGATGTCGTGATTACCAAATCGGCACGATGGCTGACGTCGGGGGACCGAACGATGGGGCGGGACACGCCCTCGCCCGGCTCCAATATCTGGTACAGGGCACTAACAGCCAGATCGTACTGGTCCCAGAGATCAGCATAGTCAGGCATCTTATACTCCTTTTCTCAAGGCCTGTACTGAGCCCTTCGACTGGCTCAGGACAGGCCTTGTCGAAGTAATGGGCAGGGATCACTGCCTGGTGTTAGCTAGCCGACGAATGAATTCATTGCTCGCCATGGGGGGGGGCGCAGTGAATCGTTACTCGTCAACGCATGATTATACTCAGGCGCTGACTGCAAGGCAAGCCGAATGTTCTGGTGATGCCCTAAAGCTCACCGGCCGTCACCCACGCCTGCCATGAGCCGGCGCCCCGTCCCTCCCCCCGGAATCGCTGCGCAAGCCCGCCGGCGGCCGGGTTGACGTGAAAGGATTTTAGGGGTACACTACACGCACTAAGCAGACGCATTCGCCAAAGAGGGAGACCGATGCCCGAGGTAGACGGCAGCCGCGAGCACATCACCCAACAATTGGTCATAAAAGGAAAACGTCAGGGGTACCTCACCTTTGACGACATCCTTGATGCTTTCCCGGAGGCCGAAGAGGATCTGGCACAGCTAGAAGATCTATATATGCGTCTGCTGGACGCCGGCATCGACATCCAGGCCAATGGCGATATGCCTGAGCGAGAGGTGGGGGTGGAGAGCGAGATATCCCACGAGGAATTCCTGGATGCCATCGAGAGTGATGATACGATAAGCCTCTATTTGAAGGAAATCAGTCGCATTCCGCTGTTGACGGCTGAGGACGAGACTGACCTCGCGAAGACCATGCGGCGCGGGGAACGAGCACAGAAGAAGCTGGACAAGGCGAGCGACGATCCGGAGAACAACCTGCTGTCGGCCGCGGAGTTCATGAAGCTGCAACAGCAGGTCGAGGCCGGCGAGGAAGCTCGCAAGCAATTGACCCGGGCCAACTCACGCCTGGTGATCAGCATGGCTAAGAAGTACATTGGCCAAGGCGTGCCGTTTCTGGACCTCATCCAGGAAGGCAACATGGGGTTGATGAAGGCTGTCGAGAAGTTCGATCACAGGCGCGGCCACAAGTTCAGCACCTACGCGACTTGGTGGATCCGGCAGTCTATCACGCGTGCCATCGCAGATCAGGGCCGGACGATCCGTGTGCCGGTGCACATGAATGACCGGATTCGCCGGCTGTATCGGGTGTCGCGCCGGCTGGAACAGGAGTTGGGGCGCGAACCGACGGTCGAGGAGCTTGCGGCAGAGATGGGCCTGGGCTCGGACAAAGTGGAGCGAATCATCGAAATCTCGCAGCGTCCACTCTCCTTGGAGAAGCCTGTTGGCGAGGAGAAAGATAGTGAACTCGGCGAGTTTATTGAGGCGCAGGATGTCCCGGATCCGGACGATGAGGCTACGCTCGAACTGCTGCGTGAGGACATCGAGAAGTTACTGACATCCCTGACGCCTCGAGAAGCGCGAGTTCTGCAACTGCGATACGGTCTCATAGACGGTCACAGCTATACCCTCAAGGAAGTAGGTGAGAAGTTCGGCCTGACCCGCGAGCGCATCCGGCAAATCGAGAACGAGGCACTACAGCGCCTGCGACACCCCCAGCGGAGTCGGAAACTCCGCGAATATTTGAATTGAT
>JBHIAO010000080.1:0-16339 GCA_046758565.1 Anaerolineae bacterium
ATATCGTGTCAACCACAGCCGGCACATAGTGATGGTAAGCGCCGGCCCCCAGGAAGGATGCTCGCTGCGTCACATTCACATTGCTGGCGGCCAGGTCCTGTAACAGTTTCGTGACCTCAAGCTCCGACATTCCCGCCGCAAGGTCCAGGTCTGGGAAGCGCACCTGCTTCGGAATGACATCGAAAAGGTCTTCAACTGCGTCGACACCGATGGTGTCGAGCATGGCCCATTGATCTTGCTCAGTGTTTGGAATGTAGGTCATGGATAGTCTCCCTTATAATTGTGAATTGTGAATGATGAATTGCGAATTGTGAATGGCAAGCACGTTGCCGGGCGACTATTGAATTCACCAATTCACAATTGATCACTTAGCCGCTATCGTCGCCTGCTCGTCGGGCGACCCACTCGTTTCGATAGATTTCCATCTGAACTTCATCGTGCGAACCGCGCTCCAGTGAGAACTTGCGGCTCTGATCGATCTTTCGGAATCCGCATTTCTCAAAAGAACGTTGAGCACGGATGTTCTCGGCGTAAGTGAAGAGGTAAATGCGCTCCAAATCGGTCTCCTTGAATATGTGGGCGAGGAGCGTCTTGACAGCATCTGTGCCGTAACCCTGTCCCCAGTACCCTTTTTCGCCGATGGCGATACCCAGTTCGGCTTCACGACGGCGGTAATCGATGTTGTAGTATCCCAGCCGGCCGATGAACTCACCGCTATCGGTCAGCAAACCGAAGCTGCGGCTATGCTTATCCTGGCGACGCAATTCCCGACGGAACACGTTCTTGAAGTCCTCGAAAGACATCAAGAGGACCGATCCGCCGCTCCAACGCAACACAGACTCGTCGCGGCTCCACTGATACATACGACGAAGCTCCTCTTCCGTGAAGCCTGCCTCGTAGGGTCGCAGGATCACTCGCTCGCCACGGATCAATGAACTCTCGATAACCATCGCACCAAACAAAACCCGTCCTCCCCCCTCTGGGGGGAGTTAGAGGGGGGCTCCGCTATCGTCTACGCCGATAGAATGGGCGTTTAACGACCTCCGCCTGTACAGGCCGGCCCCGGATGAGAATCTCGATCTCCGCTCCAGGTTCAGCCAGGTCAGGTGTGACAAAGCCCATGCCAATGGCCCGCTCCAAATAAGGTGCATACGTTCCACTGGTAACCTGGCCCACTTTTGCGCCCTCGTGTTGGATATCGTATCCCTGGCGTGCGATGCCCCGGCCGACCATCTTGAAGCCAGCGAGTTTGCGGCTGAGACCTTGTTCTTTGGCCTTGATCATCGCCTCTTGTCCCAGGAAATCGGGCTTGTCCAGTTTCACAAAGTAGTCCAGGCCGGCTTCCAGGGGGTTGGTCTTCTCGTCGAGCTCATGTCCGTACAGGGGCATGGCTGCTTCCAGGCGCAAGGTATCGCGAGCCCCCAGGCCGGCCGGCATCAATCCCTTGTCCTCACCCGCTTCAAGCAGCGTATCCCACAGCTCGCCGACTTGAGCGGCATTGACCATGATTTCGAACCCGTCTTCGCCGGTGTACCCCGTTCGAGAGATGAGGCCGGGAATACCGGCAACTTCGCCACGCACAGCATGATAGTACCTGAGTTGGGACAGATCGAGATCGGTCAGAGGCTGGAGAATGGCCTCAGCCTCCGGACCCTGGAGAGCCAGCAGGCCGCTCTCATCGGAGATGTTGTCCAGATCCGCGCCGGTGCCGGCGTGATCAACCAACCAATCGTAGTCCTTGTCCGCATTCGAAGCGTTGACGATCAGCAGGTATTCTTCGTCGTCGAGGCGGTAGGTGATAAGATCGTCGATGACGCCGCCGTCGGGCTGGCACATCAGTGTGTACTGGGCCTGGCCGACAGAAAGATTCGCCGGATCGTTGGTCAGCATGAGACGTAAGAATGGCAGAGCATCGGCACCTGTCACTCGGATCTCCCCCATGTGGCAAACGTCGAACAACCCTGCCCGTTCGCGTACCGCTCGATGCTCGTCCAGGATACCGGTGTACTGGACCGGCATATCCCACCCGCCAAACTCTACCAACCTGGCACCGAGGTCCTGGTGTCGCTCGTAAAGCGGTGTTCGCTTGAGTGCCATCATTCACTCCTTTGGGAATTCGCTTTGGGAAGGAAAAGCCCAGGCCAGACGCGTGTGGTCCACGTCCCCCGACGCTACTTTCTCCATTGTACCTTCCTGGCGCAAAAAAGTCAACCATCTGCGCCCGTGAGGTGGCAAGCTCAGAACCGCATCGCTTTACCTTGCCATGAGACGAGCTGCCAACACAACCAGAGCCACGATACCAACAAGCGCAGCTCCAGTAATCACCCAGTCCACCAGCGGGAATTCGAGTGCTGCTCCGGCGATCGCATCTCGTCTAGGTGTAGACAACAACGTGTCGACCGTCGCCGTGCGGGCAAGCGTTGGCTGACTGGCAGCAGTGGCCGCAGCCTGCCCTGGAACCGGCGGCGATCCAGAAACTGTCACCATTCCTCCTTCCGTCGATACGGGAATGTGGGTACCGCCGACGTCAATCACCTGAACGTTCTGGAGCCCGACCGGCGTTTGTCCCTCAGCCTGTGCTTGCAAGGTTACGATACCCAGGGGGCCGCTGCCGTCGGGGCCGGCGGTGTCGCCAAAGCTGAAAGCACCATACACGGCCTTGCCGGCTTCGATCCTTGGGCCCAAGGGGTTGACGCTGCGGCCGGTTCTGCCGGGAAAATCGCCGAGTGCGATGCTGTCCACCTGAACGATGGTTGAATCATACGTGAGGTCGAATTGAAAGGCACCCAGGTTCACAACATCGTGGATCTCGACGGTGAGCTGGAAGGTGTTGCCGGCACTGACCTGAAGGCTGGCCGGCTGTATGCGGACGGCCGGCTTCTGGGACTGAGACCAGGCCAGAGAGATACTCATCGCCAGGGCGACGAAAGCCAGGAGTAACGCACCCGCCAGTCGAAATGCGTTCATGTGCTACAGTGTACTCCCTTCCAACATCGGTGTCAAGGACCGTCTTGAGGCTTTCATGGAGGTAGCGTGCCCGAACCAAACCCTCCCGCAGGTTCCGCCGAAACTGCTTGAGAGCAGCAGATTTGCCTGGATCGCATGGCTTTTTCGGTCAGAAGTCCCCGTTGAACCTGCGGGAGGGTCGCCCCGGAGCTGTCCATATTTCGCCAATCGGAATCTGGCCATATTTCGTGGTGAGCACGGGTCCGAACGCAAAAAAGGACCCCGGAGATCGTTCTATCCGGGGTCCTTGCAGCAGCCTGAAATCAGGCCCGAATCACCGTGCGATCAGCGGTAGGTGGATCAGGAATCCCCTCAGTTGACGGATCGTGTTGTCGTCCCACTCGATCATCAACGGGTTGGCGTGCTGATCGGACAGCAGTGCGTTCTCAATGGTGAACGCCGACGATGCCGCCGCGATCGCTGATTCGACCGATTCAAAGAGGATCCTGGCCACGACTCCGCTGCCGTCAATCGGTTCAGCCGGGTTGAGTAGCACGATGGCAAACATGACCGTGCCTATCCCGGTCTCCTCGTCCACCGTCACCCGGTTCATGGCCGGGAAGTACGGCAGGCCGGCGAACAGTGGGCCAGGCTCGATCTGGATGCCCGGACGGGCCGGATCGGCGTCGATAACTGTCACAGCCGACGCGTCGAAGCTGATCGTCACGTCAATACCGTACAGGTCGCGCACGTCCTCAACGCGGAGATCGAAGTAGCCGGCCTCTGCCTGGAGGCTCGGACCCGGTTCGCGAATGGCCGGCTGGTAGCCGCTACTCGCGGCGGATGTGGCCGGCGGCGGATCCGGCGAAGGCCAACCCGTAGGTCCTGTCACGCCGTAGTTGATACCGACCAGCACCAGGTCAAAGATGTCTGCACAGCCGGTTTCGTTGATATCCGCCCGGCTGTCGTATCCTGGATCGCCTGGGCAGGTGTTAAAGGCGGCAGCAACAATGACCAGGTCAAAGAGATTGATCGCCTTGTCATTGTTTGCGTCGCCGCCCAGGAGCGTCGTATGCGGCATCACTGTGGTTTGATCAGCAAGACACTGCACAGAGTTGTCCTCACTCGACAGGTAGCCCGGATGGCTCGCCGTCACCTTGTAGGTGGCAGGGGCAGCAAGGTTGGGAACGGTGAATCGTCCGTCGCTGGCCGTCGTGGCCATAGGCGTACCGTTGATCAGGATCGTGGCACCACTATGGTTGCTGCGACCCTGCAGGAACACGTTCCCCGTGATCTGACAGGTGCCGGGCTGCGTCGTGGGCGTCGAAGTCGGCGTCGGGGTGGTGGTCGGTGTCGCTGTGACGCCCGTCACCGTGGTCGTGACCGAGTCTACGTGCGTGCCCGTATCAGTCACGGTTACAGTGTTTGTGATGGGCCCGGTTGCGTTCGCATCTATCCTCACGAAGAAAGATACGGCAGCTGTGTGGCCTTCCGAGATCGTACCACTACACTTGACAATCCCTGACTCGACCACACAACTGAAACTACCGCCGTTGCCCGGTGGGGAGATGGCGACAGTCGGTCCGCTGAAGAGCGATGTCTGAGCCGGAATCGGATCTTCCATCGATACGGTAAGTGCATCGCCTGGCACATCGCCGGGAACAGCGATTATCACCTGATATTGCAGAATCTCGCCAGGCTGTGCAGACGTCTTGTCCACAAGCTTTTCAATACTCACTTCACTGGGAGTCGCCGTCGCCGTCGGCGTCGGTGGTGTACCCGTCGCTGTTGCAGTTGGAGTCGACGTCGTCGTTGGTGTTGGAGGCGTTCCGGTGGGCGTCCTGGTCGGTGTCGGGGTGTGGGTCAGTGTCGGCGTCGCCGTTGGCGTGGCCGTACTGGTAGGTGTCAACGTCGGTGTCGAGGTGGACGTCGGCGTTGGTGTTGGAGGCGTTCCGGTCGCGGTCGGAGTGGACGTTCTCGTTGGGGTCAATGTCACAGTTGGTGTTGGTGTGATCACCGTGAGCGTGAAGCGGTTGACATAGATGTCCTCCTTGTCGTCGGGATCATACCAGAACTTCACACGGAGCCTGTTATCATCGTCAGTAACTGCATCCTCCAGGTTTGCTATGAACTCTTCTTCGGAATCGGGTGGTATATCTTCACATATAGAGAAGGACACCTGACTCTGATTTGAGCGCCAACTGCTGGTGAGCAGGTAGAGTTGGCCGGCTGAGAGCATCACGTCAGTGTAGTGATCCGGTAGGGTATGGAACTGCTCCGTCGCCCACCGATCGTTATCGCCGTAGCGCGATGGAGGCTCGGGAACAGGCAAGTTCCAGAACTTCTCCTTGAGCTCACCGAAGAACTGCGGCTCATGCGCCTGTTCTACGATTTCGATGGTGAGCGGATCCACACCCTTTTCCACTGGTCCAATGCAACCGCCGCCACCACCCGCTTGGATGTCTATCCGGCGGGTGTGTTGCATATTGAAAGGCGGCATCACCGAGATGACGTTGGTATCTACTCCAAGCACCTCTCCCAGGTGATAGCCTTCCAGCTTTTGGCTGTCCTCTGTATTGATGAAGTTGACCTTGGGGACCGGTGTTCGGATGGTGATGTATTTGAACTCATAGGGTTCATCACCGGGCTGAATAGGCAGGTCCGCAGCGACGGTCTTGAGAGCTACCACGTTGTATTCATGGCCATCCACGAAGAAACGCTTGAGGAACCATGGGTCGCCAGGAGTTAGATCGGGCTGGCGATTACCGTTATCCATGGCGGTGTGGGTAGCACCTAACGCGCGACCAATCATCAATGTCACGCTGTCCGTGCTCTCGCGGATGGTCTTGACGTAGGCGAACCACGGACCGTCCAAATCGAATGTGGTCGCCTGGTCCCGGTTGTTTCCACCCTGAGGGATAACACGCACTTGGTTCTTGAACATCACGGCGGCGTCATTAAGGTTCAATGTGCGAGAACCGCCTATCGGGTCAGGATGCAGCGAGTAGCCGCCGCCAGACGCATGGAGTCCGCCGCCAGTGTACCAGAACTGGAGCTGAACCTGACTGTTGGATGCCACTCTCTTCAGGGTCACCATGTGATCCAGGAATTGGGCACTGTCGCCTGGGTTCAGTTCCACACTGTCTACCGTGAAGATAACCAGTTCGTCACCACTGAGTTCCGTGCCATCCCCGTCCAGGAACTCAGGGGGCCATACGCCATCACCGTCGAAGTCTATGTGGATGCCTATCGTCTCGGAGATCGAGTTCTCGCTGTGGATCGTGACGATGTCAGGGACGTCATCAAAGTCAGCATCGAAGGTGGTGATGCCGTAGCCAAAACTGGGCTCGGCGATGTCACCGTTGGCGTCGGGTTTCGGCAGCTCGTTCGCGCCAGTGGCCATCGGGAAGGCTAGCCGGCTAGTCTTCGGCTGGCCGTGCCAGGGATTGTCATCTGTGTCGAGCAGCATGTAGGTAAACTCTTGCAGCAATGCAGGGAAGCGGAAGGCCTCCCGAATGGGATCATCCAGCAGCAGGCGGACCACGTAGTCTACAATTACCGCGTCGTTGCCCGATTCGCCCACTCGCACGAAGTAGGTGCCGGCATCCAGGTACCGCGTGATCCGTGCCTGATTGTCAGGGCCACTGTTGTCATCCCAGGCGATAGGCTGGAAGTTGGGATCTACTGCCGGCGGCGGATTGCCTAGGCCGCAGGTAGCCGGGTCCTCTCGCCACAAGGCCAGCGTGGTGTCGTCGGTGATTGTGTCCCCTGTCGGCCCAGGAGTTGTTTCGATGACAATCCACTTGGGTTCATCCAGGGTGAAGACATAGAAGTCAGAATCACCCACGGGCGAGACTGCACCCAGGCGCTGGACGTCTGCCGAGATCGAATTGGCAGTGGTACACGCGTCGTTGCTCTCCTCTTCCGGCAATGTAATCCTTGAGACAGGTGTATGGCGACGGATTTTGTCCAGGTATTCGGGCTCGAACCACATGCGGAAAAAGACTTTCTCGTACGCGTCCCGCTCCTCAACGGAAATGTTGCGGTAGAGGCTTTTAATAGGCTCATCGCCGTGCAGGGACTCTTTGTGGGCCATATAAGCCGGGTTGAAGGTCAGGGAGTCTCTCCGTGGAGCCTGAGGGAGTTGCGGGTTGAAAGGCGCTAACGGATCGGTGTATGGTGAAATCTCCACGAGAGCTGTGTTGGTACTCACTTGACTATCTAAAAGAGTCTTCACCGTGTCCGTGGCTACACCGAAGGGGTCGCCTGCGCTGCCAAACCACAACGTCGCCAGACTGTTGGAGTCATCCGCATCCTCGCGGAAGTACCCGTCGTCGGCCGGCATGTCCATGCCGTAGATACGGATGCCTTGATCATCCTTGTACTTCTTGCCGCCCTCGGCCGGATCGAACCAGAACTTCACCCGCCCGTCTTCAGTTCGCTGAGAGAGAACATCACCCTGGGTCCAAAGACGGAAACGATTCAGGTCGGAAGTGAAGGCGCTGGTGAGCAGGTAGAGATCCGGGTCCGGATCGTCAGCGTTAGGATCCCAGACACTGTCAGCATCCGTGATGTCTGAGCGAATGTCGGGGAAGACAAACTCGGTATACGCATCCGGCCGAGTCTGCCATTCCTCAGCATACCAGAACTCGAGTTCTGGACCTTCACCCCCTGGTGGTGGGACCTCACCATACTTCTCCAGTAGAGCACCCAAGAACTGCGGATTTACGGCCTCCCGTACGTAGACTAGAAATACCTCGCGAGTATCATCGTACGGAGCATGAGGCCCCACCGCGTTCCCTGGAACAGCACCATCGTAGGGGAAGGGGCCGTTCAATTGCAAGATGGGTGGTACCGGCCCAACCAGCTTGCCGAAGAATGCCACGTCTTCGAGGGCGTCGTCGAACTCTTCGATGGCCTGCACGTCCTCAAAGATGAAGTGCTCATAGTTGTACGGTGGCATTACCGACAGCGGCTCTTCCTCCAGGTACTCCTGGAGCACAACCGAGTGTTGGTCGATCTCCACCTCTTCCTTGGGCACCGGCGTGCGGATCGTGATAAACTGAAACTCGGTGGGGTCGACGGGATCGCCCGTGAAGTCCTCAACATTGCAGATTCCAGGCGGATCTCCCTGACCAGGCGGGAAGGTGTCCGTCCGACCAAATCGGGTGTGAATGGCCACCACATTATACTCATGACCATCGACGTAGAAGCGCTTGAGGAACCAGGGGTCTCCCCGTCTGCGATCCTCGCCGCTGCCGTCCTCCATGGCACTGTGCGTCGCCCCCAACGCGCGCCCCACAATCAAAGTAGCCATCCGTGGTGTGTCTTCAACGTCTACAAAATCAAGATACACGAACCACGGACCGGTAGGCACGCCGTCGCATACGTTGGTACCGCTGCCTCCATTCTGGACGGCGGAAATCAACTGCGTCGGGCCGTTGGTGCCGGCCAAACGCATATCCTTGAGGAACAGTTCCGCCGTGTCCATCGGCAGCGCTGGCAACGACTTGTCACCAGTATAGAAGAAATCAAGGACGACACTGTCATCAGTCACGTCCCGGACTTCGATCATGTGGTCCAGGAACTGGAGGCGGTCGCCTTCAGCCAAATCCTTGCGATCCGTGCGTAGCACAACTAGCTCGTCACCTGACAGCGGAATGCCATCATCGAGTGGATCTATGAAACCATCACCGTCGAAGTCGGCCGCGATTCCTGTTTCGGCGAATAGAGTGCGTTCGCTTTCCACGTGGACGATATCCGATTTTCCGTCGAAATCAGCATCCAGGCTCGTGAGTCCGTAACCGAAAGGATCATCAAGATCCTCCTCACGCATGCCGATGGGGAATACAAAGGTGGTATTGCCAACCCGACCGTAAACCGGCTCTGGCTTATCTTCCTGAAAGTTGGCAGTAGGCATCGGCAGGTCCATCAGCAGGTAGGTGAACTCCTGCATCACGGCCGGGTACCGTATGTCCTCGTCTTCCCGGTCCTTGTCCAAATGCCGTGGCTCATACCACATTCGGAACCAAACCTTCTCCGTGGCATTGCCCACATTGCCCGCGTCGAGCCTTGGGTACAGACTCCTATTTTCATCCAGAGTATGGATTTCCGACATCCAGATAGGGTTCCAGGTGACGGAGTCCTTGCCGGGAGCCTGAGGACGCTGCGGGTTGAAGATGTCCAATGGATCAGTATAGGGCGCATCTTCCGGTCTCTGGCCTGTCACGGGATCGTCCACAAGTCTGTCTCCAGGCCTGCCATGACCGGCCGACAACTGTTGGATCTCTAGCTCATATGTGCCGGTCTGGTTGTTACCGTAGGATGTGACCACAATCACATACATCCCGTGGGACAGATCCACGGTGAATTTCGTATCATTCCCCAAGCCACCGTTGTCGGCAGCAGCCACGAAGTCATTGCACGGACTGGTCGGGGCAAAGGTGTCTTCGTAGATGACCACGAAGGGGTCCAACGATCCACTAGTGGCCCTCATTTCGACAACGACTGTACCACCGAGTTCGACAGTCATCGTCTCGTAGAACGTGGCAGTGCCCAGGGACGACGGATTGCAGGTCTCTACGGGAGGTAACCCTCCGGCTTCATTCTCACCCTCAGGTCGGTTGAACGTGGGATCGTCATCGTCCAAGGTTCCGGAAAATGTTATTACGTCTTCACGGCTCTCACCGTAGACGCGTAGCGTGTTATGCGTCCCGTTAGAAACGGCTGCCAGAGACAGGCGCTCGGATAGCGGGCCGGCTGTCGCTCCGGGGAGCGCAGGCGCCCACAGGCCGAGTAGGAACAGGGCACCTGCCAGTATCAGAACAAAAACGATAGCTAGTTCCGCGCCTCGAGGTCGTTGAGAACTAAGCATTGAAGCTTCCTCCTTAAGATTGGTGCAGCTCTCCCAATAACGGCTTGTCCCCTGGCCGGCCGCGCATCCGACACTGTTGAGGAATCGGTGGTAGTCCCTCACCACCGTCCAAGTGACGGAGCGCAGTCCGACGCCCCCCGAAGCGGTTGGAGAGCAAAGGGTGGGTCAATATCTACTGATGTACTGAGAGTCCGACATCCGTACTTCACACGGGCCGGCTGAAAAAAGGGCAGGGATAATATTAGGAGGGCAGGATTGCGAAAGCACTATCTACGCTATCAATGACGAATAGCCAGCGGGACCGATACGATATGCCGTCAATTAGCCAGAAAGAACGACAGAGGGCCATCGAGGCGCAGCACTCGATGGCCCTCTGTTGGATGAGATCAGAGAGTTCTCAATTGGGGATGCAGAGCTTCTGGCCTACGAAGATCAGGTTCGGATTTGCGATGTTGTTGGCTTGTGCAATAGCCTGAACGGTTGAGTCATAACGAAGAGCGACGGAGAAGAGTGTGTCTCCACGCTGCACCGTGTAGAACATGCACTGGGCCGGCGGTTGCGGTGCAGGTGGAATAGCCCCTTTCGGACAAATCGTCAACTTCTGACCAACAAAGATCAACGATGGATTGACGATATTGTTCCGAAGAGCAATATCACTCACCGTTGTACCGAACCGCCGTGCCAGGGAGTACAGGGTGTCCCCAGGCTTAACGACGTACGTGAAACACTCACCCGGCGGGGGCTCAGGGCCAGGCTCGCAATTGGGAATCACAAGCTTCTGGCCAGCGAAGATCTGGTTCACATTTGTAATCCCGTTAGCCTGAGCGATATCACTCACCGTGGTCCCGAACTGACGGGCGATGGAGAACAGCGTGTCTCCTGCTTTCACAGTGTAGACACACCGACTTGGAGACGGAGGGGGCGGTGGTCCTGGAGTCGGCGTCTTAATGGGCGCCGGCTTCGGAGTCTCCGTCGGCGCCAGCCCACCCCCAACGCTGATAGTCCCATCAGACTTGGTGGTTGGAATCTGATTCGCATTGGCGTCGGACAGAAGGACGCTCGTAAAGCCGACGTTACTGCTGCCCGAAGCCTTACCGCGGAAGGTGATCGAGGCTAGCGTACCGCTGCCACTGACCGGCTGGGCCGGGCTCAGCAACGTCATGGCATAACCAATGGTGCCTTCACTTGGGTTGACTGTATTCTGGGCGACAAAGCCCCTGCCACCACTGGTATCGGGGAAATCGCCGGAGCTGATCTGGATGCCGGGAACCAGCGTGTTGGCATCCACAACTTCTATGACGGCGGAGTCATACTTCAGCCGAACATCAGCCCCGAACAGATTGTTCACGTCCTGGACCCGAATGTTCATAACTACTGTCTCTCCGACGCTAACCGCTGCGCTACTCGGGTCGAGGGCGACTGCAGTCGAGCCCTGCGCAGCCGGCAGCGATCCTGTCTCTGATTCCGGAGCCTCAGCGACAGCGGCGGATGCCGATATGACGGAAAGAGGTGGAATTTCAGAGGTGCC
This sequence comes from Anaerolineae bacterium, assembly GCA_046758565.1. Classification (GTDB taxonomy): domain Bacteria; phylum Chloroflexota; class Anaerolineae; order Epilineales; family JAANWY01; genus JBHIAO01. Next base: position 11,349 of record JBHIAO010000080.1, read on the forward strand.
AGACACTCGTGCGCGCGTGCAGCCGGCGGCGGACAGCACAATAGCCAGCAAGCACACGAGTACCAGACGCAGATCGAATCTCATAGCGGTGACCTCCTTGTGTATTCGATAGCAGAGGCGCAGGAACATGTGTGGTTGTGGAATGCCACATGTTCCTGCACCCTGGCCGATTCGCGTCCCGGCCCCCGCTACGATCAGATTGCGTTGCAGAGCCACCCGAGTCCTGCATCTCGCATTGACACGCGAGATGCAGGACGCTAGTGACCCTTGAAACCCGTCACGACTAGAATATTCGGAGCTTCTGCCCCGCCCAGATCATGTGCGGGTTAGCCAGGTGGTTTCGCTGTACGATCGCCTGAGGTGTAACGCCGTAGTACATCGCAATGCTGTACACGGTGTCCCCCAACTTCACCACGTGGTACTTGTATCCGTGGTCCGCAGGCTTGTATGCCTGCTGTGGGTACTTGCCATAGCCGTCGAAGCCGTACTTCGGGCAGATAACGATCTTCGCACCAGCCCTGATGTGCCACGGATTCACAATGTGGTTCGCTTGGGCTAGAGCGTACACCGAAGTCCCATAGCGTCGGGCGATGCTGTAGAGCGTGTCCCCACGCTGGACAACGTACGTGGTACAGCCCGGAGCAGGCGGACGATATGCCGGATACGGCTTGGGATAATAGCAGTTGGGAATGACCAACTTCATGCCCGGCCGAATGTAGTTGACATTGTAGATGCTGTTTGCCTTGGCAATCGCCCAGACCGTGGTCCCGTAGCGGCGAGCAATGGAATAGAGCGTTTCGCCGTATCGCACCACGTGCACACACTGCTTGTCCGGTTTGACCGGTGGATAATACGGCGCCGGTTTGGCTGGTGGACGATACGGCGATGGGGGCAGCGGCGCGCCCGGCTTCGGTTGCACGCAGTTGACGCCGACGAAGTTCAACTGGCGCGTGTTCTCTTTCACGAACAGGTCATCGGCGTCGATGTCACCATCGCCGTCGGCGTCGATCAGCTCGAATTCACGACTGCCGCCGGCATCTTTCAGGTACTGAACGTTCGGGTCAAGGAACCGGAAGCGAATCCAGTAAATGCCTTCCAAGCCCTGGAAGTCCTCGTAGAAGAAGAATTCACCACGATGACTGACGGGCTGGCTCGACACTACGCCGCCCTGGGGTGTCACAATCTCGACGACAGCACCATCGCGGACTTCGCTGGCATCGCAGAAGGTTGCAGCCCCATCCAAGATGAGGAGTGTCTGCGGCTTGCGCCGCGTTGGCGTTGGCGTCACCGTCGGGGTTGGTGTGATCGTTGGCGTGTGTGTGGGCGTCGGACTCGGTGTCGGCTTCGGCCTCAGGCAATCAACGCCGGTGAAGTTCACCGTTACAGTGACCAGATCCTTGCCTGCCTCCTCGATGAGCCCCGTCGACTTAGTCTTCGGCGAGAAGTAGTTGGGCTGTGTCACTTCGATGGTGTACTCACCCGGCAGCCCCAACGTGGCAATGATCTCGTAGTTGCCGTTCGCATCTGTGGTCGCAGAAGCATCCGGCGCCTCAACAACGCGGACTGTTGCACCACCAACTCCGGCGCCAGTCAGGCAATCCTGAACCGTGCCTTTGATGATTACATTACCCGTGGGTGGTGGCGCCGTAGGAGTCACCTCCTTGATGACTCTGATGGAGCCATCCTGCTTGGTCGCAGGAATCTCCTCAGCCTTGGAATCCGAGAGCAAGACACTCTCCAGCGTCACCGCGCTTGTGCCCTCTGCGATACCCTCAAATGTGATCCGGATCAACTGACCGCTGCCGGACACCGGCGCAGCAGGACTGAGAAGCGTTGCGGCATAGCTGATCTTACCCGCCGTATTGTCGGCTGAGTTCTGGACGATGAAGCCCTTGCCACCACTGATGTCAAGGAACGCCCCCGGTTCGACCTGATCATCCGGAACCAGGGGGTTAGAGTCGACCACTCTAACGATGCTGGGGTCGAAACTCAGGCGGAGGTCAACTCCGAACAAGTTGGATACGTTTTCAATTTGTACATCAACTGTTGTTGTGTCACCCACGCTGATGGTCTGAGACGCCGGCTGCACGGAGACCACGGTTCCGTTCACCTGGTGACTTGGGGCGGCAATGACTCCGGACGCCGCACTAATCACCATCAAGCCGACGACTGCAAGAACCAAAAGCGAGGACAACACGCCTAGCTTTGTAGCTGCAGACGCGTAGCGAGTCATCTCTATGCACCTCCTTAGTAGCGGGGTGGGCCAACTTTGATCCGCCGGCCCTATTCGACAACTGGTGGATTCCATTCTCCCCCGAAGTATGGGCAGAGCCCAGTGAGTGAGCCACCGGGCCTCGAGGAAAGAAGGTTGTCACCGAGCCAATCATACCATAAGAATCTTATTCTGTCAACATATGTTATGTCCACTCTACCTCCTTTTACCTTAAAAATTCACCAAATACCCCCTATATCTTGTGTTTCTCGTCTCACGACCCACAATAACTTGTGGATTACCATAACTTATGTTATGAAAAGATCTGCATCGTTGTGTTCACGTACCTATGGTAGATTGCTTCTCCCAAAAACACTGTTTCCAGTACTGTTCGTTTACGTAGGCCACGAAGTTGACGCTCCTGCTGCACAGATGGTAGAATACACCTCAATGCGTGGAGAAACTTCCGTTCGGCCTACTGTCACCCTGATGACCGACTTCGGTCTGACAGAACCGTATGTCGGAGTGATGAAGGGCGTCATCCTCAATATTGTCCCAGAAGCTGCCCTGGTTGACCTCACGCATGCCATCCCTCCACAAGATATTCGCCAGGCAGCTTTCCTGTTGTCAACCGCCGTTGACTATTTTCCCACCGGCACGGTCCACGTGGTTGTCGTGGACCCCGGTGTGGGAAGTGAACGCCGGCCCATTGCTGTGAAATCGAAGCGCGAGTATTACGTGGCTCCGGATAACGGCGTTCTCAGCATGGCACTGGCCCGCCGGCCGGCCGAGACGATTGTTCATCTGGCGAACTCCGACTACTGGCTTCCAAACGTGAGTGCCACCTTTCATGGCCGAGACATCTTCGCACCGGTGGCGGCCCATCTGGCCCGGGGTGTGCCCATCGACGATTTAGGGACACCAATCCACCAGATTGTGCGCTTGCCGGAAGCACACCCAACGCGCCAACCCGACGGAGGCATCGTCGGCCAGGTCCAACACATCGACCGGTTTGGAGACTGTATTACGAATGTGCCGTCAGATATGCTCAGGTTCGACACTCCGCCGATCGTCAGGGTTGCCGGCCAATCGATCCAGGGCATTTCTCCAGCGTACACCGCAGTGGAACCTGGCAGGCCGGTCAGCTTGATCGGTAGTTCGGGTTTCCTTGAAATCGCTGTCTGCAACGGAAACGCGGCTGAGCAGCTCGATATCAAGGTCGGTGACACTGTCTTGATCGAGCCACAATAAACCCGTCCGTGGCCTGGAATGGAACTCTCTCGACTGCCCCGGCGTCTTCGATCTTGAGGCCAAACCTGTCAAGCATGCATAGGAGCGCAAATGGCTAAGTTCATCATCGAGGGTGGGCGGCCCCTGCGAGGGACCGTGACACCCAGTGGCAACAAGAACGCTGCCCTTCCGATCCTTGCGGCATCCCTTCTCACTGATCAACCGATAACGTTGGAAAATGTACCCCGTATCCGGGACGTCGAAACGATGCTCCAACTCCTGGCCGACCTGGGAGTCGGGGGCGGATGGGTAGCCGATAACACACTTCATCTGCACGCTGCAACGCTTCGTAAAGCAGATCTTGATCCTGGGCTGTGTCAGGAAGTCCGCGCGTCGATCTTGTTCGCTGGCCCTATGCTGGCGCGAGCTGGCCACCTGACGCTGCCACCCCCCGGCGGCGATGTCATCGGTCGGCGACGAGTCGACACACACCTGCTAGCTCTCCGCAGCCTCGGTGCCAAAATCGCGATCCACAACAACGCGTATGATATGACCGCGAACGGTTTGCGAGGCCAGGACATCCTGCTAGACGAAGCTAGCGTCACCGGTACCGAGAACGCCCTCATGGCAGCCGCTACCGCAAGAGGCACGACGGTCATCCGCAATGCCGCATCTGAGCCCCACGTCCAGGACCTGGCGCGTTTTCTCAACGCGTTGGGGGCGCGCATCAGCGGCATTGGCAGCAACACGCTGACCGTTGACGGTGTCGATAGCTTGACCGGCGGTCGGTTCCGCATCTCGCCCGATCACATCGAAGTCGGGAGCTACATCGGACTGGCTGCTGTGTGCGGCGATGGTGTTCGCATTGCCGACGCAGCCCCCGACATGCTGCGCATGATTCGCCTGGTTTTCCGCCGGCTCGGGGTTGAGATCGAATTCACCGGTTCCGATGTGTACGTTCCGGCGAACCAATCTCTCCGCATCGTCGACGACGCCGGTGGCGCCGTTCCAAAGATCGACGATGGGCCGTGGCCGGCGTTCCCGGCAGACCTGATGAGCATCGCCCTTGTCATTGCCACTCAAGCTCAGGGGACGATCTTGATCCACGAGAAAATGTTCGAGAGCCGGCTTTACTTTGTAGACAAGCTCATCAGCATGGGCGCTCGAATCATTCTATGCGACCCTCATCGAGCCATCGTCGTGGGGCCGGCGAACCTACATGGCGCGCTTCTGGAAAGCCCGGACATTCGAGCCGGCATGGCGTTGCTCATCGCCGCTCTGGCTGCTGACGGCAGAAGTGTCATTCGAAACATTGGCCAAATCGACCGCGGCTACGAGAATGTCGATGGCATACTTCGCGCCCTGGGTGCCAGCATCGAGCGGGTCGACTGACCCATCAACATCCGAGGACATCCCCGCGAACGCCGCATATGGCCGGCCTCGGAGCAGTCTGGTCCGAGGCTTTTCTTTTGTTCAGGTACAGATACCAAGACAATTATGGCGTTACTCCGCAACATTTGCGTCATGTGCGTGAATTATCGCCTCGTAA
>JBHIAO010000081.1:0-16307 GCA_046758565.1 Anaerolineae bacterium
AAACCGGCAAGTTTGTGAGATCGGAGATTGGAGATCGGAGATTGCTTCGCTAACAGCAAGATTCCAATCTCCAGTCTCCGATCTCTAGTCTCACAACTAGCTCCCTCAGATCCAATGGCGTGCAACCGTCGCGGATCTCATGCGTACACATAGGTGGATCATCACAGAGCACGCGAGTGCACCGGGTGTGAAAGGAGACCGACACTGTGATTTCGACAACAACACCCTATGTACAGGGTAGGGATATCGTCGAGTACATGGGCATTGTCACCGGCGAGGCAATTCTGGGTGCTAACATTTTTCGTGACTTCTTCGCTGGCATCACGGACATCATTGGTGGACGATCCGCGGCGTATGAGGAGGAACTGCGGTCGGCAAGGGAAATTGCGCTGCGGGAGATGGAGACTATCGCCCAGGAGCGCGGCGCTGACGCGGTCGTAGGTGTTGATATTGACTATGAGTACCTGCAAATTGGCAAGAGTGGTGGCATGCTGATGGTGACCTGCAGCGGCACTGCTGTTCGCCTGGCATGATTGAGCACGGGAGCCAGGGAGCCGGGGAGCAGGGGTGAGATGCAGTAAGATTGCTCACCACCCTTGCTCCCGCGCTCCCCTGCACCCCTGCACAAAGGGGAGGATTATCATGAAACGACCTGATGGAGTAACACTCATTTCCGTCTACTACTGGTTCCTGACTGCGATGTTTACCCTGGGAATCTGTGGTGTGTTCTTTGGAATGTTCAGTTCGATCGCCGGCGGGGAACGCGGCGTCGTCGGTGCCGTGATAGGACTCGTGTTCGGTTTGTTCTTCACGGTAGCTGCGGCTGTCGCCACCGCGTGGGTCGGATGGGGGTTGTGGAATCTGAAGTCGTGGTCACGGATGGCCGCTATTGTGCTGGCAATCCTGCAACTGTTCGGTTTCCCCATTGGCACGGTGATCGGCGCGCTCATCATCTGGTATCTGTGGAAGGACCCGGACGCTCTGGCTGCCTTCGGGCTCAGCCCAAGTTAGTTAATCGAAGGAGAATTTCATGCGGAGGCCTGATGGCATAACGCTCATCCTCAGCGATCCGGATGCGAAGGCCGCGTTCCAGGTGGTCCAGGAGTAAAGCCGGCAGACTGAAAGACTAAAGCCCGGCGGGCGGCTGTATCCTCTCTGCCAGTAAGCCCGCCGGGCTTCGCCCCCTCAGTGCTTCAGCCGCAAGGGCTATGCATTACCCTCGCTTCTCAACACGGACATACCCGCGCTTGTCTTCTCCAGTGAAGACTTGCCTCGGTCGCGCGATTCGGCTGTCGGTGGCTGGCCCTGATCTCCCTAATTTCAAACTCAAAAACCCCACCGGGAGCCTGCACCACCACTTTATCGCCAACTCGTTTTCCCAAAAGGGCTCTTGCGACAGGTGACAATCTAGAAATGCGCTTGTTAGGCACATCAACCTCATGTGGCTCTACGATCTGGTATGAAAACTCCTCCCCGAGCTCATACACAGTCACATGAGAATGAACCTTCACAACGTTGCCTTCATCAGGCAAAACCTTATCTTGACGTTCCAGCACATTTGACATGTCTTTCATGATGTCCTCCCTCTCACATCGCGGTTCGTTCCGGAGATTCGTGAAAGATTAGCAGCACAGACTGGGGCCAGGCAGGCGTTTCTCTTTCCTTGAGTAGTCAGTATACCAACGAGCGATTGGCTTGTCAGTAAATGCCGCGTATTACTTTCATAACAGAACCGTATATGTACCGCTAGTCAACAACGCGTGGCATTTCCTGGCTGCTGGCCGGCCGTACTGGTGTTGTGCATGCCCGGGGATGGTGCGGGGAGGGCTTGCCGGCAAGCATGCGTCGGGAATACACCGACCGTTCGTACGTTACCGACGCGTTGACATCGTCGTCACTAAAGGTGACTGCCCAGGCGGGCTCTCGTAGGTGGTCCCTCCCCCCTCGACGATGCCAGTGATGCGGTACCGTGAGGCCAGGGTACGCGTCAAAGAGCCTGGGCTTAGGCCCCGTGGTGTTTGCCTTTCTCCACCACGGGGCTTGTCCGTTCCGGGGAAGCTAGCGTTTTCTTGAAGTGACTGCTTCTCAACCACAAACTACGTGGAGCACACCTCATTTCTGCAACAACACATATCCCTTCCCGCGCACGGTCCGAATCAACTGCGGATTACTTGAGTCCTTCTCGATTTTGCGGGAGGACAAATCACGCTGCTGGCCCGTTTCTTCTTCTCAAGAATCGAAGGAAAGTGATAGCATAAACACACTTATGTATGTGCTCATGCAGCTCAGAGCACCGCTGCATTGGCGTGCGGAATCTTCTCCTGCCATCCTGCCCCGTTCATGGCGTGCCCGCCCAGGCACTGTCGACCTGCCCCGTTAGGTGGACCACCTTTCAATCCGTACACATCTCATCAGTGATAGTTTGTTGATAAAAGGTGTCGAGCCAAACAGGCTGGAAGGGAATGTATGGAGTTACGTTCTGAACTTCAAGCGATCATCGGTACCGCCACCATTGATTCTGCGTTTCGTCGCCGGCTTCTCGAATCGCCGGCTAGCATCGTGGACGAGTTCACGCTGACCCCGACGGAACGAGAGGCCGTGTTGGCTATTCGTGCTGACTCGCTGTCAGACTTCGCCACGAAGCTGGGCGCATGGGTAGAAGGGAACAACAATCATGCCCACGCGGAGGCCAGTGGGGACAACCCGGAATCTCCGACGTGGGTTCTGCTCGGTTGAGTTCCCCTACTGTGAATCGCGTTGCACATTGACGTAGTAGATCGGCGTGGCGATATAGAACTTGGCCCATTCTGTCCCTCCTTAGAGCCTTCAAGCCAACCAGCTATCTAGCCATCCCTGAATCGAACAAGAAAAACCCCTCGTCCCTGAGGACGAGGGGTCTCGTGGTACGACCCTGCCTCGCCGCCACCTCGCGATGGCGACCTCGGTACGTACGGGGTACGCTCAACAAGTACCCGATACGCCGGCCCGATAACGGGGCAAGTATACCGCCGGAATTGCTACAGATCAAGCGGCAGCATTCCCACCGCCAGTTTCGATTTCATGTTCTTGTCATCCTTCGACCAATCCGGCGTTTCGCCGCCCCGTTACCAACTCCCAGCCCAGATACAGGGGTACTATGTGAGTCAGCCCAATCCAGAGCATGATGATGGTAATGCCCAGCTTGAGTGTTCCCAACTGGCTCCCAGTGCCGGCTTGTGTCTGGCGAACGGTGTTATTCGTTTCCTTGATGATATCAATATACTCATCAACGATAGGAATGAATCCTGCAAGATCATCGTTGAGGGTAGTCAAATCCCCCGAGACAGTTCGAATGTCCTGGTTGGTCGTTTCTACCGCCCTAACGGTCCTGTTGAGGTCATTCTCCAGGCCACGGAGCTTGCCAGACAAGTCACCCAAGACAGCCCCGATTTCGTTGATGGGTTGGTCGAGTGGTGGCATAGCATCCAGGTCGATGCCCAGAATGTTAACAGTGAAATCGCGGAGATCTCTCAAGGCAGTATCAATCGACTTCGCTGTTTGAGCCACACTGGGAACGATTGCTTGCACTGCGTCGATACCTTGCGGTATATCCTCGACGACCATAAGAGAAGCCTGATCCAGTAACGGCCCTGTCGCCTCGACCGTCTGGTTTGTATCGACAATCGTTACTACAACCGTGCCTAACCCCGTATTAACATCTTCCATTGTCGCCCTGGTTTGCACCAAGGTAGCTTCGACGTTGTCCAGGCTCCTTGACGTGAGCGACAACGTTTGCTCCAAGTTCGCACCCACCTGGTCTATGACACGCCTGCCGATGAATATCCCAGCCAGGCTCAAAAGGACACCTATGACTCCAATCACAAGCATCACGGTACCGATAGTCCGTTGCATCGTCTTCCCTCCTTGCTTTATGTGTGGGTGTAGGAACCTTCGGACATGGGGATAAGCGAAGGGAGGCTGCCTCCTGAGGAAGCCTCCCTTCTGTATCGGGACCCAATCCCGATCTACCACTCGGTTTGGACGGCCCTAGCACCGTCCTCAGCCGTGGACCTGATTGGCGTCAGACTGGCGACGCGCACGTCACCGTCCTGCCTATTGGGCCGACACTGCTATAGCTGCAGTGCTCTCGACGTCGACCGTGATCTCCGCCATGCTCAACAGCGGGGCCACTTGACGGATCGTGAAGCCAAAGCCGAGCCTGTCGCCCAACTTGGCCACGTTCTCCAGTAGCGTGGCGTCCCAATAGACATTCAGGTCCACGCCGTCCACGTTGGCGGACAGACCATTTCCGCCCACGGTTGCCTTGACGCGACCTAGGTCGCGTGGGACAAAGGCCGATACAAGCGTCGGGAGCCGGAGTTGCGCTGCGATGTCCATCGGCATCATCCCCAACGCCGCGAATGGCAGACCCACGTTCTTCAGAGCAAGCTCGGCAGTAGCGGGGTTCCAGGCAGCATCGACACCGAAGGTCATCAGAGGCTTCGGCGCCTCTGCCACTCGGTAATCCGCGCAGCCCCCAGCCGGAGCTGTCGCCGCTGGGTCCACCAATAGTGCTACTGGCACGTCCAGCCCAGCGAGCACCTGCTCCAGCTTGGCAGCCATCGGGTGCGCCTGCCAGCCAGTCAGCCGAATAGCCTTGGGCATCCAGCCCTCGCTAGCCCTTACAAAGGGCATCGGCATGCCATTCACCTGCAAGCGCACTTCATCTCCTCGCCAGCAAACCTGGGCTTGCTCGATGCCGAAGGCCCGAACGGTATTCCTCAACATGCCCGTGTCAAGGCCGGCGACTGGGACGGATACACCGGCGACGCTCACCATTCCGCCGTCCTCTAACGCAACCGTGATCGGTCCGCCGACCGTGAACGACGGTGTGCTGTCCCTGGATGTATCTGCGATGTGCAAGCCCACGTTCACGTGGGTGCTCTCCAGCCAGGGCTCTGCGATCGCCACCATCTGCCGATCCAGCGCGAAGCCTCCCAGGCTCTCGGCCATACCAAGCAGCTTCTCCCGGCCGGCCGCGTCCCACGTCAGCTCCACCATTGGCTGCTCGTCCGCCAGCAACACCATCTCGCTCGGTGTCACATCGACCGTCACCTTGCCGAAGCGCGCCAGCATGGCAGCCACGCCGGGATCAATACCCGGCAGCGCCACATTCAGCAGTGCCAATTCCTCGGCCGTGAATCCCGCTACCGACAGCATCCGGCCTGCGGAATTGACAGTCGCCTCCAGCCGCGCGATGTTCACCGGCTCAGCCTTCGCCGGCGACACCTCCATGGCTGCAAGCTCCGGTCTGACGAACTCGGCCGGTGTGAAGCGCACATAAACGGCGCCGGGCACGAACCTCAAAACCTGCATCAGGAACCCGTACGGCTGCACGAACGCCTCCGGCAACAGTCCCTGCAGGTTCTGCAGGTGAACCTTGACGTTTGGCGACTGCAGGTCGTTCAGCCAGACTCTGGCGGCGTTCCCTTCCAGTGCCAGCGTCAACTGCTCGATGTCTGCCTGGGTCAACATGGCCACTTGCGCCGGGTCCATGAGCCGGGTCGGCAGCTCAAACCCCAACCCGAGTACCTTGGCCACGCTGTTGAAGGCCTCTGGGTCCAGTTCGAGCTCCTGACCAAACAGTTCAGCCACTTTCCAGCTCCCATCGGCGCCAATCTCCAGCCCGATGGTCAGGCCAGCCGGATCCGCGGCCGCGGTGGTGCCCCCCACTGTCAACAGGAGCACGACCAAAAAGATGGTACTAAGTCCGAGTACCCGTTTCCGCGTCACGATTCCCTCCTTTCTTGGGGATTGTGGAAATGGTTAATGATGACTCTGTGTGTATTACTGATTCCAGCCACAAAACGCCGGATGTACTTGAGTTGTTTCCTTTTGTAACCTCCTTCCTTGAGTTATAGTGGAAATGGGTGATGATCGATCCATTATGTATTACTGATTCCAGCAACAAGCGCTGAACATACCTGAGCTACTGCCTTGGAGCCTGAGTCAGATTCCGGGCACGTATCCAACCTTCCGAGTTGTTGACAAGCCGACGGATGCGATACCACGATTCGCCCTCCACCGTGACCGGCCCTTCGAGGATCTCCAGCCAGTCCCCGGCGGTAACGAAGCCGATTTGCGCCCCACCTGGACTATCATAAGTATATACCTGGAAACGAGCGACACCTAACACCGGTGTGGGCGTGGCCGTCGGCGTTTGTGTTGGTGTGGAAGTCGGCGAAGGCGTTGGCGTGAGAGTCGGTGTCATGGTAGCCGTCGGTGTCACCGTCGCAGTCGGGGTAGGTGTCGGGGTGGGGCCGAAAAAAGCCTGGGCGCGCTGACCCATATAACCGAAGATGCCTAGCGCGTTGAGTAGAATGATGCCACCCACAAAACCGGTCGCGACGATGCCGGCGACGATCCGGCGACGCCGGGTCCTTTCCTCGGCCTCGTTCAGGCGCACCTGAGCCCGGATTAACTTTTCCTGGATCTCAGCTTCGCGGGTCTCAGCGGCCCAGCTATTCAACGCCTGCAGATAGGCATCTGCCGCTGGGGCGTAGTCTTCGGCGGCGAACAGGGCGTCACCCTGGCGGAGCAGTGCCTCTAGACGCCGTGTTTCCTGAACACGGCGGGCCTCATCCAGCGCTCTTTGTGCTCCTAAGTAGGCAGGGTTCAGCTCCAAAGCCTCCTCAAAGCGTGCAATCGCCTCATCCAGTTGATTCGACTCCAGTGCTGTCCTACCCTGTTGGATCAGATGCTCAATCTGCTCTTCCCGAGCCTGAGCTGCCTGTTGCTGGAGTTCCTCAAGGCGCCGTCGCAGGTCGGCTGTCTCCTCAATAGCAAGTGCCCGTTCGAGGTGCTCACGTGCCAAGTCGTAATCGTCATTGCGCTGTGCCTGTGTGGCAGTCTGTACGTGTTCCCGAATGGCTTTAGACATGCTAAAGTAGCGCTGCACCCGTTCGTCGTCGGGGGCCACCTCCAGGGCAGCGTCAGCACAGGCGAGCGCGGTTTGGTAATCACCCTGGTCCAAGGCTGTCTGCCCCCGCGTCAGGGATTTCTCCATCCGAACCAGCTTGGTGCGGTTGTACTCTGCCCGGGCGTCGGCCAGCTCCTGCCGAATCCGCTCATTCTCCGGGTCCAATTCGAGCGCCTGCTGCAGGTACTCAACCGCGGTCCCGTAATCTCGGGCTTCCAGCGCCGAGCGACCCAAGCTGAGCGCCTGTCTTAGACGGGTCTCCTGTTCCCTAGCGGTGCGGATCTGCTCGAGCAGCCGGCCAGCCACCTCGTTATCCGGATCCAGGCGCAAAGCCTGTTCGAAGTAACCGACAGCACCATCCTCGTCGTGGGTAGCAAGCCGCTCCCGCCCAAGAGCCACGTAACGCAGTGAGGTCGCATGGTCCAGTAGGCGTTGGGCCTCCGCATCTCCGCCAGATTCCTGGACGACGTGCCTCAGGGCTGCGATGGCCGTGTCGTAGTCATCCCGTTCCAGAGCCTGGCGGGCGATGCCGTGTCGGGCCTCGTTCAGGAGTTTCTGCGCTTCAGCGTGACGAGGAATCCGGGACAGCGCATCCTCCAGTAGATCCACTGCGGCTTCGTAGTCGCCCAGGCGGAGCTCCAACTGGCTCTCCTGGATGAGGCGGCCCACAATCTGGCTGGCATCTCGGGCGCTGGTTGCTCGGGCAAGGACGTCCCGGGCCTCCGCGTGCTCAGGGTCCAGTTCAAGAACCCGTTCGAGCAGTTCCACACTTCTCTCGTAGAGGCCCTCGGCCAACGCCTGACGCGCTTCTGCGAGGCGCCGTTCAATCTCCCGGGCCAGGCTCTGTTTCTTCCCGCGTCGCGCGCGGGTGAGGCCTTCCACAGCGCGGTGGTTGCTGGGGTCCAGGTTCAAAACCTCTTCAAAGCGCTGCACTGCGATTTCGTAATCACCCCGGCTCAGAGCCGCCTCGCCTTCTTCCAAGACAGGCTCCACCTGACGCATCTGGTTAAGCCGCCGGCGCGTCTCGCCAATCTGGCGGACGACGTCCTCGCGCTCCGGATCGACGCGCAGCACGCGCTCGAAGACGTCTAGGGCTACCTCGTAGTCACCGCTGGCAAAAGCCGCCTGGCCCTGATCCACGTAGCGCTGGACCTGCACCTCGCGAAGCCGGCCCTCCAAGGCTGGGCTGTTGGGCACCTCGTTCAGGGCGCTTTCAAGTGCATGTGCAGCGACATCGTATTTGCCTGCGACAAGCGCCGCTTCGCTCCGCCGCACAGCCTCCTGGACTTCGCGCGCTCTGCGTTCCAACATCTGCAGCTCAGGACTGTCCAGATCGAGGGCCAACGCCCGACTGAAGCGATCCACGGCGACGCCGAATTCGCCAGTGCGCAGCGCCTGCTGTCCCTCCTGGACAAGCGTTTCCAGGCGCTCCACCTGTTCCTGGCGAGCGCGCGCCATGGCCAGTTCTTCCTCGATTTCCTGGGTGTCCATCTCAAGCGTTTGGCCGGCAGCCAGGGCCTGGTCGAAGAGGCGAACCGCGGCGTCATAGTTCTCAGTCTTGAGGGCAATTTGCCCGCGCTCAACCAGCCGGTCGAAATCTTGAGTTTGGTGTTTTTTGCGTGCCTGACGGGCCGCGGTCAGGTATTCGCGAGCCGCTTGGTTATCTGGGTCGAGGTCTAGGGCAGCCTCAAAGTAGCTGATGGCGTCGGCGTAATCCTCGGCGTTTAGGGCGGAAATCCCCTTGCTAACCAGGGCTTTGGCTTCGCGTAGATCCTCTCGCAGCATACTCCTATCTCCTTGCTCCATCCCACCATCTGCCCAACCGTGCTAGCCAGCCTTTGAGAGACCAACCCGATGGGGGGGACGGTGGCTCTGTGGGTGGCGCGGTCGGGAGACCGGCCACAGCAGTGGGTTGCACCAGCACGATGTCCAGGCGCCGCGCGTGCTCTTCCAGTGCTTCACATACAGCAGTTGCGCTCCGGTACCGCTGGTCCAGGTCGATGTGGACCAGCCGGAGGATGATCTCCTCCAACTCCGGGGAGAGGGAAACATCGGCGAAGTCGACCGGCCAGACGATGCCCTCGTCGGTGACGTCGAAGCCGCTGTCCTTGAGTTGGGAGTACACTGGTGTTGGCACCCGGCGATCCCGAATATCCAAACCGGTGAACATGCTGTAGAACATGGTACCCAGCTTGAAGAGATCGCCCTGGAAGCTGCGTTCCTTCTCCCATTGCAGGACAGGGTCGTCGCCGGGTGGGCCGTCGGCTGAGAACTTCCGGGACACGTTCCAGTCAATCAGAATTATCTGGTCATCCGACCAGAAAATGTGCTCGAGTTTCAGGTCCCGATAGGCGATATCGCGGGCGTGAGCCGTGCGCAGCAGGTCGGCCAGTTGCCAGGCGATGGGCAGTCCGTCCTCCTCGGCGAAGCCGCCCTGATAGGTGACGATGCTCAGGAGGTCGGTTCCGGCTGGTAGCAATTCCAGGCTAATGTAGGAACGGCCATCCAGTGCCACACCATGGTCAATCATAGTCACGACAGTTGGCAAATCGACCAGCGTCTGCAAGAGCTCGACTTCTATGTCAAACGCCTCTCGCCACTTCGGATCGCCACCAACGTGCTCGTCTCGAAGCAGCTTGATGGCGACAGAGCGCTCAAGATGCGCGTCCTGGGCACGGTGGACCACCGCGAAGCGCCCCTCGCCCAGGGGTTCCTGCAGAATATAGCGTCCGTCACCGATCTTGTCAAATCTCATGTTCCGTCGTTCCCCAGCTCATCCGTATGCACTGCCTCCGCAAGGGGAAAGCCCAGGATGCGACGCAGCAGATGACGCCAGCGTTGCTGGCGATGCTTGTGGCGGGCTTGGGCCGCCCGGACGCGCGCTTCAGTCTCAACCCCAGACTCGGGCGTCAGGTGGGCTGCAATCTCATAAGCCTCAGCGGCCTCAGCATATTGCTCTTTCATTTCGAAGCGCCACCCCTGGTTCATCAAGGTGCGGGCTCTGTCATAGCGTGCTTTCTGCTGAATGACCTCGCGCCGTCGCCGCGCCAGTTCGGCGTTGTCGGGCATGAGCTCGATCGCTGATTCGATAGCCTGCAACGTTGCAGCATAATCACCGGCCTCAATCCGAGCTTCGGCATCGGCCATAAGGGTCTCAACCTGCTGCATCCTGGCCTGGTGAGCTGCTGCCTCCTCAGCGCGGCGAGCCGCCTCCGCGTCTGCCTCGACCGTTTGCTTTAGCTCGTGCCCCGCGTCATGGTCCGGGTTCAGCGCCAACGCCTCATCAAGGAGCGCCAGGGCTTCTGCGTGAGCACCTTCATCGGTGGCCTGGCGGGCGCGCTGCAGGAGCGCTTCGCACTGGACGTGCCGCCACTGTTGCTGCACGTGCGGGCTATCTGGGGCTATTTCGAGGGCTTTCCAGAGCTCGGCCGCCGCACCTTCGTAATCGTGGCCGCCGGCCGCGCGTTGGGCTGCCTGCAGGTGTTGTCGGAGTTGCTGTGCCTGTGGAAGGCCGGCCCGTGCCTCCTCAAGCTCGGGATCCAGCACCAGCGCCTCTGTAAAAGCCCGTTCTGCTGCCGCGCCATCTCCGGCGTAAAGAGCAGCCTGACCTGTTTCCAGCAGACGGCGAAGGTCCAGCCTTCGGCGGCGGAGGTGTTCCTGCGCCGTGAGCAACAACTCAGCTACCCGCTCATGGTTCGGATCCAGGTCGCGGGCCTGTTCCAGCCAAGCCACTGCTTGCTCCGGTGCACTCTCCAGGTGGGCAGTGGCGCGCTCGATAAGCCAGTTGACCTGCTCCTGTGTCGCAGTGCGAACCTCGGCGCGCATCCGGGCCAGTTGTCCTTCCAGACCCGGTAAAGGGTCAATATCCATTGCCCGAGTGTAGTACTTGAGCGCCTCCTGAAGGTCACCGCGCACCTCCGCAGCCTGGGCGCTCTGCACGAGGTCACGAATCTGGAAGGCCTTCTCAATGTAGCCGGCAATCTCGGAGTCACTGCCCAATGAAGCGGCGCGCTCAAAGTGGTGGAGAGCATCCTCGTGGTTGCCTGCGCTGAGCGCGGCCCGCCCTGTGGCCAGCAGGCTCTGCACCTCGTGGGCTCGCACTTCGGCCTGGCGCTGGCGTGCTAGGGTCAGGCCACGTCGAGCATCCAGGATCTCCGGACAGAGGTCGACAGCCTCTTCGAAGTACTGGACCGCGGTATCGTAATCCTCCCCTCGGAATGCTGCGTGCGCCTTGTGCAGTAGAGCCTGGAACTGCTCAGCGCGAGCTTGGGCGGCCTCGGCCCGCGCGCGAAGGACGTTTGCCTCACTCTCCGGGTCCAGTGCAGCCGCTTGCTCGAAACACTGGATGGCCTCCGCATAGGCACCCCCAGCCATTGCCTGATGCCCTTTCTCCAACCAACGCCGGACGCGCCGTGCCCGCTCGGCCTGCTGGGCTTGCTGGACATCGGCCAGCAGTTGACGCGCCTCAGCATGCTCGGGTTCCAGCTCGAGCGCTGCGTTGATGCATTGTAAGGACTTGTCGTAGTCGCCGACGTGGAAAGCGGTGCGCCCCTGGGTCAGCCAGCTTTCTAACTGCTGTATGCGTTGCTGGCGCTCTTCGACATCGGCCAGGCCGGCGTGCGCCGCTTCGTTCTCCGGCTGACGTTCCAAGACCGCATCGAATGCATCCCGTGCCTCAGCGAAAGCACCGCGCTCCAGGGCAGTCTCGCCCTGGCCCAGCTTAGCAGCCACCCACAACTGTTCAATAGATGGTGACTGCGGCATGTGATTGAGAAGCATTTCGAGGGCTGTCGCGGCTTCGGAAAACCGCCCGGCTTTCAGGGACTGTTCGCCGGTTGCTAAGTGGGTCTGGAAGGCTTCGACAGTTTGCAATCGCTCCTGCAAGAACGGCACTGATGGCTCCAGTGCCCTGGCCCGGCGTAGCGCATGCTGGGCAGCGGCATAATCGCCCGCTGCCAGTGCCTCCTCAGCCTCGTCTACGAAGCGGGCCACCTGGGTGGTCAGTTGGTGGAGAATCTCGATCTCCCGATGTTCAGGCAGGGCAGTCCGGCCTGAGACCAACGCGTCCAGCGCCGTCATCAGGTCCCCTTCCTGGAAAGCCATGCGAAACAGTGCCAGGTTCTCCTCTGCCTGGTCTTTGAGCACCTCCGACACGCGCTCATCCTGCCGAATGCGAGTCGCCACCAAATAACTCTGCGTGATTAGACCTGGTGTGCTGTGGGCCGCCTCCTTGAAGTAGGCGATGGCGTCTTCGTAGTCGGAAGCTCCCAGGGCAGCCAGGCCCTTGCTGAGCGCAGCCCGGCTCTGAGTCATGGGCTCTATGGCTACTTGGTTCAGGCGGAGGGCATGCTGGCCTAGTGCCTCTTCAAGAACAGCCGCTGATGGATAGGAATTGTCCCCGCTCTCGTCGAGGCTGCGTTCGATGATCAACCTGGTACCTAGTGAGAGTTCTTCACCAGTGGTAGTGTCTGCAAAGTCGATGTGAGTTCCGGAGAAACTGCCAGAGACTAGGGCCGTGATGGAAGGACCCTCAACCCAACCGACCATGGATCGGCCAGTGAATAAGTAGTACATGACCTGGCCGAATGTTTGTAGCGCCTTGGCTACTGCTTCCCCGACAGTGTTGCGATCTGCTGATGACAGGTCTTTCACGACATTCCAATCAATGACCTTGATTTCAGTGCCGTTCCAATAGATGTGTTCGGGTTTCAGGTCCGTGTAGATGATGCTGTGGGAGTGGATATAGTCCAGCAGGGAGGCGAACTGGCGACAAATGGCGAGGCCCGTCTGCTCGCTGAGACCCGTCTCCACGAGTTCCGGAAGGGGCCGGTAAGGCTCCCCGACATATTCCTGTAAAGTGCAGGGCAGGCGTATGCTCTCTTCCAGAACGATCTCCCCCTTGCCCGGCGCCCGCAGATCTACGACCTCCGGCCGATCCGCCAGTTGTTGCAAGAAATCTGCCTCGCGCAGGAACTCGGCAGCTTTTTGATCCGCTTGAGCATGGCGCCGGTTGAGCACTTTGACGACTACAGGCGCATCGTCGTGCAAATCTCGCATTAGGTAAACATGTGCCAGGTAGCCATCGCCCAGCGGGCGGATCACTGCGTATCGACGCGCACGGCCGAGAAAGTCTGTGATGGTTACGTGTTCGTAATCATTCAGAACCATGGTGGCTATACTCAACACCGCGAGGTACCTGCGTAGCTGAACGCACGAAAAAGCGTGCTACTGGGTACACATTCTATAACAGAATTCCCCCTTAGTCAATTTCGGTCAGTTCAGCGATGTTAACATGAAACCGTAAACCGGCCTGCTGGCGGGGTAGAAAGTAACTTCCGCTTGACTTTGCCCGCGACACCGTGAAACGTGATGCGTGAAACGTGAAGACGCCTTCCCGCACTTGCATCACGTTTCACGCATCACGCCTGTCCTGAGCCTGTCGAAGGGTTTCACGTGGTTGCTACAGCTGGCGACCCGTCTCACCGGAAGTTACTTTTTCACCCCAGTTCCGGTTTCATGATTAAGCCAATAACGACCAACGTAAGCGCCGGTCGTTTGTCGTTTGTCAACCAAAACGCGAAACATGTCAACGCAATCGAGACTGTGCAGCGTAGGCCCTCGGCCTGAGCTCGGACTAAAACCCCAGTCAAAGGCTCAAGCCGAGGGCTGATTGCCGAACGCGCCGGCAATACATTGCACCGGTCCACTTTGCGCTAACCGTCACCAAAACGACCCGGGGAGTGTGAAACACCACTAGTTTGCGGGGACAGCGGCAATGGTGTCACCCGGCTGCACAATGACCACACCCTGCTCGTTCACCGGGAAGCTGTAGGCCTTGATAGCCGCGTTCTTCCAGTCCACCCAGACTAGCCCGGTACCCTCAGTGCGACCAGACTGCTCCCAGCACGTCCACAAGCTGTCGCCTTCAGCCATGACGCAAACGGCCGATTCAGGGCTCGTGACAAGCTGCTCCTGCGACTTGACCTGAGCCTCAGCGACCGTCGCAGGGCGCTCAGCAGCAGGGGTAACCGATGTGAGAGTGGCCACTGCCGGAGTCACCTCCGAGATCTCTCTTGCCTCTGGCGAACCGGCGATCGTCTCGATCCTCTCGACGTTGACACTGATTTCCGCCACGCTGAGCAGCGGAGCCACTTGCCGGATCACGTGACCAATGCCGAACCCGTCTGCCACCTCTGCCAGATTCGACAACAGCCGGCTGTCCCAGTGGACCGCTACGCTCACGTCGTCCAGGTCGGCGGTAAATCCATCCGCCCCCACGCTTGCCTCGACTCGTCCTAGCCCCGGCGGGACAGTCGCCGCGACTACCGCCGGCAGGCGCACTTGCGCCGCAATGTCTATCGGCATCATCCCCAGCGTCGCGAATGGCAGTCCGACATCTTGCAATGCCAACTCCCCGAGCTGCGGATTCCACGTCGCATCCACCGCGAACGCCATCGCAGGTGCCGCCACCTGCGCTGCTTCATACGCCCCGCAGTCACTCACCGGCGCGGCCGCCTCGCGATCTACCATTAGTGCCACCGGCACCCTCGCCTCCGCCAGGATCTGCTCCAGCTTCTCGGCGATCGAATGCGGCTGCCAGCCTGTCACCTGAATCGCCTTGGTCAACCAACCCGGGTCAGCCGTCACATACGGCATCGGCGTGTTGTTCACCAGCACCCGCAGTTGACCCGCATCCCAGCACACCTCGGCTTGCTTGATCCCAGCCGCTTGCGCCTGTCCCATCACCGGACCTGCTACCTGCGGGTCAACCGCCGCCACCGGCATATCCATCACGTATACGATCCCGGTCTCGTCCAAGGCAACGGTCACTGGCCTGCCGATCTCTATCGCCGATACGCTGTCCATAGGCTTGTTCGCAACGTGCAGGTCCAGGTTCACGTGGCTGCTCGCCAGCCACGTCTCTGCCAGCTCAACCACCGGAGCAATCTGGGGATGATCCAGGTTCAACCCCGGCACCAAGCCTTGCACTATCTCCAGCAGCCTCTGCCGGCCATCCGCGTCCCACAGCAACTCCACGACCGGTTGCTCGTTTGTCGACACCATCAGCTCGCTCGGCGTTACGTCCACCGTCACCTTGTCCAAGGGGGCCAGCATAGCTGCCACGCTTGGATCTACGTCCGGTAGGGCCACGCCCAGCAAAGCCGCTTCCTCTATCGTGAAGCCGCCTGCCGACAGCCACCGGCCCTGAGGGCTCAGTGTCACCGCCAGCCGCACGACGTTGTCAACTTCGACCTCGGCCGGCGGGACGGCCATGGCTACTAGCTCCGGCCTGACGAATGCCTGCGGTGTGAACCGCACATACACTGTGCCGCGTAGGAACTGCAGAACTTCTCTCAGGAACCCGTAGGACTGTGCGAACGGCTCTGGCAACAGACCCTGCAGGTTCTGCAGGTGAACCTTGGCCTGGGGCGAAGACATGTCGTTGAGCCAGACGTTAGCTGCTTCCCCTTCCAGCGCAAGCGTCAACTGCTCGATGTCCGCCTGCCTGAACGTGGCGACAAGCTCCGGAGGCAGAAGCCGGGGCTGCAGTTCAAACTGCAAACCAAGCACCCGGGCCACGCTGTTGAAACTGGTTGGGTCCAGTTCCATCTTTTGACCGAACAGCTCAACAACCTTCCAGCCACCATCGGTGGTGATCTCAAATCCGATGGTCAGGCCATCTGGATTCTGGGCCAGGGTCACGGTGCTGCTCCAGGCCAACAAAAGAAGCAAGATTACAAATGCGATTCCAAGTACCTGTCGCCGCATCATCATCCTTCCTTTCTCTGTTAGAGAAGATGGATCGTGTTAGAAACATACCCCCTATGCTACTTCCGCGTATAGCTCCCTCCTTTCTTCTCTTCGTTATATCGGACCGACTGTGCAGGATATACTGCAGAATTCCAACGACGCATGTAGACATTCGCGTGGCGGCACCACCCGCCCACGGAGACCGTTCGGCAGCTCAACCGCCAGCAGCCCAAAGAGCGGCAATTACGCCTCAACAGTGAGTATGGTCTGGTCCGAGAGATGCTGGCCGAGTTGCTGCCTGATCTCTCAGTTCGACCGAACGATCACAAAGACGGTGTGCCATCGGACGAAGCACGACCATCGCGATGATCTACTGAGCACCATTCCTTAACTGAGCACCATTCCTTAGACGAGCCTCAGGGCAGGCATCGCCAAGTTGTCACCGATGCCTTGCACCTGGCATCCACATAGGATCGCCCTCGTAGTCGGATACCTTCCTACGAGGATCGGCCACCAGGGGTAACAGCGGTGTTACAGTCGCTTGGGGGGCATCTCCGTTTCGACGTCTTGTTTGGGGATCACGACAAGAGCTACCTAG
>JBHIAO010000082.1:0-16250 GCA_046758565.1 Anaerolineae bacterium
GCGGCAGGGGCATTTCGCGATCACCGCTGTCGAGGATGCCATTGCAGCCAGAGCACGCAAATCCTCCCACGCCCACGGAGTCCGGAAACACACGCACGGTGAGGGCAAACAACGGGTCCAGGGGCAGGCTGGCAGGGATTGATCCAACGCCGGCCAGGCAGAGGAGCACAGCCAGCGACCACAGCAGGAGGGATCTTCGTATTTGCAGAAGGGAAGTGACTATTTTCATGTTAACATTTCCACAGAGAAAGCTAATGATGGCTGGGGCTCGGAACCTGCACTGCCATCTGGTTTCGTAAGGGGCACCCCGCCAAGAGAGGTCCGCTCCAGCTTCCTTATGAGAATGGGTATTTCCTGGCTAAATGTACAGGACAATTGTTACATCGGACATTAAGCCGGGCTGCTGGTTCAGTCACAACCCAGGGGACGCAAGGCGTCGCTAAGCAGGGCCACAGTGTCATGCTCAAAGCTCGCTCGCGAATCTGAAAGAGCTTCACATCTTGTGCGTAACTTCCATGGGCCTCTCATCGTCTGAAACTGGAAACCGATTGGCGCCGGTGACTCCCTGCCGCCGTTGATCTCTCACTAAGTGAGTCGTGCTATGACAAAAAACCCTGCCTTCATAGGCAGGGTTTTTTGTCATTGGTGTTGGCTCTCGCTTGATGGGAATGAGATCCTAGTGGAGGAGCAATGATGTCTCAGAGAACTGTCCACCTGAACGGCCATCAGCGTGAAGAAGCCGAAGCCTTGCAGAGGAAACTGGACGCCATCATGCGATCCATCCGTGCCGGCAAAGACAGGTGGCGCAATCTACAACGCAAACGATATCTGGAGATGCGCCTGCGCAAGTTGGTGGAAACCAACTGACAAATCTCGGCCGCATCAAACGTGAAGCGTGGCTGACAAGGTCAGCACAAAAAGGCTAGCCGGCCAGGATCGCAGCCCCTGGCTGGCCAATTCATGGTGCTCTTCGGCAGCCTACTCTGGCATGGCTGGCACTCCCGCTGTACGTCCTGCATGGGGGCGGGAAGCAATCCGATCGCCTACAGGACCTAAGGTTCGGTGCGGTGGAGACGCCGGCGGAGTGCCAGGTAACGCGGCACAAGCGTGGTGTACAGCGAGTACAACGGCTTCGACACGGGGAAATCCCACGCACCAATCTGCTCCACAAATTCAGCAGCAAACCCCGACTTGAAACGATAGACGCCCCACATGGGATCTGCTCCATCCAGCTCGTCCGGGGCTCCCCACCAGTCATAGCGGTTGCAGCCGTGCGTCTTCGCCCAGAGCATGGCTTCCCACTGCAGCAGGTAGGTGGGCATCAGCTTGCGGTGTGTGTCGCGTGACGCACCGTACATGTACCAGGCCGTGTCCCCGAAGCGGAACGGGAGTACGCCGGCCAGCGGTTCATCCCCGTACCGCGCAATGAACAGTTGAGCCAGGCCGGCCTGAGTGAACATACCCCACGCATCCTGGTAGTACGCAAACGGTCGAATCAGGAATCCATCGCGCTGGGCTGTCTCGGCGTACATGTTATAGAAAAGGGCGAGATCATCGGAGGGCTCGACTTCTACCCCTTTGCGACCGGCATATCGAATGTTGTAGCGCGTCTTCGACTTCATTGACATCAGAATATCATCGGCGTCAGGGCGCAGGTCCGTGTGCAAGGTGTTGCGAAACTGGATCTGTTCCTGGGAGGGGTGCCAGCCGCGCCGACGCAGCAACGCAGTCGCGGTCTTGTGAGCGGCCGGCACATCGGGATCGATCTTTACGAAAAGGGCCTTGCTATCGCGTGCAACGCGTTCAATTTCGGCGAGTACCGCGTCGAGCACGGCGGAATCGTCGTAGTCGAGCAGCGGACCTTTTGGGACATAGAGGATCGGGAAGGGAAACGGCGCTGCACGCCGGCTCAGGATTGACGCGGCTGCGCGCCGGCCGCCGAATGTCAGCCGCGCCGGCGACCACCCGTAGCGGCTCTTGAAGGCACCCCATTCCCACGATTGGAGCACGTGCGAGCATGGGAGTTGCTCGACGATGGCATTCCATTGCATGTGATCGGTGATTTCGGTTGTGGTTAGTTTGGGCATGCGATAGATAATTGTGAATTGTGAATTATCTTCTTCTCGCTACGCCACCCAGCGACGTATCACGGGCCACCCACGCGTCCCCAGCCAGTAGCGCGCCGGCTTGAACACGCGGTTAAAAGCGCCAACAGTCCGGACCACTTGGCCGCCGAATCCACGCTTGAAGCGGTAAACTCCCCACATACCTCCTGTACTATGTTCACCAGCAACTTCGTGCCCCACGGTGGTTTCACCGATTTCGTCGGGGATGCCCCAGAAATCATACCAGGCGCAGTCGTGTTGCTTGGCCCATCGGATGGCCTGCCACTGGAGCAGGTGGTTGGGCATCCGGTCGCGGTGCCTGTCTGACGATGCGCCGTACAGGTAGTACGCTGTATCGCCGAAGCGGAAGGCCATGAGGCCGGCCAACAGCTCATCCTCGTAGTATGCCAGGAGCAGCTCGGCCAGACTCTGGGGGTGAAAGTGGCGCCACGCGGCTTCGTAGTAGCCACGCTCGTGAATCGCGAAATTGTCGCGATCGCTTGTGGTCTCCAACAGGTGGTAGAAGGCCAGCAGGTCCTTTTCGGTGGCTCGCCGCACCTGGACATCCTTGCGGCTAGCCAGCCGAATGTTGTACCGCCACTTTGACTTCATGCCCATCAGGATCTCGTCCTCATCTGGTCTCAGGTCCAGGACAATCGTCGTGCGAGGTTGAATCGTCTGGTCGCTCCGCTGAAAGCCCAGGGATTCCAGGTCGCCGGCCAGCGTAGTGTCATCCGGCCAATCCGGTTCAATCTTCAGGAACACGGCTCCTCGGTCGCGGGCTGCGGTGCTCAACGCGTCAAGGAGAGCCGGTAGTGCTTCGTCGTCAGGAGAGAGAACAGGGCCGCGGGGAACGTAGACGGCCGGGCCGACGGGCGTCTGTCGGAGCAGGGCCTGGACGCCGCACACGATCTGCCCACCGGTATCACCGATGATGCGTAGCACCTGCCACCCGAATTCGGACTTGAAGCGACCCCAAGGGCTGGATTGGAGCAGGTGCCCCCAGGGCGAGCCGGCAACAAATGCGTCCCAGTCGGCATTTGGGGTGTCGGTTGACAAATGAAAATTCATTGGCTACAATCCCGCGAGACGGGTAATGAAAGTCCTGCCAGTCTAACCTGAATTATAGTCACAGCCGGCGGTGCCATGCAAACATCTCTTTCCTTTTCATATCAAGTATGATATAATTGCGATGAAGTGACCACAGACAGCCGACGTCCGTCCCACATGTGCCTAGAGCATCAGTCTAGAGATAGGTCAACCAGAATCCTCTCATCACAGCACAGCATGCCGGCCCGTGAGGATTCTGTTTTTCCGTCGGCACACGACCGTTCTGGGGGAGTTGTATCAGTAGGAGGGGACCATTGCTCCAAGACTACGCGTTCATCCTCATATTCAGCGCTATAGCCCTCTCAATACCCATACTCGGGTTGGGCGCCGCGTGGCTTCTACGCCCCAAGAAGCCAGGGAAGATCAAGAATGCCATCTACGAATGCGGTCTCGAAACCTTCGGAGAGACTTGGGTTCAGTTCAAGGTTCAGTACTACATCTATGCCTTGATCTTTATCATCTTCGATATCGAGACCGTTTTCTTGTATCCCTGGGCGGTGGCCTATCGCAAGCTGGGGTTGTTTGCGCTGGTCGAGATGTTTATTTTCATTGTGATTCTTGTGGTCGGCCTGGTATATGCCTGGCGGACCGGTGCGCTGGAGTGGGTCTAAGGAATTTCGAATTTCGAATTTCGAAATGTGAGGCAGTGTATGCAATTCCTGGATAATCTGTTTGTGAACATTGGTCACGGGATTCGCAATCTGTTGGGTGGTGTTTTGCCTGGGTGGGGTGTTGAACTTATCATGATGATCGTGGCGGCCAGCGTTCTGACCCTGCTCGGCGTGGCAACGATGTTGTACCTCACCTGGTTGGACCGGAAGTTCGTGGGGCGCTTCCAGGATCGCCTGGGTCCGAATCGTGTGGGGCGCTTCGGGCTCTTGCAGCCCTTTGCGGATATGGTCAAGATGTTCATCAAAGAGGACATCACGCCCGACGCTGCCCATCGGTGGGTCTACAACCTGGCACCCATCCTGGTGGTTCCGCCGGCCCTCTTGGTCCTGGCCGTGGTGCCGTGGGGCCATGAACTGAGTGGCCGCGATCTGAGTATCGGGTGGTTGTACATTGCCGCTGTAGCATCGACCAGCGTATTCGGCATCTTTATGGCCGGTTGGGGGTCCCGCAATAAGTATGCCCTTTTGGGGGCCATGCGTGCGGCCGCTCAGATCGTGAGCTACGAGATCCCGCAGGTCCTATCCGTGGTGGGCGTGCTCCTTATTGCCGGCTCGCTGTCGATGCAGAAGATTGTAGAGGCCCAGAACGTGTGGTTCATCGTGCTTCAGCCGGTGGGTTTCCTCATCTTCTTGGTAGCCTCCCTCGCTGAGATCAACCGCACACCGTTCGACATCCCTGAGGCCGAGTCCGAGATCATCGCGGGCTACCACACGGAATACAGCGGCCTGAAGTTCGGCATGTTCTTCCTGGCGGAGTACATCAGCACCTTCGCTGTCGCGGCCATCGGTGCAGCGATGTTTCTGGGAGGCTGGCGCGGCCCGATTCTGCCCGGCTGGCTGTGGTTCGCGATCAAGACCTTCCTTCTCTTGTTTGTTATCCTGTGGCTCCGTTACACATTGCCCCGGTTCCGGGTTGATCAACTGATGAACTTCGCCTGGAAAGTCTTGGTACCGCTTGCATTGGCAAACCTGTTGGTGGCCGGCCTGATTGCGTGGATCATTAATCCCGCGGAGACACCCGGTTTTTGGACCTTAATTGGTTTCCTTATGGGTAACCTGATCCTGGTTGCAGCGACGGTAATCCTGGTGGTTTGGCGAGCCCCCAGGGCGGAGAAGGCAGAAGTTTCAATGTTGAGCGCAAAAGGCCTGCCTTGAGCCTGTCGAAAGGAACCCTTGCTGGACAATGATCACACAAGTTGCTTTTCTTGTCATCGCACTGCTGACCCTGGGGGGCGCTGTTGGTGTGGTGACCGCTCGAAGTGTGTTTGTGAGCGCTCTGTTCCTCATCCTTTCCTTCGTTGGCGTGACCGGCATCTATGTGTTGTTGGAGTCGCCGTTCTTGGCCGGCGTGCAGCTTCTCATCTACGTTGGCGCGGTCGCTGTCCTGATCCTCTTCGCCGTGATGTTAACCCGCGATGTGATGTCTGAAGAAGCTCCGTTTCTCAACCGACAGTGGAGCTGCGGCGGGGTCATCGCCGCGACGTTGCTTGTGCTGTTGATGCTAGTTGGTTTCCTGGCCGATTGGAACATATCTTCGGCGGCGCCTCCGGAAGATACAATCCTGGCCTTGGGTGAGGTCCTCCTGAGCACCTATGTCTTGCCTTTTGAAATCGCATCGGTGATCTTGCTCGTGGCCTTGATCGGCGCCATTGTGATAGCACGAGAGAGGTAGTCGTGGTTACCTATCCTGAGCGCTCTATCCCTTGGGAGTACGTATTCGCGAGCCGCCAGTTAGCGAGAAGCATGTCGTTTCAACAGGGGCCATCCGCATGACTGTATGGAATGTTCGTTACAAGGAGCAACGCAATGCTTGACGTACCCCTTTCCTGGTACCTTGGTGTGGCAGCCGCCCTCTTCTGCATCGGGTTGTTCGGCTGTCTGACCCGCCGCAATGCCATCGGCATCCTGATGGGTGTCGAGTTGATGCTCAATGCTGTCAATATCAACCTGGTGGCATTCGGGCGCTACATCACCCCACAGAATGTGTCCGGGCAGGTGTTCGCCGTTTTCGTCATCACCCTGGCAGCCGCTGAAGCAGCCGTCGGCTTGGCTCTCATCATCTCGATCTATCGGAGCCACCATTCGGTCGATATGGAAGAAGTTAACCTGTTGAAGTGGTAACGGTATGGAAAAGGGAAAAAGGGAAAAGGGAAAAAGGAAAATGGAGTTCCATTCTCCCTTTTCCACTTTTCCCATTTTTCTACGTGAGGGCTGTTCATGAGCAATCTTTTCTTCAACCTCGCCTGGCTGATCATCTTCTTTCCAGCCCTGGCGTTCGCGCTAATCGTACTGGTCACTCGTGACAACAAAGAACTGAGCTCATCTTTAGCCGTTGGCGGGATTTTCCTGTCGTGGCTGGTGTCGATGGGGGTCTTCTTCTCAGCCCTTTCCGTCCGGGGACATCTGGCCGAGGAGCCGTTCTACCGGTACTACGTCTGGTCGCCGGCCGGCAACTCGGACATTGAGGTCGGCTGGATGATTGACCCGTTGTCGGCGGCCGGCGTGGCCTTTGTGACCACTGTGTGCCTGATGATCTTCATCTACTCCCAGGGGTACATGACCTTCCCATCGCACGAAGACCCGGAGGAGCACCCCGAAGCAGCAGCAGCGAATCTGGACCCACGTTACAGCCGCTTCTTTGCTTATATTTCCCTCTTCGCGACTGGGATGTTGGGCTTCGTGCTGTCCAGCAACCTGGTGGAGAGCCTGGTTTTCTGGGAAATCATGGGCCTGTGCTCATATCTTCTGATCGGCTTTTGGTACAACAAACGGTACGCTGATCCTACTAAGATCACGCCGGCACAGGCTGGCTTGAAGGCCTTCATGACCACGCGGGTAGGCGATATGATGTTCTTCGTCGGCATCATCGCCCTGTATGCCTTCGCCAACACCGTCAACTTCCGGGAGATCTTCGAGCCGGCGACGGTGAAGATGCTGACGACAACGACGCTGAACTTCTCCCCCCTCGCGCTGACGGTTCCGGTTGCGACAGTGATCGCTATTCTGCTATTCGGTGGTGCCGTTGGCAAGAGTGCCCAGTTCCCGCTTCACGTCTGGCTGCCTGACGCCATGGAAGGCCCGACGCCAGTTTCGGCTCTGATCCACGCGGCCACCATGGTTGCAGCCGGCGTCTTCCTGGTCGCCAGGATGCTCCCTATTTTTAACGCTGTTGAGCAGGGACCGGCGATGAATATTGTGACCGTCATCGGTGCTCTTACGGCGCTGTTTGCAGCAACCATGGCTGTCGCTCAGTTCGATATCAAGCGGGTGCTGGCCTATTCCACCATCTCACAACTGGGCTACATGATTATGGCGTTGGGAATCGGTGCTTTCGTGGCCGGCATCTTCCACCTGATCACCCACGCTTTCTTCAAGGCGCTTCTGTTCCTGGGTTCGGGCTCGGTCATCCACGGGGTGGAGCACGGCATGTATCATGAGGAGGGAGAGAGCCATGCCCCCCGGTCGGTTGGCGGGTCCGACCCCCACGATGCCAATGACATGCGCAACATGGGTGGGCTCAGCCGGCGCATGCGGTGGACGTTTTTGACGTTCCTGGCAGGCACACTGGCGCTCACAGGCATCCCGCCCTTTGCCGGCTTCTTCAGCAAGGATGAAATTCTGGCCCATGCCTTTGAAGAGGGCATTGGCCATGGTAACAGCATAGCGACTTTCGCGTGGATCCTGGGAACGGCGGCCGCGTTCCTGACGGCCTTCTACATGGCCCGGCAGATCTTCATGGTGTTCAGTGGAGATCCCAGTACTGATGCTGCGGAGCATGCACCGGAATCGCCCTTTGTCATGACTGGCCCGTTGATGGTCCTGGCCTTCTTCTCGGTTGTGCTCGGTTTTGTAGGTCTGCCAGAGAATATCTCGCCGTATGGCAACCCATTCCACAGCTTTATCGGAGAGCGGTTCGCGGCCGGCGAGTTCAATCCCATCGTCGCCGCCATTTCAGTGATTGTGGCAGCCGCCGGCTGGGTCCTCGGGTGGTTTCTCTACGGATTGAAGCCGGCTGCGGCCCGGGAACGCGATCCGCTGCGGCGGCTCGGCCCGGCGTGGACCCTCTTAAACCGCAAGTACTTTGTCGATGAAGTGTATCACGTGACAGTCGTACGCGCAACCATTGTCTTCTCGACTCTGAACGGTCTCATCGACCAGTATCTCGTCGATGGTGCTGTCAACGGTGTCGGCTGGCTGACCAACCAGTTCTCCGTGTTAAACGGCCTATTCGATACCTACGTCGTGGACGGCGTTGTCAACGGCATCGGCTTCATCACCGACGAGGGAGCTCGAGGCCTGCGTCTGATTCAAACAGGCCGGGTGCAGAACTATCTGCTGGTTGTGTTTTTCAGCGTGTTGGTGTTGGTCGGCCTATTCTTTGGACTCTAATGTAAATCCGACATGTAGTCACGAGGAGTACCAATCTGATGTTTCCCATCCTGACACTCATAGCGTTCCTCCCGTTGGTGGGAATGCTAGTCGTCCTGTTTCTCGACGACGATGAAATGATCAAGCGCGTCGCACTTACGGTGAGCCTGATCCCGCTGCTCCTGTCGGCCTTTCTCTGGATCGCCTACGCCCGAACGGCTGGCGGCATCCAGTTTGAGGAGCAGGTGACGTGGATTCCCTCGGTCGGGATCACCTACCACATGGGCGTGGATGGTTTCAGCGTGCCGCTGATCTTCTTGACCACACTCCTGGCCACGGTCTCCCTGGGCTACTCGTACATGTACATCCACCACCGGGTCAAGGAGTATTTTGCCCTGTTTCTGCTGCTGGAAACGGGAATGCTCGGCGTCTTCGTCAGCCTTGATCTCTTCCTCTTCTACGTATTCTGGGAGATCGGCCTGGTCCCGATGTACTTCCTCATCGGTATCTGGGGTGGCCCGGACCGGGAGTACGCGGCCATCAAGTTCTTCTTGTATACCCTGGCCGGCAGCGTCTTCATGCTGCTGGCCATCATCGGCGTGGCCATCGATACGGGGACCTTCGACATCATCGAGGCGGCTCGTCTTGGTCCGTTTGCCACGAACACCCTGCTCCAGAGTCTGGCATTTGTCGGATTCTTCCTGGGTTTCGCCATCAAGGTGCCGATGTGGCCGTTCCACACGTGGCTGCCGGACGCCCACGTTGAGGCGCCGACGGCCGGCTCTGTCATCCTGGCCGGCGTGCTCCTGAAACTAGGCACTTACGGCTTCGTCCGCGTCCTGATGCCGTTCTTCCCGGATGCGTTTCGAACGTTTGCCATCCCAATTGGCTTCCTGGCGTTTACCAGCATCGTGTACGGTGCTTTGGTTGCCATGGCCCAGTGGGACTTCAAGAAGCTCATCGCCTATTCCTCAGTCAACCACATGGGATACGTGATGCTGGGGATCGCAGCCGCAATGGCGGGATCAAACGCCAACCTGGATGCCCGCGTCACAGCGGTAAATGGTGCTGTGCTGCAGATGTTCAATCACGGCATCATCACGGGTGCGTTATTTATGCTCGTCGGGTTGATCTACGACGAACGGACCCATGAGCGGGATTTCCGCAGTTTTGGTGGACTATGGTCCATAACCCCGGTATATGGATCGTTTCTGATGCTGGCCAGTTTTGCCAGCCTGGGTCTGCCGGGACTGGCCGGTTTCGTCAGTGAGTTCATGGTCTTCCGTGGGGCCCTCGCGGCCGGTGACGGGAACCTGGCTATAGGGCTTCTCACAATTCTGTCGGTGTTGGGAATCATCATCACCGCTGCTTTCTTCCTATGGAAGGTCATCCAGATGATCCTTCTGGGGCCCGAAAACGAGCGCTGGAAGGGGACTCCAGACCTGAATGTTGCAGAGGTGCTGGCCCTGGCACCGCTCGCATTCTTCATGGTCTTTGTCGGTGTCTACCCGGCACCCGTCGTGAACGTAATTAACGCTACAACCAGGAGCATGTTAGCCGCGCTAGGCATCGTATGACCAGAAAGGCGTGGCGGGGTAGTATAGGAGCACAGGAGCAACGGAGGCACGAATTGAGTGTAGCGGATACGCTTAGACTCTTCTCACCGGAACTGATACTAACGCTCTTTGGGCTGATCGTCCTCAGCTACGATATGCTGATCCGCCGCCGGGAGCGGGCACAGCCTGTATTAACCTTGGTCGCCCTGGGCCTGGCTCTGCTGGCAACGCTTTGGGTCGGCAGTGAGTCGGAGACCTTGTTTTCGGGGATGTTCGTCGTTGATCCGTTCACAACGTTCTTCCGAATCGTGTCCATCTTCACGGGTGGCCTGATTCTGCTGGGATCGGTCGATTACCTGCGGCAACGAACTTCTTTTCAGGGCGAGTTCTACAGCCTGCTGCTTTTCACCATCCTGTCGATGACCCTCATGGCGGGGGCCAGTGACTTGATCATGGTGATTCTGTCGATCGAGTTTCTGAGCATAACGAGCTATATTCTCACCGGCTGGCTGCGGGACGACATCAAGTCCAGCGAGGCCTCGGTGAAGTATTTTCTGTACGGCTCAATCACAACCGCCGCGATGGTGTACGGCGCGTCGCTGTTGTATGGACTCAGCGGCCACACGAATCTGGCCGAAATTTCCCAGGTGCTACGTGCTCCGGAGGCCGCTTTCGGAAGTGACCTGCGAGCCTTCTCATTGCCGGCGGCGATGCTCCTCCTGACTGGCTTCGGCTTCAAGATCGCGTTGGTGCCTTTCCACCAGTGGTCCCCCGACGCCTATGAGGGCGCGCCCACGCCGGTGACAGCCTTCCTGTCCATTGGCCCGAAGGTGGCCGGCTTCGCCATGTTGGTGCGGGTGTTTCTGACGGCACTGCCCTACGCCGAGGTGGAGTGGACCGGGGTGATGATCGGCATGGCCATCATCACCATGACCCTGGGGAACCTGGTGGCCATCGTGCAGAAGGATATGAAGCGCCTGCTGGCGTACTCCAGCATTGCCCAGGCCGGCTACATGCTGATCGGGATAGCCAGCCTGTCGGCGGCCGGCGCGACCGGCATCGACGCTGTGGGTGCCACGCTGCTCTACGTGTTCGCCTACGTGTTTACAAACATGGGGGTCTTCGCCGCCGTCATTGCCATAGACAATGCTGAGGGGTCCTCCGCAATCAGCGCCTATCGAGGACTCATACGTCGGGCACCGCTCATGGCAGTGGCGATGTTCATCTTCTTCCTGAGTCTGGTGGGCATCCCCCCGACGGCCGGCTTCATTGGGAAATTCGTGGTATTCGTGTCGGCCATCGATGCCAAGCTCTACGGGCTGGCCGTCATCGGGGTCGTGAATGGCGTGATCTCCGTTGTCTATTACTTTGGCGTGGTCAAGGAAATGTTCTTCCTGGGCGAGACGGACGCCGAGCCCCTGCGCGTGGGGACGTGGTTGCAGGCCGCCCTGGTGGTGTCATTAATCATGACCCTGGTCATCGGCCTCTACCCCGAGCCCTTCGTGGAGCTGGCGAATTCGTCGGCTCAAGGTTTGATGAGCGCCGCACAACTCCTGGTAATGCGCTGAGCGGGTCAGCCTGGTCGATGGCCTGATACCAGCAACTGGACTGGGCACGCCAACCGATAGCAGATAGCAGCATGCGGCGAGGACCGTCAACTACCATGGTTGGCGGTCTTTTCGCCAAAGGTAACTACTCAGCCACTTTGACCCTGGCGAATGAATTCGCGGCAACACTTGCGAAACCGGCCTTCGTCGGCTGGGTTTCGAGTCGCCGGAGGGCGACTTCGCAATGGTAGGCGCGGTTTATGAAGCTTGAAGAATTAATCGGGGAACCGACGCCCGCCAGAAGTTGCGCGCTGCTCCACCCTTCGACAAGCTCAGGACGTCGCTCCTGGCTACGAATTTCGCCGCTCTGCGAGCTCTCTGGCGGGGGGTCGAACCCCCCCGAAGGGGTGGCGAAAACCGTAGCCGTGAGTGGAAGCCGGCGCCGTTTGCCGGCTGGAACTCGCGGCGGTCGTCGCCAGACAGATACTCCGTTTGTTTCCTCAAATATCATCAACCGCTCATGATTGGGCGTGCACGGTGGACGAGAGGGACCAACAAGCAAGCCAGGTTGTTTAGCTAGGACACCCAATAGAAGTGGGCATACATGACGGTAAACAGCGCCAACATCAATGTGCTGACATACACCACGATCTGATACCAGCGATCCTGGTCAAGCATCAACGAGGCAACAATAAACAGCGGAAACACGACAGCAGCGAAACGTCCCATACTTCGCCACAACGAAAATGAAGCCAGGATGGTCAATATCGCCCAAACGGCATATGCTCTACGCGGCTGACGCCAAGCCAGCACAGATAACAGCAGAGCAAATAGAAAGATGGACAGGTGAATCAAATTCATAGCGGGATAATGACCTGCAGCAATTGATTGGGGAGCCAGAGAGGCACGAACAGTGGCCAAGGCCGACTCTATCCCCACGCCGGCTGCCCAACCAGGAACATACTGGCTTTTCACAAATTGCAGCGGGTCACCAAATCGGATTGCCAGGAAGGCCATGTAAGTGCCCAGTCCTAGCAAACCCAACGGTATCCACAGGATATCCGAACGAACTTTTCGCCAATCAAAACCGATCTGCTCCAGGTATAAGACAATTAACCCAACCACGGTCACAGCACCCACCACACGTGTCGCCCCTGCCGCCGCAGCACCGAGTGCAGCCCAGCTCCATTGCTGGCGTTCACCAAAATAGAAAGCACATACCACGGCTAACAAAAACAGCGATTCGCTATACATCGCGCTGAAGTAGAATGAAAACGGATAAACTGACAGCAAAATGATGCTGCGCCGGGCGACTTCAGCATTATAGTGGTTGCTGACCAACCGAAATAGCAATGTCAATGCGACTAAAAACCCGGCATTTGAAACAACCAGCCCGGCAAGAAACGTATCTCGGACAATCGCTTTCATCGTCCGGACCAATAGGGGATATAGCGGAAAGAACGCCGTATCCCTTTGCCCTTGTTCATTTCTTGGCACATTGGTGTAGCCCCGTTCGGCAATATCGTAGTACCAGCCAGCATCCCACCGCACCCAGCCATCCACGAAGAGATTCTGAGGGTAGGCTCGCCACACGCCCTGGTCCTCCCTCATGGGCAGAAAAACCAGACTGAGATACGCCAGGAGGTATAACCCGATGCGACTGGCCGCGAAAACGCCGAGAGGGACTGAGCTCTGGGCGACCCAGCGTCGAGCTCCCTGTACTGTCCTGGCAGCCGTATCATTCATTTAACACCTCGAGATATTTCTGGGCTGAACCTTGACAAATAGGCCGCCTGTGGCAGAAAATGGTGTGACAACATGGCTAATAGGATACGTCTAGGGGACGTAAAAGTCCAGTCGGTCAGGATTGCACCCAGACAGATTAACGTTGAAGCGGTAGCCCGTGCGGCCCACGACGGCTCGTACGTCCACTGATTCCTTATCCTGCAACTTGGGTATAGAGGACTGTCAGCCTACAGAAGACTGACGGTCTTCTTGTTGGTCGCCGGCCGGCCATCAACTGCCGACCTGCCTGGGGCTGGAACGATTCGGCGCTTTCGACCGTATAAAAAGTGGAGGGCGAGCAATGTGCTTTCGTCATACTTTGCCGTCATGCTTTGCAACTGCCAACGTTGTACCCTTTAGGTGCACGGTCGGGGTGCGTGTAGAATCCACCGCTGCTGCCAGGGTGACTGGCCAGCTTCGGCCCTTATTCGCTTCGACTGGCGATGACGCCAGGAGAGAGGACATGAATGTACGGCCAGGGGCCCTGCATTGGGAAGTCAGGCAGGGCCTTTTGCCGCTTGAACATCGGCCAGCCCGTCCCGGGCTTGTCGGGCCGACGCTCAAAGGGGGCCGGCCTCCATGATCCGGCTTACCGTGATGATCGTAGCCAGCACGGCGGTCATGCGGGCCGGGCTGCGGGACTTGCTGGCAGAGGTGCCGGACATCGAAGTGGTGGACGAGGCGGCAGATCGAGAGAGCTTGCAGGCGCAGCTTTCGCAGCCGGCACCGGATGTGGTGCTGGTGGGTCTGGACGCAGAACTGGACATGACGGGTATCGAAGCTGCCTGGTTGATCAAAGCCCTGCGGCCGGCCAGCAAGGTGCTTCTTCTATCCACGGATCAGGAGCCGGATACGGTGGTGGGCTGCCTCGCCGCCGGGGCGGATGGGTATCTCCCGCCCGACCTGGATCAGGCGGCGCTGGCGAAGGCGATACGGGATGTGGTGCACTACGGGCTGGTGCTGGCCGACGACGTCGCGTCGGCGGTGCGGAAGCGGCTGGCCGGCCGGCTGCCGGCGGTGTTGCCGGCGGCATTGACGCCACGGGAACGAGAGGTGTTGGCGGAAGTAGCCCGCGGGCGGAGCAACCGCGAGATCGCGCAGGCGTTGAGCATCAGTTGTGACACGGTCAGGACCCACTTGAAGCGCATCTATCGGAAGCTGGGGGTGGAGGGCCGATCGGCGTTGATCGCTTTTGCGCTGCGAGCGGGGATGGGAGCGGCGGGTGATGAGAATGGGGCAGCAGAGGGGGGGGTTAACCAGGGGGTGAGGAAAAAATCACCCCCAAATCACCAGGTTAGGGGATAGACAAACGCCGGCGGTTTGGGTAGAATGAGGGTACAATTGCGGTGAGGGTGCGCATTCTCGATGATCGCCAAACCTTTGGCCCGGTTACACCCTGGGGATTGAAGAATAGAAGGAGGAACCATTGGTGTTGCGCAAAGGAAAGCTACTCCTCAGTGTTTTGGGAATCCTGCTGGCCATTGTGGTCATCGGGGCCTTCGGTCTGGGAATCCGGCCCAAGGCAACTGGAGCAGACGCCGTGTCCCTACCCTGGGACAGCCCACCTGGCTACCGCATCGTTTACCTGCTGGCCGAGGGCGTCGTTCCAGCAGACAGCCCCATCGCGCCATCGCGGCTGGAAGCCACCCTCGGCGCCCAGACGGCTCACACTTGGCGCGAGGTGGTGTCGCTTGACGAACCCACCCCGATCGAGGCCCTGGTCATCCACGACTCAGCCCTGTCCATGGTGGATCGGGACTGGTTAGCCAGCGCCTATCGGCGGGGTGTGGTCATAGGCGCCTTCGACGTCTATGCCCCCGCGCTGGCCGATCTCTTGGATGATCCCTGCATTGCCGCCGATGGCTTTGCCGCTGAGCCGTATTCGAGCTCGTTCTATGTGATCGTCTCCCGCCTGATCCTGGGTCAACCGGACGACGTAGCCCTCATCGAGGCAGGCCCTTGCAGAGGACCGGTGGCCGGCGTCCGGCATCCGGCTGGAGGCACTGGAGGCAGGTCAACTTACACCATCACGAATGTCAGCGATTACAACATCTTTGCCCGGGTGCTGGTGGGGCACATCGAGGGAATTCAGCGAGCCAGTCGGAATTTCGAGCGCGGTGAGCATCTGCGTCCGCAGACCAGCGCACCGTGAGGAGGGATGATCGTGCACAAGCGAAAAATCTTCGGAAAAGCATTGTTCTTGGCCCTTGCCCTTTCGGTCCTTGTGGTAGGGACTGCGTTGGCCGATTCACGCACGGTAGGCGACACGACCGGTGTGACCATCCACGGGGCGCAAGAGAACTACTGGGCCTACACATTGTCGTCGTCTCTGAAGTATTGGCTGTGGGTTAACGAACGCGCCTGGGGTGCCTCGCCAAACCCGCTGAAAGACGAAAAGTGAGACTACAAGAACTGGGCCTACAGTACCAACCCCGTCGGCATATGGGACGGCTTTTTCAACTACGGTGCCACTTATGTGAGCCAGCATGAATCAAAGGTGTACCCTTATGGCAATTCGACTTTTATCTACACCAGTGAGTCATACCAGGGCTCAGGCTGTGAGTCGAGCTTCTGCTGGTGGTATAACGGCTGGGGTGGGAGTTGTGCGAACACATGCTGAGAAGCAGGGCCCTTAACCGAGACGTACGTGTCCGCTGATCGCCTATACTGCAGCGTGACTAGAGGACCGTCAGCCTACGGAACAGGCTGACGGTCCTTTTTGTTGGTCGCCGGCCGTCAGCAGAGCCCGTCCAACGCCGGGGATGGCTGACATCCCTGGCGTTTTGCTTTGCCGGCCGGCTTCAGTATAATAGCCGTGATGGGTAAGTCGGAGTGGGAGAGCAGCAGTCGTCATGCCCCGGATGGGGCGCCATGAAGCATGAAAATGTACTGGCGCGGTCAGAGACCGGCCAGAGCAGCTATTTTTGGAGCAGATAAGCGAATACGGCAAATGGAAATCCTGACCATCGATCTCGGCAAACTTGCATCGGTACTACTGATTGCCATAGCCGCTGGCGTTGCCGGCCGGCTGATCGGCAAGGTTCTACTCCGCTACGGCCAAAAGCTCGCTGCACGGACCAAGGAGACCAGCGACGACTACCTGGTGCT
>JBHIAO010000083.1:0-16141 GCA_046758565.1 Anaerolineae bacterium
GGCCATGAACCCGGGGTGCGAACAGGAGAACTCTCCCATATAGCCATTCACCACGTTCAAGCTCAAGGTGAGCATGATGGATATCAAGATGAGCCTGAGCACGAGAACCCGGTAGTCGTTGACGCCGGACCACACGTGCAGCACTGCGTACAGAAAGGCGAGATGGGTGACCACAGCGGCCCAGAGTGGGAAGCTGAGAAGCCTGCCGGCCAGTCTGTTCGCCAGCGAAGCGCTCAGCCAGGCTATAGCGACGGTCGGCAAGACATACACGAGCAGCACGTAGAGGATCGCGCTGGGGATCAACGCCGGCTGCTTGAGCATGATCGCGAAGCCAAAGAGGAGGGGTATTCTTTCCAGTCCCAGAACCCACGCCAGCCGTAAGCCCAGGAGTTGTTCAAGCACCACTGCGATCAGGGCACCGAAGAGCCAGCCCAGCAGAGGAACCTGGGCAAGCTGATCCCGAACTCTGCTGAGCAACAAGCCTATGGCCTTCCTTCTTGCCGACAAGGTGCCGCTTGTGACTGCCATGTCAAGCTCCCGTCTTTCTCGAGTCTTCTAACTGGCTAGAGCCTCAGACGTGCGCTATAGGGCTCACCAAAGAAGCCATGAGGCCTGAAGGTCAAGATGATAAGAATGATGGAATAAGCGATCAGATCGCGGAAAGTGGATGTGACGTAGTAAGCCACAAAGATCTCGATGAATCCCAGCAGAAAGCCGGCCAGTGCCGCCCCCGGGATAGATCCTCTCCCCCCCAGGATAGCGGCCACGAAAGCCTTCCAGCCGACGAGAATGCCCATGTAGGGCTCGAGGACGGGATAGGCAATGCTAAAGAGAATACCTGCGGCGGCGGCCAGGGCCGAACCGATGGCAAACGTGAGGGCAGCCATGCGATTGACCGGTACCCCCATCAGCGGCACGGCCACAATGTCGTAGGCCATGGCCCGCATGGCCATTCCCCACTTGGTCCTGCGGACAAACTGATGCAGCGCCAGCATGAGCAGCAGGGACAACACGACGATCATGATCTTGGTGTTGGTGACGTTCACCCCGGCAATCTGGAACGTGGTCGTCTCGACCAAGGTGGGGAAGTTTCGCCGGCGCGCGCCCAGCAATGCCAGGTTCCCGGTCTCCAGCATGATGCCTATCATCAACCCCGTAATCGCGGCTGAGGCTCTGGGCGCATCTCGCAGAGGTCTATAGGCCACCCTCTCAACGATCATCCCCAGGAAGGATGTCCCGATCATGGCGAAGACGATGGTTAGCACGAGTATCAACCAGTTGGGCAAGGGAAGGATACCGGTTGCAGCGATGGTCACCAGTCCGCCCGAGATGAACAGCCCGATATAAGCGCCGGCCATGAAGATATCGCCGTGGGCGAAGTTAAACAGCATAAGGACACCGTACACCATGGAGTAACCCAGGGCGATCAAGGCGTAGAAGCTGCCCCACTGCAGCGCATTCACTAAGTTCTGAAGGAAGAATGCCATCCTATTCAGTGCTCCTCATTCTGTGCCGGGGAGCAAGGGTGAGGGGGTGAGGGGGAGACAAGGAGACAAGGAGAGTTTCTTCCCATCTCCCTCTCACCCCATCTCCCCCTCTCCTTGTCCCCCCTTCTCCCTTGCTCCCCTGCTCCTCTGCTATTGCAGTTCCGGCGGACAGACCTGCTTGTAGAACTCGAAGTCGCCGGCGTCGCTGATCTTGACGATGACGGCACACTTGATGGGGTCCCCGTCCGGAGTGAACATCATGCTGCCGGTGATGCCCTCGAACCGCTCGATGTCGGCCAGGGCATCGCGGACACACTGGCGATCCTTGGCGATGTCCCCGGTGATGGTGCCGCAACCCTCGATGGCCTGCTGGACGAGGCGCATGGTGTCCCAGGTCAGGGCGCCTACGTCGTCGGGCACGTAGCCATACTTCTCGTTGTAGCGGTCGATGAACTCCTTGGTGGCACCGGTGGCGCCGGCGGCGGCGTAGTGGGTGCTGAAGAACAGCCCCTTGCAGTCATCACCACAGAGATTCATCAACTCAGCCGAACCCCAGCTATCGCTGCCAACGATGGGCTGAGCCCAACCCAACTCATGGGCTTGCTTCACAATCAGCGGCACCTCATCGTAGTACTGGGGCGTGAAGAAGAACTCGGCACCCGACTCCTTGATCTTGGTCAACTGGGCGCTGAAGTCGCGATCCTTGGTGGTGAAGCTCTCGAAGGCCACCACCGAGCCAGGGCCGTGGATCTTCTCCCAACCATCCTTAAAGAACTCGGCCAGCCCCTTGGGGTAGTCGCTGGCCACGTCGTAGAGCACTGCCGCCTTGGTGAAGCCGAACTCCTCGGTGACGAACTGGGCGTTCACCGGTCCCTGGAAGGGGTCCAGGAAGGGAGCCCGAAAGACCCAGGGCCGGTCCTTGGTGGTGCGGGGGTTGGTGGACCAGGGGCTGACCATGGGGGTCTGCTTGTCATCTGCCACCTCGCCGGCCGGCACCGCCTGCTTGGAGGCTTGAGGCCCAACAATGACCAGAACCTCGTCCTGGGTGATCAGCTTGGTGGCGGCAGCCACCGCCGATTCCGCCTTGGACTCGTTATCCTCGATGACCAACTCCACTGGATGTGTCTTGCCACCGACCTCCAGTTGGCCGCCGATGTCCTCCAGCCACATCTCCGCCGCGAACTTCGACCCCTCGCCGACTTTGGGGATGTCGCCGGTCAGGGGGATGTTCAACCCAATCTTGATGGTCGCTGCTGGTGCAGCCGGCGCCACACAGGCCGGCAACGCGATGCCAAGCACGACCGCCAGCAAAGCTATGGTAAAGATTCGTCTAGCCATCATCCTATCTCCTCCTTTATCCGTATGTCTATCTCGTGTCTGCCATGCTCAGCAACCCCTATGCGTCGTGTTTTCGCTGTACATCACCTCCTCCGTCAATAGCGCCAGCGCGCTCTAGAGACTCTACAGGACAAACGCGATCAAAGCAAACAGATTCTCTGTCAGATCTTAGGGGAGAGTTGGCATCCCACAGCGGCGACGCTTCCTCGAGCACCGAATGCAGGGCGTTGACTACAAATCGATGCCGGAGCCAATAGCTTAAAAAGTACGTACATTATATGGAAAACTCTTCTGGTGTCAAAGAAGTCTGCGGAGCCTGTAGCGCTTCCCAAGTCGTTATCGTCCCGGGCGAGCCTTTCGTGGAGAGCACAGCGTCTGGAAGCTATCGGGCACAACGGAAGCCAACTACGCCGACACGCCGTGCCGGGTGAGCGATGTCTCGAGCTGCACCACGGGCGTCGGCGGGAGGGTGGTTCCACGAGCCACCTCGCACCACTTTGTACTTCTGGCCGAAGAACTCGGACCGATGCTCGCTTCCCCCATAGGCGCGATACCAATCGGCCACCCACTCCCAAACATTCCCTGCCATGTCGTACGCCCCATAAGGGCTGACCCCATCCCCATAGCTCCCCACGGCAGTTGTATCGCCTACATGCTGATCCACATTCGCCTTGTTAATGTCAAACTCGTTGCCCCACGGATACGCGAGCCCCTCAGGTCCCCGGGCAGCCTTCTCCCATTCTGCCTCAGCCGGCAGACGTTTACCGCGATGTTCACAGTAGGCTTTGGCACCGTACCAGCTTACTTTGATCACCGGGTGCCGCCCATATCCTGGCTCCGCCACGTATCCTCTGCGGCTGAAACTGTAAAGGATGTGACTGTCCGGGTCCTCATCTTGCGTATCGATGCAATCATATCCCTCACATCTTCCATGGTGGCCGCCTATTGTGTTGAGAAACTCGACGTACTCTGCGTTGGTCGCCTCGTACCGATCAATGTAAAAGGCGTCAAGGTAGACTCTTCTCACCGGCTTCTCATCGTCCCGGCCGTCCTCGCTGCCCAGGATGAAGTCGCCAGCGGGGACAAAGACCATCTCTTCCGGAAAAGCGAAAATCGGGATGTGCACTGAGAGCCAGGGGAAGGTACCAAGAAAGCGGAGGTGCAGGAGTAGCACAAAGGGGAGAACAAGAAACATCGAGCAGCATCTCATCGCAGCCTCGATTGTAGCCGGCTGACCGTGTTGAGTCAAGGAGGGAAGCGAGAAAGCAGACATTTTCACACGTACCCGCTTCAGCGAGGGCAGTTCCGGTTGCACCCGCTGGAGCAAGGCGATGTGCCGTTCAGCACTGGGGTGAACAAAGTAACTTCCGGTGAGACGGGTCGCCAGCCGTAGCAACCACGTGAAACGTGATGCGTGAAACGTGATGCAAGTGCGGGAAGGCGTCTTCACGTTTCACGTTTTACGTTTCACGGTGTCGCGGGCAATCTGGCCTACCATTCGCGCACGGCGCTGCGGATTTCGTCGGAGCGGTGGCAGTTGAGTGGGATTGACAATTCTCAGCTAGCACGATATAATTATTTGTAGTACGAACAACTGCATACCTTTGTCGCCTAATCTTTTTCACCGGCCACTGGTGAAGAAGAGCGGGGGAACCAGCCTGTGGGGGTGAATCTCGTCCCAGGGACGAGTAGGGCATCTCTCGGCCTGAACCCGTCAGCTAACCTCGTCGGCAGCGAGAGAACAGACCTGATGAAGTCTCGTGATCGAAGACGCATCTGGAGAATGAGACCGCAGGGTATCCCTGTGGTCTTTTTTCAGTCCTCTGTCATAAGCTCGGCGTTCGCTCAAATTTTGACATAAAACCAAGAATGGTGTAGATTTGAGGCATGAATACCTCAGAGGATGGACAAGCGCCCGATCCGGAGCCGGCCATTGCCGAGGGGTTGGTCATCATTCGCTCTCAAGAAGCAACAGTCGATAACTGGCAGGGGGGTACGTCGGCGACCCCCAACGCAGCACCGCCCGTCCCACGCGGGAACGGAGGTTGCGCGCCTTTGGGCATATCACCTTGCTGGCGTAGGTAGTCAAGCTAGCAACCATAGTTGCCAGCAGTAGGCACCTGAGACAGCAAGAGGAATCGCAATGACACTACAAATCGCCATAACTGTGGCCATTCTGATACTGGCCGTTATATTGTTCATCACCGAGCGGCTACGGATGGACGTTGTAGCTCTGCTGGTGCTGGTTGCCCTGGCGCTGACCGGTCTGGTCACCCCGGCCGAGGCGCTGTCTGGCTTCAGCAACCCGGCCGTGGTGACCGTCTGGGCGGTGTTTATCCTTAGTGGTGGCCTGTCCAGGACCGGTGTAGCGAACGTCGTTGGTCGGCAGGTACTGCGCCTGGCCGGTCAGAGTGAGGCTCGGCTGGTGGTGGTGATCATGCTCACCGCTGGCGTGATGTCGGCCTTCATGAACAACGTTGGCGTGGCAGCTCTACTTCTGCCGGTGGTCATGGACATCTCCCGGCGCATTGGCCGGCCTCCCTCCAAGCTACTGATGCCCCTGGCCTTCGGCGCGCTGCTGGGCGGTCTGACCACCCTCATCGGCACGCCGCCCAACATTCTGATCAGCGATGCCCTGCGTGACTCTAATCTTCGCGCCTTCCAACTGTTCGACTACACCCCCGTCGGCGTTGCGGTGATGCTGGCCGGCGTGGCCTTCATGACCTTGATCGGCCGTTATCTACTACCCGTGCGAGACCTCGCCAGAGAGTCCTCGGCCCTGGGCCAGACGGACGTAAGGGAGTTCTACCATCTGCGCGAGCGTCTTTTTGTCATGCGCGTTCCGGACGACTCTGTCCTGGCCGGCAAAGCACTGGTCGACAGCCGACTCGGCTCGGCCTTGGGCCTAAACGTCATCGCCATCCTTCGCGATGACCAGACCCAACTCGCGCCCGATCCATATGCCGTTCTCCGACCTGGGGACAGGTTGCTGGTGGAAGGCCGGCTCGAACGGTTGACCGAACTTCAGGGTAGATCCCATCTCGTTGTTGAGGATGGTAGCCTGGACGTTGAAAGGCTGGTTTCGAGCGAGATTAACCTCGCCAGGGTGGCATTATCTCCCCGATCGTCGCTTCTGGGGCAGACGCTACTAGAGCTCGACTTTCGCCGGCACTATGGGGTCATCGTATTGGCCATCTGGCGCGACGACGTCCCTAAGTGGACTAACCTGGACAACACACCGCTACAAGTGGGCGACGTCTTGCTGGTGCAGGGCCCGCGGGCACAGGTTGAGGCCTTGAGGGATATCCCCGATTTTCTGGTCTCCTCCGCCGAGCAAGCTGAGGTGTATCGCTTGCACGAACGGCTCATGGTCGTCCGTGTCCCCAGGGAATCGACCTTGGTAGGAAAAACGCTGGCCGAAAGCCGCCTGGGCGATGTTTTTGGCCTCACAGTGCTGGGTATCGTTCGCCAGAACCCCACGCACCTGTCGCCTGCGGTTGAGGAACGGTTACAGGCCGGCGACATGTTGTTGGTGAAGGGAAACCCCGAAGACCTGTTGAGGCTGCGCGCCCTGCAAGATCTGGAAATCGACCGCCAGACGCCACCGGACCTTCGGAAGTTGGAGTCGGAGCGAATCGGCCTGGCCGAGGTCGTGCTCTCGCCCCATACGACCCTGGTGGGAAAGACTCTTCGCCAACTGCACTTCCGCGAAAAGTACGGGTTGAGCGTACTGGCTATCTGGCGTGAGG
Source organism: Anaerolineae bacterium (assembly GCA_046758565.1). Taxonomy (GTDB): domain Bacteria; phylum Chloroflexota; class Anaerolineae; order Epilineales; family JAANWY01; genus JBHIAO01. The sequence continues at coordinate 6,575 of JBHIAO010000083.1, forward strand.
GCCAGGCCTACCGCTCCAACCTGCGGAACATGGCGCTGCGCTTTGGCGATGCGCTCTTGCTGTACGGCCCGCGTGAGAAGCTGAAAGTGCTGGGTAGCGAGCCGGATTTCCTGGTGCTCACAGAGGAGGCCCAGGAGGTGCCACGGTTGAACAAGGCCCCACTGGCAGCGCTGGTGATGGGGAGCGTATTGCTGCCGGTGATTATTGGCTGGTTGCCTATCTCCATCGCTTCCGTTGCCGGGGCTCTGCTAATGGTCCTGACGGGCTGTCTAACGATGGAAGAAGCCTACCGATTCATCGAATGGCGGGCGGTCTTTCTCATCGCCGGCATGCTGCCCCTGGGCATTGCCATGGCGCAAACCGGCGCTGCGCGCTTCCTGACCGAAGGCATGGTGGCCATGATTGGTGGGTTCGGCCCGCTGGCGGTGATTGCTGGCCTGTACGCCCTGACGACCCTGGCCACCCAGGTGATGCCTAACGCGGCTGTCGCCGTGTTGCTGGCACCTATCGCCCTCAGCACTGCCGGTAACATGGGGGTCTCCCCCTACACCCTGATGATGGCCGTGGCGTTGGCCGCCTCCGCCAGCTTCCTGAGCCCGGTTGCCCACCCGGCCAACGTGCTAATCATGGGCCCAGGCGGCTATCGCTTCTCTGACTACATCAAGGTCGGTGTTCCGCTCACTTTGGTCGTGCTGATAGCTACTCTGTTGGTGTTGCCCATCTTCTGGCCACTGTAGGGACTTCCGCTTTGTCATAGTTATGCCAATTCGCCAGATATGTGACATGTATTCGCTGCGCGGGCCGACGACTGATGGACTTGGAAGGTAACTGCTGGAGAAAGGAGTGTTCGTGAACGAGAATCAGGAATTGACGGCGCCGGTGATGGAACAAGTGACCCTCAGCCGAGGCCTCGGGCTGTTTACCATTACAATGATCGGGGTCGGTGGCATGATCGGCGCGGGCATCTTTGCGCTAACCGGCATCGCGGCCGGCGTAGCCGGCCCCGCCCTGGTACTGGTCTTCCTCCTGAACGGCCTGGTGACCCTCCTCACGGCCATGGCCTACGCTGAACTGGGCTCTGCCTTCCCCCGGGCCGGCGGAGGCTACGTGTGGGTCAAGGAGGGGCTGGGGGGCACCCACGGCTTCCTGGCCGGCTGGATGAGCTGGTTTGCATACATCGCGGCCGGGAGCCTCTACGCCCTCACCTTTGGCCGATTTGCAGCCGAGCTGTGGATCATGGCCGGTATGCCCAGTTTCGGCCTCGCCGTACCGCAGATGACGCTGGGCTTCATGATTCTGGTGATCATCGTTTTCGTGACCATCAACTACCGGGGCGCCTCCGAGACGGCGACGACCGGCAACATCGTCACCATGACCAAGGTGGCCATCCTGGGACTGTTTGTTGTCTTCGGCGTTCTCGCCATGGGACGCACTGAGGCCTGGCAGACCCGGTTCACCACGGGGTTCCTTCCCAATGGCATTGGTGGTGTTCTGGTGGCCATGGGGCTTACCTTCATCGCTTTTGAAGGCTACGAAATCATCGCTCAGTCCGCGGAGGAGGTCGTGAACCCGGCACGCAATATCCCACGGGCTACCTTCGCGTCCTTGTTCATCGCGGTGACGATCTACATGCTGGTGAGCATCACAGCCATCGGTGCGACCATACCGCCGGCTGGAATGAAAGCCTATGAGTACCTGGGACTCAAGAAAGAGGTGGCTATCGTCGAAGTGGCGCAGCAGGTATTTCCACTCGGGGTTGGTGCCGTGGTGCTGCTGGTTAGCGGCCTCGTGTCTACCATGTCAGCCCTGAACGCGACCACCTATTCCGCCTCCAGGGTTTCTTTTGCGATGGCCCGCGAGCACAATCTACCCGAGTTTTTCGCCCGCGTCAATCCCAGGAGGCACACGCCTCACTGGGCGGTTGTCTGCTCCGGCGCACCGATGATCGTCATGTCCTGGTTCTTTCCTATCGAGAACGCAGCTGCGGCCGCGGGGATCATGTTTCTGCTGCTCTTCCTGCAAGTCAACCTGACAGTGATGATCCTACGCCGGAAGCTGCCCCTCCTGGAACGGGGTTACGCTGTACCCTGGTTTCCTGTCGTGCCGGTTGTCGCCATTCTTTGTAATTTGCTGCTGATTCTGTACCTGTTCACGTTCAGTGCCATCGCGTGGTATCTGGCTGTCGGTTGGGTTGTTGCGGGTCTGCTGGTTTACTATGCCTACTTCTCCAGGATCGAAGCCATGGAAAAGCCATCGGAGATTCTGCTGGAGGAGGTGCTGGTCAGCCGTGACTTCTCAGTCGTGGTGCCGGTCGCCACTCAGGAGCAAGCCCGCATCCTGGGCATGATCGGGGCTATCGTCGCCGCGGCCAACGGCGGCGAGGTACTCGCCCTGCACGTCGTTCATGTGCCGCGTCAGTTGACCCTGGGAGAGGGCCGCCTTTTCCTCAAGGAGGGGCGATCCTACCTGGAAACGGTGATCCAGCAGGCCAAGATGCACGACGTACCTGTTCACACCATCATTCGCCTGGGGCGGGACGTCGCCGAAACCGTTCGCACGACGACCATGGAGAGCGCCTCGGACTTGATTGTGCTTGGCTGGCCGGGCTACACAAACACAGCCGGCCGGCTGTATGGCTCTGTCATCGACCCCATTGTGGACAACCCACCGACCGACATCGCCGTCGTACGGTATCGGCGGCACCGTCCACTGCGCTCGGTGCTGGTGCCGGTGGCCGGGGGGCCCAACAGCCGGCGGGCCGTCAAGATGGCCATTAACATGGGCCAGGCCGGGGAAGACGGGCCGGCCAAGGTGACGCTGCTGCATGTGGTGCCGATTGGCGCGCGCAACAGCGACCTGGTGCGTGCCGAACAGGTTTTCAACTACGCCCTGAACGGTCTAGACTACGAGCATGTCGAGCGACGGATTGTGGAGGGAGCCGGCGTGGTGGATACGGCACTGAGCCAGTCTGAAGGCTATGACCTCATTATCACCGGCGCGACCGAGGAGCCCCTTTTCAAGAACCTGTTGATGGGCAACATTGCCGATCAAATCGCCAAGCGGGCCGAGGTCACGGTGATTGTGGTGAAGCGGCGCAGCAGTCCGCTCCATTCCTTCCTACGCCAGACGGTCCTGGAACCGACTACGGGCAACAAGATTGTGCCACAGGTGGAGCAGGAGTCGTCATGATGGCTGCCCGGGCCTGGCGAACTTCAGGGTCGTCCTCTGGTCGGCCCAGCAGGTCCCGCAAGGCAAAGTAGCGCACGCCGGGGTTCGCTGGGTCGGGCTCCAGCAGCCAGGGTACCGGGTCGCCATTCAGGTATTTTTGCCAATCATTCGCGGACATGATACCAGCAGCTCCCGGATTTGCTCGAAGACTTCGTTCAGCATGGCCTGGGTCAGGCGACCGGTTTGAGTGTTCTGCCGGCTGGGATGATAAGAAACGACCAGCGTCGGCAGAGGTGGCTCGAAATCGTAGCGGGCACCGTGGCGGAAGGCCAGGCGCGGTACGCCCACGCCCCGCTCCCGCAGCAGTGCCAGGTAGCTGTCAAAGGCGATGCGCCCCAGGGCCAGCACGACCCGCACCGACGACAGGAGATCCAGTTCCCGCGCCAGATAGCCCCGGCAGTTGAGCTGTTCCTTACGCGTCGGCCGGTTCTTGGGTGGAGCACAGCATGGTTATTCAGCTCTTGCCACGATTCCATCTGCGGTGGGTTCGTCATCTGGGCTTTCGCCTGAGGTGGGCAGGAGCCCCATAGCACTCGGACCCCTGCCCCCTCGGTTTGTCCACGTCGCCTGCCGGCTTCAGGCCGGCTTCGACTCCCACAGGCCCAGGACGTTTCCGTCCAGGTCCGAGAAGAGGGCAAACCACCCCTCTTCGGGCACCTCCTGCTTGGGCATCACGGTTTTCCCGCCGGCGCCTTCGATCTTGCCGAGGGTCTCCTCGATGTTATTCACCTGAATGTAGACTGTAACGCCCACCGGCACTTCAGGGGCCGGCACGAATATGCCGCCGCCGGGTGGGGTTCCGGTGTCGATCAGGTCGTAGGTCTCGCCCTCGCCCATCGGTGTAGCGTCGATCTTCCAGTCAAAGACCTTCTTGTAGAAGCCACTGGCCTTCGCCATGTCACGCGTACCGATCTCCACGTGAGCGAACGGGTTTCCCATTTTCTGTTCCTCCTTTGGAAGTGATACGGCTGCAACACAAGAAGAACGGGTAGAGGCCCCCCGGTAAACCTCTACCCGTCATACACTCACGGAGCGCTTAGCTCCGGAGATCACGAAATCAGATAAGCTCATGCTCGGTGACGGGGAGCTCGTACTACAAGTCGTCTTCGTCACCGACAACTGTGAATGAGCGTCGCCATGGCTGGTTCTCCGCGGCCGTCGGCGCTTCCCACAGTGGCGCGAATCGATTGCCGTAGCCTCTGCCGCCAGGCTGGATCACAAGCACAGGCGGGTATGCCATCCCTTGCGGGACAGGCGTTGACGCACGTGATCGTGACGGCCCACTCAAGCGCCGGGTGAGAATCAGGATCATAACGCTCATCGGGATACTGGCCAGCACACCGCACACTACCCCGACAACGACAGCCATCGCCTCCGAGCTCAATCGATTTCCAACGACGACGCCCAGCGCGATCGCAAAACCACCAACACCCAACTGCAAAACACCACGCATCTTGACTCCTCTGCACCCCTGCTTATTTTATCAGGTGCAACTGTGTGATCCGGTCCCGAATACCCCCCACGAAACTCCCATCTGTTCCGTTCGCCGCCATCCCTCCGTTCATCTTGGGCCTACGGCCGCCACGAAGCGTCTCCAGTAACCGGGCTATGCAGTCGGGGCTGGCGTATGCCGCCTGGAATCGATGCGCCGATCCCTTGAGGACTAGCAGGAAGTCCCCTCGCCCTAAGAGCTTCTCAGCGCCCGTCTGCTTGATGCCGGCGGCCACCTTGGCATCCTCCGGGCTAACCACGCTGCCCACGATCCGCACCGGGAAATTGCTCTTCACGAGGCTGCCGATGACAGCCGTCGTCGGCTTTTGTGTGCACGCTACTACGTGAATGCCGGCGGAGCGACCTCGCTGTGTCAATCGCGTCAGCAATTGCTCCATGTCGTTGCCGGCCACCAACATGAGATCTGCCAGCTCATCAATGAAGCACACCAGCCGCGGGCTGGACGTTGCCTCACGGTCGCGCATCTCCATCAGCCGCACCAGCCATTTAAGCACCGACAGCGCTTCTGCTGCCGTCGTAGCGATGGGCCGTGCGAGGTGCGGTAACCCTTCAAGCGGCGTGTATCCGCGGCCCTTGGGATCGATGAGCACCAGTCCCACGTCGTGAACACTGTGGTACCGGGCCAGGCTGAGGATGATGGTCCGTGCCAACATCGTCTTCCCACTGCCAGTCGTGCCGCAGATCAACGCGTGTGCCACCTCCGGGCTGGCGATGCGTAGCAGGAGCGGAGCGCCCTCGTCATCGACGCCCAGGATGGCGGTTGTGTGCGGAATGTCCGTGACCTGATCGAACAGCGTCTCGAGCTTGATCGTACCAGGTTGCTCACGTGGGATCTCCACCTCGATCTGTCCGCCCCGGCGGCTAACACGGGCCGAAGGTGCACCCAAAGTCAGTGCCAGCTCCTCTGTGAGATTCGCGATAGCAGCAACCTTGGTGCCTCTGGCCGGCAGAAGGTGAAAGCGTACCAGCCTCGGCGTCACCATCCCGCCTTGAACACGCGCTGGTGCCTTGTAGGCGGCCAACACCTGTTCCAGCTTGTCAGCCTGGTACTCCAGACGCCGGTGGTTCCTTCCCATACTAATCCCTCCACGGTTCAGGCTGCAACCTGGCGAATCACTGCAACAACCTTACCCTGAACGCGTACATCCCGGGGGTCAAGATAAATTGGCTCCATAGACTTGTTCTCAGGCTGGAGACGGATTCGACTGCCTTCGTGATAGAAACGCTTCAGAGTCGTCTCACCCTCGCGCTCCAACCATACGGCCACCATATCGCCGTTCTCAGCATCTGGTTGATGCTGCAGGATGACGATATCGCCATCGTTGATGAGCGCATCGATCATGGAGTTTCCCTGCACGCGTAGCGCGTACACGCCGTCGCGCTCCTTCACGATGTCGCGCGTGATGGCAATGGTTTCGTGGATCTCGAGGCCTGCGCCGTTGCCAGGGACGGGGATGGGCTGGCCGGCGGCGATGATGCCATATAACGGGACCTCGAAACTGCCCAATTCGAACGGTCGGCCGTCGACACACCGCAGTAGCCGAATGGCTCGACTCTTCCCGCGGTCCCGCTCGATGTAACCTTTCCCCTCGAGCATGTTCAGATCACGATACACGTGATCCTTGGAAGCCAGGCTGACTGCCCTGCGTATCTCCTCGAAGGACGGGGACACGCTACGGTCGACGATGTAGCGCTCCAAGAAACGTAGGATCCGTCGCTCGTGTCCGTGCAACTCATGCCGGTCGACGCTCATCTCACTGCCTCCTACACCACTATTAGAACACACGTTCTACAATAGATATTATATCAGAACAGGCGTTCTATGTCAAGGGGCTTTCAGCAGGAATTGTAGTGAATAGAGGAATTTTAAGGTTTGGGTGAAGCCAGCGGGATAGGGGAGCGTCGAGCCAACAAAAAACCCTGCCTTGGAAGCAGAGTCTCCTGGGTAACGCGCGGGATTGCAGAAGGACAGCGGGTTGCCGGCCCCCTGATCCTCTATTGGTCAGCGCGTTTAGACGGTCGCGGCCTGGGCCTTTGCCTTGTTCAGATGTTTCATGAGCCGCGACTTGCGGCGGGCGGCGTTGTTTTTGTTGATCACACCTTTGGACGCTGCCCTGTCGAGTGCGCGGCAGGCCTGAAGTGCCGTCTGCTCGGCCTCGTCCAGCTTGCCCTCAACAATTAGCCGGCGCGTTCTCTTGACGAATGTACGAGCACGCGTCCGGTACACGCGGTTGCGCAGCCGTCGCTTCTCGTTTTGGCGCAGCCGTTTTTCGGCGGAACGTGTGTTAGGCAATTCGAAATCCTCCCCTTGTTCAGTAACCAGTAACCAGTGATCAGTAATCAGTGGATTGAATCTGATGACTGATTACTGATCATTGATAAGCATCATATCAGAGTCCGGCGCACAATGATACATCAGATCGTCCAAGCTGTCCAGTCGGTGTTGAGTTTATGCGTCAGCAGAAGTGTGATATAATACGGGCCGGCATGAAGAGGAATCACCGATGACCTCCCGCACGCGCCGCATGGCACAGGCCGCCGGCATCGTCATGATCGCGTTCATGCTGAGTCGCGTCTTAGGTCTTGTTCGGGAAATGGTCATCGCGCGACAGTTCGGCACGAGCCTGGAACTGGCAGCCTACCTGGCGGCCTTTCGTGTACCAGACTTCATCTTCTACCTCATCGCCGGCGGCGCCCTCGGTTCGGCTTTCATTCCCACCTTTACCGAATACTTGACCCTGGGCGATGAGGAAGAGGCGTGGTTGCTGGCCAGCGCCGCGTTTAACCTCGTCGGGTTCGTGCTGGCAACCGCGGCGATTGCTGCAGCGATCATTGCCCCCCTTCTTGCCCGACTCATCGTGCCCGGGTTTGACGCGGCGACACAGGCGCTCACAGCCCAACTGATGCGCGTGATGCTCATCGCGCCGGTGGTGTTTGGCATCAGCGGTCTGGTCATGGGAGTTTCGCACTCACATCGGCACTTCCTGGCCCCGGCCTTGGCACCTGTCTTCTACAACCTGTCCATCATTCTGGCCGCCCTCTTCTTCGGGCCTCGCATGGGCGTTGGTGCCCTGGCAGCCGGCGTTGTCGTCGGGGCGTTGCTACACTTGCTTATCCAGGTGCCCATATTAGTGCGCATCGGCGTGCGATACACGCCGGTCCTGGGTCTAAACCATCCCGGAGTTCGTGAAGTGGGCCGGCTCATGGGACCGCGCATCCTGGGCCTGGCCGCCGTCCAGGTCAACTTCGTGGTAAACACGATTCTGGCGTCGGGATTGGGGGCGGCGGCGCTGCCGGCGCTCAACTACGCCTGGCTCCTCATGATGTTGCCACAAGGCATGTTCGCTATGGCGCTGGCGACTGTCGCGTTTCCCACCTTCTCGGAACTGGCGGCGCGAAACGACTGGACCGGCCTGCGCAGCACACTTTCGGCTACGCTGCGGACGGTTCTGTACCTGACGGTGCCGGCCGGCGTCGGACTGCTTGTGCTGCGCACGCCCTTGATCGAGGCGTTGCTCCAGCGCGGGTCTTTCACCGAGGCGTCCACCAGCGCCGTCGCGTTGGCGCTGCAGTTCTACGCCTTGGGTCTCTTCGCCCACGCGGCGGTCGAGATCGTGGTCCGAGCCTTCTATGCTCTGCACGACACGAAGACGCCGGTGGCAATCGGGCTGAGCGCGATGGTAATCAACATCGTACTCAGTCTCATCCTGATCCGGCCACTATCCTTCGGCGGGCTGGCGCTGGCGAACACCCTGGCCACCATCGGCGAGATGGCTGTGCTGGTGTGGATCATGCACCGCCGGCTCGGAGGTATCGACGCGTATCGCCTTGCTGGCTCTGCATTGCGAATCGCCCTAGCCGCCAGTCTGATGGCGGCTGCCATATTCAGCTTTGCCCGAGGGCTGCCGGCCGCCGATCCGCTGTGGGTCACCGTGGGAGCTATCAGCATTGGGGCAGTGCTGTACGTCGGGGTGACCATTCTCATCGGCTCACACGAGATTGGGGCGGTGCTGCGTTTGGCTCAGAGTCGACGCGTAGGTGAACGGGGCTTGACTTAGGTGGCAATAGCTTGGCTTCTGGTGGGCCTGGATGCAACATGAGTGGTCGGAACGGTAGGGAGGCTTCCGTCGTTGAGTACATATGACAGCATACCAGGGAACCGGACTGGCTGGGACGCCTCAGCTCATGAAACCAAACTTCGACCACTCGCTACAGTGCAAAGTGATTTCCGCTCGACAACGCGAACTGGCTGCATGACGTGATACTACGCATCACGCATCACCTTTCACGCGGTCTGCTGCCCTCCCACCCTGGTCTTGTACTAAGACGCTTGCTCGACCAGCTTCGCTGATACTTTTGTGACCAACTCGTGATAGCCGTGCAATAAGATGGATTCAGTGAGCGGCGAAGGTCCGCTGGCAGGGAGGAGAGAAGTGATCGCAAACGAGATATCGAGATGGTCACCTGCCATTGCCCGGTTGTGTGTGTCCGCCGGCCTGCTCTTGGCCGCCTGGCTTCTGGCAACCTGTGGAGCGCCGTCCACCCCGTCTTCCACAGGGTCCGCCAGCGGCGAGGTGCTGATCGAGTATCGACGGACCGGAGGCCTTGCCGGCTCTGACAATCGGCTGATCGTTCGGACCAACGGCGAAGCCACCCTGATGCAAATAGGAGATTCCCATGAAGTCTTGCCCTGTCCGGAAGAGCCTGTTGCTTACAATCACGGTCATCCTCCTGCTCATCGTTCCCGCGGCGGCCGGGGCGCAGCCGGCCGGCCCCGCGCCAGCCCTTGCCAGCCTGCAGGCTGTGTCAATCCGGCCGGTGACCGTC
>JBHIAO010000084.1:0-15998 GCA_046758565.1 Anaerolineae bacterium
TCAGTCCTGACAGCAAAACGTTAGCGTGCGGCGGCAGTGACAACACCGTTCGACTTTGGGACTTGAGCAACCTCGAGGTCGGGCCGAGTGTCTTCAGCGATCACGCTGTTTCGGTCCATTCTGTAGCTTTCAGTCCCGACGGCAAGACCTTGGCCTCTGGAAGTAGTGACGGCACTATTCGGCTCCGGAATCTGCGTCGTCGCAGAGCCTTGCCTTACGTTCTCAAAGGGCATCACACTGGTGTTTATTACTTGGCTTTCAGTCCCAATGGTAAGACACTGGCTTCTGGCAGCGGCGACGGTACCATTTTTCTGTGGGACCTGCGCCGACTGGGAGAGCTTCCGCGCAGACTACAAAGGGATGGGAGTGGCCTCTTGTTCCCCTTCGTTGCCTTCAGCCCTGACGGTTGGACCTTGGCATCTGCCAGCAGTTATAGCAGTACAGTTCGACTGTGGGACCTCCTTAGCCTTGAAGTCCAGCCGCGTGTCCTTATTGGTCATGATGACATTGTCCATTCTGTAGCTTTCAGTCCCGACGGCAAGACCTTGGCCTCCGGAAGTAGTGACAACACCATTCGTCTCTGGGACCTGCGCAACCTCGAAGCCCAGCCTCGTGTCCTCAGCGGGCACGACGGTGCTGTCCATTCTGTGGCTTTCAGTCCAAACGGTGAGATCCTGGCCTCTGGCAGTTGGGACAGAACTATTCGCCTGTGGACTACTGAGACAGATAAGCTAATTACGTTGGCCTGTGAGGAAGTGCGCCGCAACTTAACCCAGGCTGAATGGAACCTTTACTTGCCAGGTGAACCCTACCGCCCCACTTGCCCCAACTTACCGGTGCCGGAAGAGTGAGAGGAGATACTGCAAATGACAACATCCCTCAACTCAGCCATAGTCCGCATCCGCGCTCCCAGCGGCGCCGTCGTCGGCACAGGCTTCCTGGTGACCGGCCGCCACGTTCTCACCTGCGCCCACGTCGTCACCGGCGCGCTCGGCCTGCCCCCCGATACTCCCAACCCGCCCCAGACTGGCCTTCATTTTGACTTCCCCCTGCTGGCTCCTGAGTCAACCCTGACCGCGCGCGTCAGTCATTGGTAGCCCGCCATAGACGTCGCCGTGCTGGAACTGACCAGCGATCCTCCTGCCGAGAGCAGGCCGGTCTGCCTGGTCACGGCCGACGATCTGTGGGACCATTCCTTCCGCGCCCTCGGCTTCCTTGCGGGTTACGAGCAGGGCGTGTGGGCCTCTGGTGTCCTGCGTGGCCCGCAGGCCGATGGATGGCTGCAAATCGAGGACACCACGGAGACCGGCTACCTCATTGCCCCCGGCTTCAGCGGCGGCCCGGTCTGGGACGACGTCCTCGGCGGCGTGGTCGGTATGATCGTTGCCGCTGACCTGGAACCAGGGACCCGAGCAGCATTTCTCACCCCGACCGACATCTTGGCCAGGGCCTGGCCGGAGGTGGTGCCGGAAGCGCTGCTGAACGCCGACATGAACCGGCTATGGGCCAGGCAAACCGAGACCCTCACGTGGCTCGGTAACCTCGAATCCGACCTGGCCCACCTGGCCAACGACCGCGTTAAGCGCCTGTTAGAGGCCCATCGCTGCGTGCGCAAGGTTACCCCAGAAGACCAGGCCACCGCTGAACCGCAGTTGCTGGCCGGCATCCTGGGCATCTGTGTGCTGTTGCCAGTGCCGGGATAGTTCGGAGAATCAAATGCCTTCATCCATTGCCTGGATCGACCTGGCTGACGAAGATCGGCGCCAAATGCTGGAAGTGGTTTCGCTCTTCAAAGAGCGATACACCCGCGACGAGCTGGGCCTGGCGTCCATACGAGACACCTTCGCCGATCTCCTGTTCCCCGGCACCAGCACAATCCAGACGCGGGCGCGCTACTTCCTCTTCGTCCCATGGCTCTATCGGGGCTACGAAGTGCGTAGGGTTCCCTCGAGTAACATCGAATCGCGGCTCAAGCGCGATGAAGTCAACCTGATCGGCGCACTCAAGGCGGCCGGCGAAACCGTGGGCATCATTGGTCAAGTCTCCGGCGCCAGCCTCCAACGCTTCCCCTCCAGCATCTACTGGAACGGGCTGCGTCGTTGGGGGATCCTGCGCTTCCCCGGCTCCCAGGATCAATACCATCGCTCGCTGGACTATTTCTACCGGCGGCAAACTGGGCATCAGAGATCCGACACCGCTGACCTGATCGAGGATAGTGCAACGACAAACTGGGGTCCAAACCTACCCGATACGCCGGGTGGCTTTCCTCATCAGGCTGGTTTCCGGTTGACTCCCGAGGAGGCAGAATACCTGCGCGAGCGATTGTTGCTCTCCTGCAATGAAAGCCTCCTGGCCCACCTGGTTGACCGCTGCCAACCGGTCGGCGGTATCGACTTCGTCTGGTTTCATCCTCAGGCAGCCGAGTTTCCACCCCATCTGCAGCGCTGGGTAAGACATGCGCGTAACTTCTCTGAGTGCTTGCACGGTGCAGCGCTCCTGTACAATCTCGTGCTGGCCGAGTTGACTGATCGGGAACAGGAAATCAACGAGTACCGTGAGTGGCTTGTCACCTGGCATGATAAACTCATGGCGAGAGCAGCTTCACTCGTGCAGTGGGATCGCCTGGACTTCTGGCGACTTGTGACAGAACACGGCCAAATCCCTGGTCCGGCCCAGCGGTTCGTAAGCGACTGGCTGCGTGTGCTCCTCGACGGCGACACCATCGCGGAGGTTGTCGATCACACCGAAGCTCGAAGGCTGGTGCGCGACCGCGAAATCCGCCTCAAGCGGGGCCGATCGCGGTTTGAAAGTCATCGTCACCTGGAGATGTGGAGCGGTCGTGCCGGCGTCGCCCAGTTGAACTATCGCTGGTCGCCGGTCGCCCGACAGATCTCGAACGACATTCTGCATGGCCTGAATTCAGATGCTGGAGGTGCTCATGTTGAATCCCGATCAGCGTGAACTCTTCTTTGACGCCGTTCGCCCGCCGGATGGCTACCGATTCGATCGAGGTCTCGGCACCACGTTTTCCCTCGATCTGATGACGCTCCTCATCACGCCGCTGTCACTGGCTCTCATGGACGTAGCGGATCCGGCGGAGGCGTTGCGCGCCCCACTTGCGCTGCTGGAGGGGCTGCGTCGCTACGCAGAGCGTCTGACCATCTTCTGCCAGGCGGGACGAATTGCCGTGCCTCGTCAGGTCAAGGTCAATCGCCTGTACCAGTTCCTTCCCATTGACCCCTGCCACCTCATATGATATACTACTGGGGGAGAGGGGGTAGTGGTGGAACTCAAACTGTACTACAACACACAACAGGAGCCGGCAGACAACCCGGCCAACGCCGGCCTCTTCGAGGCAATGGAACTCCTATCCCGGCTGCAAAACCGGGGCATCACCTGCGAAAAGATCGACACGGCGGCACTACCGGACGAAACGATCTACAGAGCCTATGCCGATGCCTGGATCCCCTCCGTCTCCAAGAAATTCGCGATTCGCCGGGTGTTCGGCACCCGCCGGCGCAGCGGGTGCTACTTCGGCCGAGAAGTTCCTGCTCTTCTGGTTTACGAAAATGATGGAGAGCACCCTGTGGATGTCTATCCCCGCGAGGAGTTCGGTCGAACTGTCATGCTCCGAGAGTTTCTCGAAGACCTTCTGGCAGATAGCTGTTAGAGCACAGCAGCCAGGAGGTCTCGCTTGGTTGCGCCGAGACTATTTGAGATCATGCTAAAGGCGGAAGAAAGTTAGCGGAGTTTGAAGCGCTAGCTAGATAAGCCAGAGGTGAAATCATGAACGTTCAGGAGCTGTGCGAGCTGATCCGGGATGGCGAGACCGAGACGGTAGAGTTCAAGCGGTTCGGCATCTCGACCAACGCAATTGCCGAGACGGTGGTTTGCCTCGCCAATAGCAAAGGCGGCCTGCTTCTGTTGGGAGTCGAGGACAGACGATGTGGACTACGATCAGCGTGAAGATTTGCGCAAGCCACTCCTGGCCATGCTGGAGCGACTGACCGACCTGATTGAGGTGCGCAATACCCTGAAGACGGTGCAGGTGGGCCTTTTTCGCCTGGAGATTCGCGATTTCCCTCAAGAAGTGTACCGCGAGGCCATTCTCAATGCTCTGGTACACCGGGACTACACGGTGCCCGGCGGCATCTATATCCGCCATCGGTCAGACCGCCTGATCATCGAGAGCCCCGGTGGTTTCCCCGCCGGCATCACCCCACACAACATCCTCTACTATCGGCCTTATCACCGCAATGCAGTTCTGACTGACCTGTTGGAACAGCTTCGTTTTGTGGAACGAGCTGGCGTCGGCGTGGAGAGGTGGACCACGGGGTACACCAACCTACCGACTTTCGCGAGCGGCCTATGAGAGCATGGGCGAGCGTGTGGGCTACATTCGAGATCGGGGCATCAACCATATCCGTCACCGGGAGATGGTGCTGGAATACGTGCGGCAGTTCGGAGCCATCGCGAACAGGCAATGTCAAGAGTTGTGCGGGCTATCCCGCGATCAGGCTACCAAGTTGCTCAAGCAGCTCGTCGAGCAGGGTGACCTGGAGATGACAGGCAAGGGGCGGGGAGCACAGTACGTGCTTCCCGATGCCGAGGCACAGAGGCGCAATTAATCGCGCCCCCGCGCGCCGAAATGCGCCACAGCGCATTTCGGCGCAATTCCGGCGCAATAAGGGGGTCGGGAATGAGGGTTAGCATTTTTCGATGAATGGCGCACAACTGTGCCTGGGATTGGGGCTATGGCAGTGGTGAACTGTCGCCCGAGAAAGGATAGAAAGCCATCATGAAAGCTCAGTTTTCAAAGATATACCAGTTCAAAGTGGTACTGATTGGGGTGGATCCTCCTATCTGGCGGAGGATTCAAGTGCCGGCAAGCTACACCTTCTGGGATCTGCATGTCGCCATCCAGGATGCCATGGGCTGGTGGGACTACCATCTTCATGAGTTTGAGGTTATCAATCCCGCTACCGGTGATCGCGATAGAATTGGAATTCCCTCTGACGAATTCACTCCAGAACTGGAGTGGCTGGCCGGGTGGGAGATTCCGATCTCAGCGTATTTCTCTCCGGAAAACCCCAACGCACTCTACACGTACGATTTTGGCGACGACTGGCATCATTCAGTAACCCTCGAACGGATCCTCCCTCGAGATCCGGATGTGGATTATCCGCGCTGCCTGTCGGGCGAACGCGCATGCCCACCGGAGGACTGCGGGGGTGTCTACGGATACGCGGACTTCCTCGAAGCCATCCAGGACCCACAGCACGAAGAGCATCACCCCATGCTCGAATGGGTTGGTGGCTCGTTCGACCCGGAGCACTTTCACCCAGAAGAGGTGGAGTTTGATGATCCGGATAAGAGATGGAGAATTGCGTTTGGGGGGCGGGAGGATGCCATATCGTATGCAGAGCAAGTTCTTGAAGCAGACCAGGGCGCGGCCCATCGGTTCGTCAATTGGGTACAGCAGGACAACGGTGACCACGCTGCCCAGGCTGAGGCTCTGCCCCTACGGCGCGATATGGTGACCGTGCTCACCTATGTGCGCGACCAACGGGTTACCGGCACGCAAAGTACCGGCAACTTCCCCCTCAAGGTCGTGCGTGAAGTGACCGCTCAGTTTGTTGATCCACCCCAACTGGAAACGACCATTGGAGATCGCACCTACCGACTTCGCAGCGAAGACGACGTGTGGCCCCTCTCGTTTCTGCACACCCTGGCATCCGTTGGTGGATTGCTGGAGGGAGGGCCGGCGCGGCGGTGGAGGCTCGCGCCGGTCGGCGAGAAGTTCCTCGCTGCCCATCCCCTGGTTCAGGTGTGGATACTGCTTGCCGTCTGGTGGAAACAGGTAAACTGGCTGATCGCCTATCCTTTTGAAGGCATGGGTGAGAGCCTGCCGCCGCGTTTTGAAGAGATCACCCTGGATCATCTGCTGTCCTCGCCGGTCGATACACGCATTCCCTTTGAACCCTTCGCGGACAGACTGATCGAGAACACGGGGCTGACGTGGACCAGTCGGGACACGACCTATCACCGGATGTTTCTCCATGCCGCTGTCCAGCGCATGGTGATCGAGGTCATGGCAGATTTCGAAGTGGTAGAGCCAGAGTATCAGGACAAGCCGCTGGGTGAGGGTACGATCTCAGAACTGGTTGCCTTCCAGATCACCCCTTTCGGCAAGCGGCTGTTAGAGTCACTTAAATGAGAGCTCCTCGCCGCGTGATCCGGGCCAGCGAGGTAGGGCAATATGCCTATCCTTCGACAGGCCCCTCGATGAACTCGGGAGAGCCCTCAGGACACCGCTGGGCCCGGCGCCTGGTGGTTGGGGCAGATCCAGGGGCTTGAATAGACCAACGTCCGCGAGCGCTGTCCCGAGCTTGTCGAGGGGATGGCCCCCGGCGACCGGGCGCACGAGAGGCACGGCGAGTTAGTGGCCGGCTACCAGCTCACGCGCCGGCTGGCGTACGCGCTGCTGCTCCTGGCCGCTCTCATCTGATTGATCGTCCACAGTTCTCATGCTATACTTCTAATGAACTGTTGTCGTGGCTATGCACGGGATAGAGAGGTGAGACTATGTCCGGACATTCGAAATGGGCCAACATTAAACACAGGAAGGCTGCGCAAGACGCCAGGCGAGGCAAGCTCTTTACCAGACTGGCGCGGGAAATCACGGTGGCGGCCCGTGACGGTGGCGGTGACCCAGAATATAACTTCACGCTGCGCCTGGCAATTGACCGGGCCAAAGCGGCCAACATGCCCAGCGATAACATCGAACGGGCCGTCAAACGTGGAACGGGTGAGCTCGCAGGCGGGCAACTCGAAGACATCATCTACGAGGCCTACGGGCCCAACGGCATCGCGTTGCTGATCCACGTTGTCACGGACAATCGAAACCGGGCGGTTGCGGATATTCGCAAGGTGTTCAATCGGCAGGGAGGCAGCCTGGGCGAAAGCGGGAGCGTCATGTGGCAGTTCGATCGGAAGGGACGGATTGTTGTGGAGACAGACGGTTCTGACCCTGAGAAGCTGGCACTGTTGGCCATTGATGCCGGCGCCGATGATTTCGAAATCGACGAGGGTCTGATATCAGTCTACACCGTGCCGTCGGACCTCGAAGCCGTGAAAGGGCAATTGGAAAGTGAGGGTATCCCCGTCACCGACGCTGAACTGACCCTGGTGCCCAAGACGACTCTCGAGCTGGATCAGGAACAGGCCCTCAAGACATTGCGCCTGATGGAAGCCTTGGAAGATCTGGACGACGTCCAACAGGTCATCTCCAACCTGGACATCTCAGATGAAGTGATCGCCAGGTTCGAGGAAGCTGCGTAACATCGATTGCGGAATGCGGATTTCGAAATCCGCATTCCGCAATTCCCATTTCGAAATCCGAAATTATGCTGGTTCTTGGTATTGATCCTGGTACGGCCACTACGGGCTATGCGCTTGTTCGCGAGGTCGGTGGCCGGCAGGTGCAGCTTGTGAACTACGGCGTTATCCGCACGCCGTCCAATCGCCCGATGGCCGAGCGGCTGAAAAAACTGTATCATGATCTGAGCGACGTCATTGCGGGGAGTCAACCAGATCAAGCGGCTGTGGAGGAGCTGTTCTTCAGCCGGAACGTGACCACGGCTTTATCGGTGGGCCAGGCGCGAGGCGTGGCGATGCTGGCAGCGGCGGAGGCCGGCCTGCCGGTCTATGAGTACAAGCCGAGGGCGGTCAAGCAAGCGGTCGTCGGCTACGGTAACGCGTCCAAGGAGCAGGTCCAGCAAATGGTGCGGGTCCTGCTGGGTATTGAGGAGATTCCACGCCCCGATGACGCCGCCGATGCAGTAGCGGTCGCCATCTGCCACATCCATTCCGCACCGTTCGACACCTTAGTTGAAAAGTAGGGGCGCGCCGACTTGGAACCTGCGACTATGCTTGCCTGAGCGCCGTCCAAAACTGTCGGACACCGAGCCGCTGGCCATACATTAGAATCCCCATCCGGAAGATCTTAGCCGCCCCCCACATTCCGACAATGATACCGGCGACCAACAGCCCGATACTGCTGGCGATCTCCAGCGGTGCCACCTCATCAAGGGCCAGGCGCTGCATCATCATAATGGGGGCTGTCAGGGGGAAGTAACTGAGGATCTTGATGACCACGGAGTCGGGGTTGGCAAACAACAGGCTGGTGAGCATGAAGGGGACAGCAGCAACGATAGACACGATGCCGGCCACTTGCTGGCCCTCACGTAGTGTGGTGGACGCAGCGCCGGCCGCGGCCATGAACGCTGCAAACAGAAGGTAGCCCAGTAGAAAGTAGACTGTGGACAGGGTGGCTACCGACAAAGGGATCCGGAAACCAGACAGTACAGCGAAGCTAGCAGCAGCCACACCACCGAGTCCCCAGACGGCTCCAAACCAGACGACAACCTGTATCAGACCCAGAATCCCAAGCCCGAGAATCTTGCCGACCATGAGCTGCATCGGCGACAGTGAGGACAGCAGCACCTCTACCACCCGATTCTCCTTTTCCTCGGTCACGCTCTGGAGCAAGAAGCCCGATGACGTGAAGATCGAGATTACCAGCAAGACGGAGAACGCATACGGCACGACGAAATCCAGCGGATTCAGCGCCTTCTCCTCATCGCCGGCCAGATCGACGGTGGACAGATTCACCGGATCACGCAGCCGAGCTCGCAGCGTTGGATCACCTACGTTTTCGAGGAGATTGTCTCGCAAGAAACTGTGGATGCGCTCTCGATCGAGTTCGTCGAACCCGAGTATACCCCTTCCCCGGACATAGCGAATGGCCTTTCCGGTCTCCAGATAGTCATCGGAGATGACGAAGAAGCTGGAGATGTCACCCTTGTCCAGTGCAGCTCGGGCCTCCGCCTCGCTATCGAAGGCATGAAAGGCCTCATCACTGGAGTTCTCCTCAATCCTGAGCCAGCCCGATCGATCCACGTACCCTATGGGCCGGCTGGTGCCAGCCTCGAACTGAGAAACCAGGGTTCCGGCAATCTGCCGGCCGAAGTACACGGCCAGCAAGATGCCTACCAGCCCCACCGCGGGCACGGCAAGTGTCACAATAATGTAACTGGGCCGGCGAACGTTGACAAACAACTCGTGGCGAGCGACCGCCAGCACCTTACGCATCTCAGGCTCACCCCATTAGAGATTGGAGACTGGACATCAGAGATTGCCGCTCGCAGTCCCCAACCTCTACTGTGAAAACAGTTGGCTAGATGGCAAGATGGCTTGTACCATGCGAGCCACCCAGCCATCCGGCATGTTGACTAATCTCCAATCTCCGAGTTGTTGCGGACTACGTCGATGAAGATCTCGTTCAGGGTCGGCGTGGCGACCTCGAACTCCTGCACCTCGACGCCGGCACGGACTAACTGCTGCAGAATATCCTGAGGTGTCGTCCTATCTTCAAGATACAACTCGTAGTAGCGACCGGGGTGGTCCATGTACTTCACACCTGTCAGCCAGTCGAGATCGCTGGCCGCACGCAGAATGACCGCATTGTTGGCAAATTGGGCCTTGATGTCGTCGAGCCGGCCATACAACAGCGAACGACCGTGATCAATGAGCAAAATCCGATCACACAGCCGCTCCACCTGGTTCATCATGTGGGTGCTCAGAATCACAGTCTTGCCCTGGGCCGGCAACGTCGCAATCATCTGCTGGATCACCTCGGTGTTGATGGGGTCAAGTCCCTGAAAGGGCTCATCCAGCACCACCAGATCAGGATCGTGCAAGATGGTCACGATGAGCTGGAGTTTTTGCTGCATCCCCTTGCTCAGGGCGCTGATCTTTTGATTTCGCTTGTCCCACAGCTCGACCTGTCGGAGTAGAACTGCAGCATGTTGCTCCGCCTCGTGACGGCTCACATCTTTGAGCGCTGCCAGGTAGACCAGGGTGTCCATTACCTTCAGGCCCTTATACAATCCGCGTTCCTCCGGCAGGTAGCCGATGCGGTTCTTGGTAGCTGCTGACGGTGATTCGCCCAGAATCCGGATGTGGCCGGCGTCGGGCTTAATGATGTCCATCAACATACGAATGGTCGTGGTTTTGCCGGCACCATTTGGACCTAACAGGCCAAAGACCTCGCCAGACTGAACGCTGAACGAGAGGTCCCTAACGGCCTCGAAGTCGCCGTAGCGCTTGGAAATGCTGTCCACATCAATGGCGCTCATGTCGTGTTGCCTGCCTATCTAGCCCGGGGGCTAATGCGCCTCAAAAGCGCCCCCCTCGCCCTCTTGCAACGTGAAATACAGTCTCCCCACAAATTGGGCATCACTGCCAGGGTGGTCACCACCATAGATATCGAGGTGCCACTGACCAGGTGCCTGTTTCATCCAGGAATCTATCTCCCAGTATGCCAGAGCACTGCGCACACAGCTAGGGCGAATCTCAAAGTCCCGCCACTGTCGGATGAGAACTCCGAAATGGGTTCCATTAGGCCGGAAGCGATGTGTCTCGACATAGCTGTCCTTCGTAACGCCTTCCCAGGTCGTGATCTGCACGACGTCTGAGTCTTCGAAAGTGAACGCATCTGTGATGCGCGCAGGTAAGTTGGCATAGACCCGTCGTGGCACAATCTCTTTCGGAACCGTCATGCCATAATCTCGCGTATCAATGGCGGCAGTCTGTCCTCCCAAGAAATGGAACGGCATTGGTTCGCCTTCGACGGTAAACGATACGGCTAACTCCTGCCGATCCGTTCCGCTGGTGAACCATGCCTCAAATCGGTACTCGCCGGCCGGCACATCCAGATCCGGTGCACCGACAAACCGCCATGTGCTTTCCCCTGGCGGGACGTTCAGTTGCCGGCGAGCGCCGAGGTTGGCTTGTGCCTCTCCCTCGGGATCCGCTGTCTGCCAGTAGAGGGTGGCCGGCTGCGCAATTTCGGCATCGTTTCGCATACGGATCCACAGCACCACCGCCTGACAGGGTTGGAACGTTGTTAGCCGGCCGCCGTCGTAGTTGGTCGTGTACACCTCTTCGATGGACAGAGACCCAGGGATGATCATCTGCCTCTGGATCAACGGCAGATAGACGGTGGGTTCTTCAACGAACGGCGGAGCAGTTGTCGTCGGTGTCAGAGGGACCGTCGGAGTGATGGTTGCCAGCGTGGAATTCCCAAAGGAGTAAGCCGGCACAGCGCCATCAGTGAGCTTCGCTGCCGGCAGACCTGCTGTAGTCCACGACGCTCTGCCGGCCCAACCCACAAAGAGAAGCGTCACCAACAGCCCCGCGCCGTGGGCCAGAAACCGCGGCCAGTGACGCCCGCTTGAGCCACGTGTATCCTGGTTGAAAGTCATAGGTCCAGCTCCGTACTATCTCCCGTCGAGACCAAGCTCGCTGGCAATGCCCTGCATGGCTGACAGCACCGTCTGGATGTGATCGTCCAGACTGACGCCGAGTGCTTCGACACCCTTCTCGATGTCTGCGCGATTGACACCGGCCGCGAAACGCTTCTCACCCCACTTGTTCTTCACCGACGATAGCTCCACATCTCGAATGTCCCTGGTCGGACGGACGAGGGCGACGGCAACGATCAGCCCCGTCAATTCGTCAACCGCGTAGAGGGCCTGCCGCATCTTGGTGTCGCGCGGGATACCGGTCTCGTCGGCGTGGGACAAGATGGCGTCAACGATTTCTTCCGGCCAACCCCGCTCGCGCAGAATCTCCGCGCCCTTCAGTGGATGATCGGGAATGGTCTGATGCTTTTCGTAGTCGAAATCATGCAGCAAACCGACGATTCCCCACTTGTCCTCGTCCTCGCCGAAGTGGCGCGCATAAGCACGCATGCCGGCCTCAACCGCCAGCATGTGCTTAACCAGGTTCTGATTCTTGGTAAATTCGTTAACCAACGCATAGGCATCTTCTCGGGTCTTTTCCATATTGCACTCCTGTTTCGTTTCCCAGCCGATCCTATGGCTAGAGCACCTGGGCACTGATTATACCATACATGGAGAACAGTGCGAAAAATGGCGGCAACGAGTAGGGGCGAGGCAAGGCGGAGGGCGGGTTTCGTTGCTCATGAGCCACCAATCCGACACTTCGATAGGGCTCAGTACAGGCTTGTCTCGCCCCTGCTGTAGGGTTGGTGCTCCCACTGGCACAATTTGCAAGTTTGTGCTACAATTAAGTTCAGTTGTTGCCCAAGAGATGATGAGAAGGGAGGAAATCATCCGTCATGCGTGAAGCAATTCAAAGACAGATGCAGAGCACGCGGCGTGAGATTCTGACCACACTAAAGAAACGCGGCGGCATGACAGCCGACGAACTCAGTGAAATTCTGGGGATCACGGCCATGGGCGTGCGCCGGCATCTGATGACCCTGGAACGTGACGGTCTGGTCGAGTACAAACCGGTGCAGCGGGGCGTTGGCCGGCCCAGCTACGTCTACTCGCTTACCGACCTCGCCGACGACCTGTTCCCAAAGAACTACGATCGGTTCGCCAAAGAACTGCTGGACATCGTCAGGACTTTGGACGGTGAGGAAAAGGTCGAGGAGCTGTTCGCCAAACGCATGGAACGTTTGGAGGCCACATACGCACCGCACTTGGCCAACAAGAACTTAGCGGACCAGATCGCGGAGTTGACGCGAATCCAGAACGAGAACGGCTATCTGGCTAAATGGGAGCAAGTGGACGACAACACCTTTGTGTTCCTCGAACACAACTGCGCCATCGCCAAGATTGCCAGCGAGTGCCAGTTTGCCTGCGACTACGAACTCAAGCTTCTCAACAATCTGTTGGATGCAGAGGAGATCGTGCGCGAAGATCACATGGCTAGCGGCGACATTGGTTGCAGGTACCGCATCATCGGCAAGCCGTCCGCGAAATCATCCTAGATCGATATCACTAGCAAGTTGGTACGTTGAACGTTGGGGTAGATCATCGGAATTGCGCCACGCAGCAGCGTTCCAACGCGTAATACATTTTACTCCGCGGCGGTGTCCGCGGTCTTCTGTGAGACGTCCTCCCGTGTTTCCTTCTCCGACTGCTCCTGTCTCGCGTCACTGCTGAGGGCGGCCGGTTCAGGGGACCTTATCTTTTCCCGGTGTGTCGCCTCCTGATCTGCGGTCATCAGGCTCTGACCCTGGAAAACACCCCCATCTTCAATGAGGAGGGCGCCGGCCTGCACATCTCCCACGACGCGACCTGTCGCGAGGATCTCCAGCCGGCCAAATGCTGTTATATTCCCTTCAACCAGGCCAGCGACAGTGATATTGAAAGCCGCCACATCGGCCACCACGCGAGCATTCTCGCCAATGATGACGTTGCTCTGGCTCTCCACCGTGCCCTCGAAAACCCCATCGATGCGAATACCACCTTCAGTCTTCAGATCGCCACGGAAGTCGGCTGATGAACCGATTACATTCTCAATCTTTTCAGTGGCCGGGCGCGGCCCGCCGCTGCGAAAGAAAGACATTCTACCTCCCAGTGAAAAAATGGCGGAGCAAAATGCTCCGCCAATTCGTACGAGGCTCAGAGACCGGGTTACGTCGCGCGATGTGACTTCGATGGAAGGCCGGCTGCGATGGAGCTGCAATGACTAATCGGCCGGAATGTAGCGTCGATGTCAGTTGGCTAGGATGGGGTCACTGAACCTGATACGCAAACTTACACGCCTGGCGACTAGAAGTCGCGGCAACACCTGCAAAACCGATCCTTCGGCAAGCTCAGGACAGGCTCTTCGTCGGTTGGGTTTCTAGTCGGCGCAGGTCTGTCCTGAGCCTAGCCGAAGGGCCGACTTCGCAAGCGTAGGCGCGGTTTCTAACCGCTTTGGATACTTTTTCCGATTAGCGTTATTTCCCATCGTTTGCGGTTGCATACCGCCACGGGTCAATGGGAATCCCGTTCAAGCGAATCTCGTAGTGCAGGTGCGGTCCTGTGGAATTGCCGGAGCTCCCGGAGAGGCCGATCGTCTGCCCCTTCTTCACCGTATCGCCCACGTCAACTAGATACCGCGACAAGTGCCCGTACAAGGTGCTATATCCCTCTTCATGTAACACCTCGACAGTCCAGCCGAAGCCAGACTTCCAGCCGGCGGCGACCACGGTACCGTCTTCAGTTGCATGCACGGGCGTCTTGTACCATACTGCAATGTCAAGACCAGTGTGGAAGTTCCGACGCCCCCGGAAGACCCGGTAGCCAAACGTTGAGGAAATACGGCCACCCACCGGCCAACCTTTGGGCGCTGCATCCCAGAGGACAAGCTGTCGCTCCAATGCCTCCGGTGAGGTCCGTTTGTCTGGGTCGACCAGCGAAACTCGCGCGTTGACCTGATCTTGGACGTGTTGCAGTTCGCCATACCAGGTCGGTAGCACGTTGTACATCCCCTGAAGCTGCTGCACCGTCGGGTTTGTCTCAGCCTTCAGGATCTCGTCGATAGCCAGCTCAACGTGAGGTGTGTCGGTATCAATCAGGCTCGCTCGCGGCTGCCCCGCACCGATACCGCCAAGAGCTTGCGCGATATCGATGTCGGATGTGGTTAGCGCGCCTTCATCCAAGCCCACTAGATCACGAACCTCGTCACTCAGCCGTCGGATTTGCTGCAACTCGGTCTTGAACTGCTTTACCTGAGTCGTCAGTTCTACCTGAAACGACACCGCTTCACGATAGAGCTGGTTGTAGTCGCGTTGGACTGCAGCTATCTCGGTGTCGAAATCCTGTTGCATGGACTGGACGGCATCGTGCTGCGACAGGACCGTCTGTTGCAGCACCTGCTGTCGTGACTGGGCAACACGCTGTGCCTCCTGCAGGCGCACAACTTCCTGCGACAGAGCGTGGTAACGTGCCGCAAACACGACCAGCCCCACGAAAGCGGCGGCCAGGGCAACCAGCACACCCGTTAGTGTCCAAGAGGGGAGTCGAACACTAACGGGATCACGCTGCGAATGAGGGATGATCAGCAGCGTGAAGGGCTCTTTTGCTCTCTTACTTGGCACGAGTGGGGGGACCCTCCTCCTTGCACGTACCTACTTCCGTGCTCATTGGCAGGCCATTATACCCAAACTTGCCATTCCTGTCAACCCTGACATCAGCATTCCGTGCTTTGTGCAAACGCATCGTACATATTCCATAGGGTTATCGTCGTGTTTTCGTCGGGTTAATTAGGGAAACATTCGGCCTGCAAACACGTCTAATTGCGGTTACCAGCAAGCCAGGGGGATTAGTGCTCAGTAATCAGTAACCAGTTATCAGTAATCAGTAGACGATGAAAACTGGTCACTGGTTACTGAGCACTGGTTTACTGATTGCCTTGCCCCTCAAAGGCCCTCGTGCTACTATTTGAAGGCCATGAAGAAGCTCCTGGTTGCAACCAATAACCCGGGGAAATTGGCCGAGTACCGTGAGCTGTTTGCCGATCTACCCATCGAGTTGACGTCACCAGCCATCGAAGGTATTGATCTGGACGTCGAGGAGACGGGAAACAGCTTTGAGGAGAACGCGGTTCTGAAAGCTCGGGCCTTTGCCGAAGTCAGCGGGCTTCCAACCCTGGCCGACGATTCCGGCTTGGAGGTGATAGCCTTGGGCGGCGAGCCGGGTCTTCACAGCTCCCGCTATGCCGGCCCAGAGGCCAGTGACGCCGATCGCTACCGCAAGTTATTGAACAAGCTAGGTGATGTCCCATGGGAACGCCGGCAGGCACGTTTTCGCTGCGTCATTGCTATTGCAGCGCCTGAGGGCACTCTGAGAACCGTGGAGGGCAGCATCACGGGTCGGATTGCCTTCGAGCCCCGAGGCGACCACGGATTTGGCTACGATCCGGTCTTTTTCCTGCCCGGTTTCGAGAAGACGATGGCCGAACTCCCGGAAAAGATCAAGAATGAGATTAGCCACCGCGCCGACGCGGCGCGTAAGGCCATTCCCGTGTTGCGACAGATGCTGGACCTGCAGTAATTGTGAATTATGAATTGTGAACGCTTTGCTCTTGCTCTGGAACGTCAATTCACAGTTCACCATTCATCATTCACAATT
>JBHIAO010000085.1:0-15790 GCA_046758565.1 Anaerolineae bacterium
CGCCAGGTCAATACTGGCCGGGCTGCTGGGGCAACTATCCAGCGAGTAGCCTTTGAAGCCACGTGGCAGCGCGGCGCTGACAGTGACCCCGCCTGAGGCGTCGAAGCCGGGGAAGTTCACCAAACCGAACGACCTGGTCTGGCGAGTCGCGCTCGAGCCATCGGGGAAGCTCAGCGTGACGGATACATCGCCAATTGGGACATCCAGGCCGTTCTGGAAGAACCGGTCACACCGATAGTCGATATACACCCGCGCCGTCAGACTGTCGGTCCCCGACGGGGGCTCGGGCGGGGGTGTCGCGGTTGGCGTGGCGGTCGGAGGAGAAGTGGGCGTCAATGTTACAGTGACAGTCGGCGTTGATGTTGCAGTGGGCGTGAAGGTTGGTGTCAGAGCTACCGTCGCCGTTGGCGTATCGTACGGTTGGCTGTATGCAACCCAGTTCAGTGCATCGTATGGCAAGTTATTCCACAGCATAGTGAGCAAAGCGAGAACGATAAACCCCGTAGCGAGGAGCGCCTTGCTTCGAAAATCGATAGTAGAGGATCGCGAGTTACCATTTCGTTGCCGCATATGTCTCTCTCCCTGTGTGCTCATGAGTTAGCAAGGGTTCATGGTAATGTCGATGATTGTATGCTAACGAATCAAGAGGTCTCTCGGGATCACCTCCCTTCCTCGGTCTCTACACAATCCAGCGCGCGACAAGTAGGCCTCCCACCGATGGGAGAATCCGGACCCGGGCAGGCTTTGGCGTGAGTCGACGAACAAAAGAGACGCGCATACGTCCCGAGACGGGGGGGAGGCGTCAAGGGATGAGAGTGTTCGATTAGCCCAACTGAACGTGAGCGGAATCGAAGCCAGCGTATTTCGGCTGGCAATCTAGCCGAAATAGTCAACTCTATTATACCACAGAATGCTGCTTTGTCGAAATCCTCTGGTGACTTCCTACGGGCAGTGGTGCAAAAGCAACACTGATGGACCAACGCACGGCGGCGGAAGATCGGGAAATCGTCGCGATCTTCCGCCGCCTTGGTGTTGCGAACGTTGCGCGCGGCGCACCGCCCTCTCAATCGTACGCCGAGGGCAAGGCTAGGGGCCGGCTTGCTCGCCTATCACCCGTGCCCTAAATTGCACGAACTTGTACCGGAATCGGAAGTCACCGGGCGCCAGGTCAATACTGGCCGGGCTGCTGGGGCAACTATCCAGCGAGTAGCCTTTGTAGCCACGTGGCAGCGCAGCGCTGACGGTGACCCCACCCGAGGCGTCAAAGCCGGGGAAGTTCACCAAACCGAACGACCTGGTCTGGCGCGTCTCACTCGAGCCATCGGGGAAGCTCAGCGTGACGGATACGTCCCCAATCGGGACATCGAGACCATTCTGGAAGAAAACGTCACACCGATAGTCGATATACACCCGCACGCTCAGGCTGTCGGTTCCGGGCGGGGGCGGCGCTTTCAGGAAGATGATACGACCCTCGCCACCGGGCTGATATCGCGTGTCGTCAGCCGATATGAGCCCGTTGAGCCCATCCTCCATCTCCATGTACTCGCGCCAGGCCTTCTCGTAGCTGAGAGGCAACTGCAACTTATCGGGATTATCGGCGAACCACACGTAGCCATCGCCGCCAGAGGCCACGAAGCTGTTGGTGACAACTCTAACGTCAGGCGCCCCATCGGCAACGGCCCCGCCCTCGATGATCGGCGTGCCGTCGTCGAGAACGATGCTAACGACCCGGCTCCCCACGGAGTTGCTGATGTTGTACGTCACGGTGAGACCAGATACTTGCAAGAACTGCCCACCCTGACCGGGCAGACTCTCAGCCGAGCGCTCGAAGATAGCCTTCATGTCGGCTGGGGTGACG
Organism: Anaerolineae bacterium; assembly: GCA_046758565.1. Taxonomy (GTDB): domain Bacteria; phylum Chloroflexota; class Anaerolineae; order Epilineales; family JAANWY01; genus JBHIAO01. The sequence goes on from JBHIAO010000085.1 coordinate 1,859, forward strand.
CTGCTGACCACCGTCACAAAGTTGGGGAACGGCAGCACGTCGAATGTGTCGAGCCGCGTGATATCGCCGGGAACGACCCCGTCGCGAGGCAGTACATCGCCGGCGTTCTGGCGGATGCCACCACCATTCGTCACCGCAATCACCGGATTGTCCTCGCCGCGCGGCGGTAGGCCAAGGTCGTCGGCGAACCGGTCGTAGGCGAAGACAAAGGAATCGACTACCATGTTGCCGGCGTTGCTTTCCGTAGAACGCACGCCGGCGCGCGAGACGTCGAGAAGCACCTCGGTGGTCGCCACACGGGTCGTGGCAAGGCCGTCCAGACACGCCTGGAGAGGCGCGTCGACTGAAGCGACGATGTCCGGGTCAGGCGTCACGGTGTCCGTCAGGCCCAGATCGTCCGCCACCGAGCTTTCAGGAATGACACGGCGCGTATAGCTGGTGTCAGCGAGAATGCTGGCGACCTCACCGTCTTCGTCGAATTCCACATCGATGCGGCCCAGATACTTGTAGTTGCCGGCTGTGGTGACGATGTAGACCGTGCGCCCACCGGCGTCGGTCTCCGTAAGCGGATAGGTGCCTTCAATCGGGGCCGACTCTCCGGGCAGCAGTTCGATCTCATCGTCGACAGCCGGGTTCTCAAGTAGTTCGTCACCGCCCCCTGCCACTGCGACATCCACCTTGTTGAGTAGCTTGATCAACTCCTTATCGTTATCCAAGTCTTGCAGGTGGCTCACGAAGATGATCTTGCGTACCCCGAGGTCGTCGTAGAGGTGATCGATCTCCGCCTGAACTGCAGCAGCGGTACTGGCCAAATCGGAGGTCGTCACCTCGACGTCGCGGGGCGAGGAGATTGTAGGCAGCATCCACGTGGTAGCAGATACAATACCGAAGCGCTGGCCAGTTACTGTGTCGGAAATGATCGCCGAGTGGCCTATCACGCGCCCATCCGTGACGGGGACCTCGATCAGGCCGTCGGCATCGATCAGGTCGGCGAAACCGGGCTCGGCGCTGAAGTCCAGGTTCGCGCTCAGGAACGGCTGTGTCACCGGGCCATCGGTGGAGAAGGCACGGATGAACTCCTCCAAAAAGTCGGGCGAGTAGTCGAACTCGTGGTTGCCGAAAACGTGCGCATCGTATGCGATCTGCCGCTGGGCGACGGCATCGTAGATCGGCTGGTCGGGCGACTGGCCACAGATAAGCGTAGCGCTGGCCAGGAAGGCATCGCCGGCATAGACGTTGAGGACGGCGTTGCCAGCGCCTCGTGCCTCTGCGATGTTCTGGTCCGTCAGCGTCTTGAAAGCCGCCACGCTGCCGATGGGTAGTGCCACGGTCTCTGTTCCGGTGGCCACAGAGTTCGTCAGTGGCAAGAGCGAGGACTCACCATCGTTATTGTGGAGCAGCGTCAGCGTCCCGGCACCGTCGGGGCCATCCTGAGTTATGCCGAGGGGGTTGGGCGCTGCTTGCGTCGAGCCGCCGAAACTGGCCAGGCCCAGCGGCACTATTAAGAGCAACAGTAGAGACAAGTATACGAAGCAACGACGGATGCTCATGGAAACTCCTCCTTGGGTATGCACAGATGTGATGACGATTGATGTTGCGTTCCGGCCTTGTGAACCTTACCAGACTGATTCCATGCTCCCCCCTTTCTACATGCGACTGGGGCGTATTACCCCAACTGCTCGAAGATGGCCTGGCTGGTTAGCAGGCCGACCGGTGTCCCTCCGAAGGGGTCGAAGGGCGGGCGCACCGGAATGACACCCCGCTGGCTGGCGCGGTCCACCTCTCGGGGCGTGAACCCGTCAGGCGGCGGTGCGAGAAGATGGATCGAGAAGGGTTTGTCCTCTGTCAACGTCAGAATGTCCTGGCTGCCCTCACCTTCCCAAATGATAAGCGAGGTGCCACGCCGTGTCACGCGGTCCAGGGCAGCATCAAAGAAAACGGCCGGCCCCAGACGGGGTAGCCGGCCACGCTTTGCCTCTTCTGAAACGGCCACGATCATCTCACGCCATCCCTTGAGCATCGACTCGTCGAAGGTATGGAGGTCGGGCACTTCGCAGCGATCGCATGCCAACGGCACGAATTCGACGATACCCAACTCGGTGCCTCGGCGCAGGATCTCCTCGAAATCATCAGGGGGCACTAATCCTTGATACAGACTGATCTTGGTTCGGCGTTCGCCAGCGACCAGGGTCTTCTCGACCACGTGCCCGACGGCAGCACCATCCCCCACTCTGGTCAGGGCGACCTCGTACTCCCAGCCCGAGTTGTCGAGCACGATCAGATGATCGCCGCGGCCGAGCCTGAGCATAGTCAGCCGGCGCGTAAACTCGGGTGGGAACGTTACCTTGTCGAGCTCAATGCAGTCGGGGGAAATGAATACTCGGCGCATGGCGTTATGTCAGATCTCTGGGGTTGCAATCAGTGCCACCCAGTCTTTGTCTTGCCAGCGTTCCATCACATGCAAGCCGGCTGACTCGAACGCTTCGACGACGGAATCGGCGTATCCCTCAAGGATCCCGCTGACGATGAGCGTGCCGGCGCGGTCCAGGCAAGTCACCAGCGCAGGAGTCAGCTCTATGATGACATCGGCCAGAATATTCACGACGATCCGGTCCTGCGAATGGGGTACCAGATCGAGGGGCTCTAGCGAGCCCTCTTCGACCTCGACGCGGTCAGCCACTTCGTTCAGCCGAACGTTGTCCCGGGCGACCTGCACGGCGACGGGATCCAGATCAACGCCGATAACCTGTGTGGCGCCCAGCTTAGCCGCAGCGATCGCCAGGATGCCAGAGCCCGTCCCCACGTCCAGCACCCGATCGCCGGCCCTTACCCAAGCCTCGAGAGCCAGCAGACACAGTTGCGTGGTGGGATGAAGCCCGGTGCCGAAGGCCATTCCGGGATCCAGGCGCAGGACAATCTCATCGTCTCGCGCCGTGTACGGCTCCCACGAAGGGACGACCACCACTCGCCGGCCGATGTGCTGGACGCTGTAACCTTTTTTCCAGGCTTCTGCCCAGTCTTCCTCGGCCAGTTCGCGAATGTGAGGGGCAGGGATTGGGTACAATTGGGATAGGTGCCACAGCGCCTCTTCGATCTGGCGCTGGCGCGGTGCGCCTTCGCCTGCTTCGACCGCTCTCAGGCGATGTCCTGACTTTATCGAAGGGACAGGGTTGGCTGGCAGGTAGGTCTTGACACTCACGACAGGATCGCCGGCGTACGGTGAGTCATCCTGGTGGATGAGGGTCTCGATGACGGCACCGCCCTCACCAAGGCGGTTAAAAACCTCGGCAATCGCCTCAACCGCCTCGCCTTCAGCCTGAACGCTAATCTCGATCCACCGCAATGGTTCCGCTCCTCAGAGCCTTCCGCAAAGTCATCAGAGGCGGCTCCCGCGCCGGCATCAAGACAAGGAGAGGGGGAGATAAGGGGATAAGGAGACTTTCGGTATGACCGAAAGTTTGCCGGCGGTAGGTCTCCTTGTCTCCCCCTCCCTTTGTCACCTTGTCTCAGATACTGGGCGTGCGAACCTGATCCGCTAGCTTTCGGATAAGGCTGTTAATCAGACCCCAAATGCATCCTTTAGCCAGTCCATGAAGTTCTTGCCGCGTTGCGGAATGACCTCTCGGCCCAGAGTCTTGGACAATTCTTTGAGTAATTGCTTCTGCTCGTCGGTCAAATTCGTCGGTGTCACGACAAACACCCGGATCACCTGATCACCTCGACCTTCCCGGCGCAGGTAGGGCACGCCCTTGCCGCGCAGCCGGAAAATTTGGCCGGTCTGTGTGCCAGGTGGAACCCGTAGTGCTTCTTCTCCCTCCAATGTCGGGACCTGCATTTCGTCACCCAACGCAGCTTGAGCCACGTTCAGCGGTAGCTCGAAATAAATATCGTTATCTCGCCGTTCGAAGAACTCGTGCGGCTTGACATGGATGTTGACATAGAGGTTGCCCGGGGGACCGCCCCGTTCACCGACATCACCCTCGCCGGTCAACCGGATCCGTGTTCCCTCGTCGACGCCGGCTGGAATCTCAACCGATATTACCTTGCTGGCATGAACGCGTTGACGCCCACGACACTTGCTGCACGGGGTGGAGATCACCTCGCCGGTCCCTTGACAGCGAGGGCACGTCACGATGGTGACAAAGGACCCAAAGAGCCCGGTCTGCTGGGCCTGACGCACTTCACCGGTGCCGGAGCACTGAACACAGGTGACAGGCATAGTCCCCGGCTCGGCGCCACTACCACCGCACGCACCGCAAATCTCCCAACGGGGAATCTCCAGTTCCTTCTCCGTGCCGAAAACAGCTTCTTCGAACTCCAGTGTGATGTCGACCCGCAAATCGCGGCCACGGACCGGCGCCCGTCGCGCCGCCGTCCGGGTTCGAGTCCCGAAACCAAAGAACTCACTAAAAATGTCATCAATACCGAAGCCTGAAAAGTCACCAAACCCGCGACCGAACTGATCGGCGTCGTGCCCGAAACGATCGTACATTGCCCGCTTCTCATCGTCGGACAGGACCTCGTAGGCTTCTTTAACCTCCCGAAACCGATCGGCCGCGTCCGGCGAGTTGTTCACGTCCGGGTGATATTTTCGGGCCTTGCGTCGATAGGCACGCCGGATTTCGTCCTTACTTGCCTCCCGGTCAACGCCTAAAACATCGTAGTAATCTCGTTTCATCGCCATGATTTTGTCTCGTGCACTCGAATGCCGCGTACAGGTCGAATTAAAGAGGAACTAAGGGGAATTTGGGGGAACTAAGGGGAACTCAACAGCACCGTTCTCTTAGTCCCCCTTAGTTCCCTTTCGTTCCTCTTAGTTCCCCTTTGTTCAGCCTACACCGTAGACCTCACGCACCATCCGACTCATCAGGTCCGACATATACCTGACTGCGGACACAGCCCGCTCGTACGGCATACGGACAGGTCCCAACACGCCGAGTGCTCCGCGAGCGTCGGCAGCCCCATAGTCGGCGAGCACAAGCCCATAGTCACTCATCGCCTCCCAACGACCTTCACCGGCGATAATGATCTGGACACCGTGATGACTCCACGTTACATCGGCCAGGATCGGCCCGAGGAAGTCCACTCGCTGGAATACCTGCAATACGCCAGTTGCCCGCTCAGCGTCAGCAAACTCTGGCTGACTCAGCACATGTTCGAGACCGGCGTGGATCATTTCTCCACTGTGCCGGCGGTCGAAATCGGCCATCAAGTCCAGCATCTGGGTCACTACTTGTGGCACCGGAGGCAACTGTGGCAAGACCGCCCTCGCAATGGCATGTCGATCCAGGCCGGCCAATCGCTCGTTAAGCTGGTCAGCCAGAGCCGATAGTTCTTCCTGAGACCGAGCCTCTGGCAAGCTGAAGCGCGCCTGTTCCACGCTGCCATCGGCCAACACCAGCACCAGCAGCACCAGATTATCGCGGAGTCCAACCAGTTCCATGTGCTTGAACTGGCTTCGAGATGGCTTGGGTGCCGTGACGAGGGAGGCAGAATTCGCCACCTGGGCCAACACCGAGGCAGACAGGTGCATCCAGGCCTCGGGGTCCCAGCCGGCCACTTGAAACTTGTCACGAATCATCCGCCGCTCGCTTGGCTGCAAGCTACTGGTCTCCATCAACCGCTCGACGAAGTAGCGGTAGCCCCTGGCCGTTGGCATGCGTCCGGCGGAAGTGTGCGGATGGGTGAGAAAGCCAACTTCTTCCAGGGCGGCCATCTCGCTGCGGATGGTCGCCGAACTCACGCCCAGCTCGTGCCGATCCGCGATGGTAGCTGAGCCAACAGGTGCAGCCGTGGCCACGTACTCGCGGATGACAATTGCCAGAATCTCTTTGCGTCGCTGGGTAAGCTCAATCATCGTCGAATTCTAGCACTCGCGGTCATGGACTGCCAAGAATGATAGCATGCTTGCTGGGGCCTGTCAAGAAATCGCGCGTCGGTCAATTGACAGGCGGCTTTGCCAGTCGCCGATATGAGGGTCGGACTGCAAATCCGACCTACGGTCAAGAGATGGCGCAGGGTGAATGTGCAGCCAGTTGACGCGACTGACAAATGGCGATATGATTCTGGCATCGTGAACAACGGGCAGAGCCAACGCTTTCGCCAAGTTTCAGCTCTGGCCAAGGACCCTAAGTGAGTGTACGAGGTGATGGCGAGCCAATGACTGGAACCGATGGGAAGCTCCAGATGCGGGTACTGGAGGTTCACAAGCGACTTCTACACGCCTACGGTGAACCCGACCGGAGAGGCCGTGATCCTGTATCCGTATTGGTCTCCACGATTCTGAGCCAGAACACCAACGATACGCTGCGAGATCGTGCCTTTCGCCGGCTGCGTGATCGCTTCCCGACCTGGGAGCAGGTGCGAGATGCTCCGGCAGACGCGATCGCACAGGCAATCCGGGTCTCCGGGCTGGGTCAGCAAAAGTCCGCCCGCATCAAGCAGGCACTCCAGCGCATAACCGAGGAAAGGGGCGAGTTGAGCCTGGGCTTTCTTCAGGAGATGCGGGTGGAGGAGGCGAAGCAGTGGCTCACCTCGATCAACGGGGTCGGGCCAAAGACGGCGGCGATTGTCCTGCTGTTCGCCCTGGACATGCCGGCCTTCCCCGTGGATACCCACGTCCATCGGGTGAGCCGGCGTGTCGGGCTTATCGGAGAGAAGACATCGCGCGAGAGAGCGCATGACGAGCTGGAGAACATTCTGCCTGAGCAGCTCTACTATACTTTCCACCTGAATCTGATTCGGCACGGCCGAGAGATCTGCGTCGCACGCAACCCCAAATGTGAGATCTGCGTCGTCAACGATCTGTGTGCCTACTATGCCAGAGTGGTCAGATAGTCACTTGGTCGGGCAGTCAGTTGGTCGCTTGGTCGAGTAGTCAGTTGGTCGCTTGGTCGAGTAGTCAGTTGGTCGCTTGGTCGAGTAGTCAGTTGGCCACTTGGTCGAGTAGTCAGCTGATCGGGTACTCGAGGGGTTGATTCGACCACCCACCACCTGACGACTCGACTACCTGACCACCCGACTACCCCCGTTTGGGAATCTGCGCAGGCTGTGCTATAGTTATTGATGTGTAGCGTATAGGCGGTATGGCAGAGTAAACGACGACAACATGAAACTGACATAGCACCGACAGCGAGTGCTGCTACGAACGAACCACAGTTCCATGTGGTTGCTTCCGCCGCCGGACCATGGCCCGCGGCGGATTTTGTTTGTAAGTACACCACTGTTCACGAGAAAGGTCAAACGAGATTGCCAATTCTACCACCGAAAGAAAAACAAACACCGGACACAGAACACCCGATGTTGGAGTATCTCCAAAACGGTTACAATTATTCCCCGCCTCGACGAGGTGAAATTCGAGAGGGTGTCATTCTGAAAATCGAACCCGAGCGAATCATCGTAGATGTCGGGGCCAAGCGTGATGCCATTGTTCCAGAGCGAGACCTGGATCTCCTTTCGGAGGATGAGCTTACAAGGCTGCAGCCAGGCACGCGAGTCCAGACGTTTGTCATGAACCCGCGAGGGCGAGACGACGAACTTGTCGTCTCCATCAATCTGGCTCTGCAAGAGGAGGACTGGGATCGAGCCGAAGCCTTGCTGGATAGCGGCGAGATCATCGTGTGCGAGGTCGTCGGCTACAACAGGGGTGGCCTGCTGATCCCATTTGGCCGGCTGCAGGGGTTCGTGCCGGCCTCCCACGTCGAAGGCTTCTACGCGCACGGAGAGAACCGGCAGAGCCAGATTGCGAAATACATCGGAGAGATCCTGTCCCTAAAAGTGATCGAAGTGGACCGCAATCGGCGCCGGCTAGTGCTGTCAAACCGCAAGGCTCAGAAGCAGTGGGAAGAGGACCAGCGCGCCAATCTCATCGAAGAGATGCAGGTTGGTGACGTCCGGCATGGTACAGTCGTCGGTTTTGCCCACTTTGGCGCGTTCGTCAAGATTGACGGGGCCACCGGGTTGGCCCACATCTCCGAATTGAGCTGGGGGCAGGTCAATCACCCGAGCGAGGTCCTGGAAGTCGGGCAAGAAGTGGATGTCTACGTCCTGGACCTGGATCCGGAGCGCAATCGCATTTCCCTCAGCCTAAAGCACCTGCAGCCCAATCCCTGGGAGAGCATTGAGGAGCGTTACCACGTCGGTGAATCGGTCCAGGGTGAGGTTGTGAACGTGGTTGACTTTGGTACGTTTGTCGAGGTCGAACCAGGCGTCGAAGGTCTGATCCATATCTCGGAAATGGGTGAATTTGCTGACCAACCCGACCAGGATCTATCGACCGGAGACAAGGTCGAGGTCAGGATCATTCGCCTCGATCCGGAGAACCAGCGAATGGGGCTGCATCTCCTGGATGTGATGGAACCTGATGCTGAAGAAGAGTCAGAGGAGCCAGAAGGGGCAGACGAGACGGTGGAGACAGAGGAGCCAGAGGCCGAGCGACCGGAGGCTGGCGAGCCTACAGTGCATGCTGAGCAAGTAGAGCTAAGGAGCCGATACAGGCCGGTGAGCCCGTAGCTGAAGTCGAGGAGCCAGAGGCGGAGGAGCCCGTGGCTGAGGCTAAAGAGAAGAAGGCCGGCGAGCCCGCAGTTTGACATATACGCCGAAACGTGCTATCATTAGCTATAGTAGGACGCAGTAAGTTTTGTTTCGGAACGTGCACGTTTGACCGTCAAGGCTACTTCGGCCGAGACGGTCTTTTTCATGGCTCGAAGCATCGATGAGCTCGTCCTGCAACAAAATTCAACGAAAGGAGGGACGGACTCAACAATGACAGAGCGTATTACCGGAACCGTGAAGTGGTTCAACGGTAGCAAGGGCTATGGCTTCATTGAGCGGGAAGAGGGCGAGGATGTCTTCGTTCACTACTCTGAGATTCGAGGTCATGGATTCCGGAATTTGGACGAAGGCGATCGCGTTGAATTCGGTGTGGAATCGAATCCCAAGGGACCGCAGGCAGTCGATGTCGTCAAGCTGTAGCTGAAGGCGAAGCTAACGAACGAACGGGCACCGTCATCCGGTGCCCGTTTCTTGTTGCCGTGGCTCCGCTGATTGGGCTACTTTGGCCTATCTGTGGCCATCCCATGACAACTCGTCAGGGTGCCAGAGGACGGGCTGCATGTTGACAGAACCCCCTTCCTTGAAGTATAATCCCGTCGAACATTTGTTTTGCAGATGGTGTATCACTAGCTTTCACCCCCCGGACAGAGCTATCAGGTAACCCATGCCGGATTTCATCTCGAAGCTCGCGGATCGCGTGGACGAAAGGCGAGAGAGTCTAACCCAAACGTTGAGCACCGAAGCCGAGGCAAAGGAAGCGATCCTGGGTAACCTCATGGCGCGTCACTGGCACACCTTGCCGGAGGATCTGGCCGCGGGCAATCAGCGCGGGCCGGCCTTCGCCGTCGACGGCTCCATCCGTCGCCTGAACCTGGCCAACGGCGCCGTTCTTTTCACCGCTCAAGCACTGCTGATAGGTGAAGGACGGACAGAGACGGATGTTGACCTCGAGATTCTTCGCGGAACCATCCCGCGGGGTAGTGTAGAACGCTTTGCCGATCTGTTGCTGGACCGGTTGGAGATCGGCCTGGCGCGGGACTACGGTCGCCATGTTCCCGAGGGCAGTGTCATATTCCTGGATGGTGCACTGTACGGTCAACTCCCCCAGCTCTACCCGCTGACGCTAGAAGGTATCGAGGATCTGCCTGTTCGCGAGAGAATCGAGAAGTACCCCCAAGAAATCATCCGGGCTTACGTCGAGTTGTTCGACGAATGTCGCCGAGGCCATCGGTTTCTGATCTCAATCGCCAAGACGAGTCGCGAGGCTACCCATGCGAAAATCTGGGCTGACCACGAGGGGCTGGGAGCGCTACCGCTCGAGGTGCCGGACAGCGAGATGATCTATCGGTGGACTGGCTACGAAGCCGGCTACTCGACACCGGTGATCCTCGGAAGGTGGGGATTCACGCGCGGTAGCCGCGAATTGATCGAGCAGGGGGAGCTGAAGGATGCGCCGGCCATCGTCTCCTTCTTCGTCCGGCTGGCAGACTACGACGACGCCGTGCGGGTGGATGTGCCGGCCTTCTGCGTGGGGGATGATCGCCGGCTGGGAGACGTTGAAGGCGCGGTCCTGGAACCGGACAATCCATCTCTGCACGGGGTACTGCAAATATTGGCCAGCGATTACGGTGGCCTGGAAGTGTACAACGCCCTCCTCTACGCCGTAGACCGGGAAGTGCGGCTAGAGCGACGCACCATGAACGATGTCTACTTGAACCTGATTCAGCGTGAGCTGGGATGTGAAATCCGGCTCGATCGAAGCGACCGACGGTTTTGAGTTTTGAGGCAATGATGAGCAAAGCGATCTCTCACGTGGGAGATATTCTTGACGCCCACGTGCCGTATCTTGTGACCCGTTCGCACGTAGGCGTGCTCACTCCTCAAAATGGCCAAAGTCGAGCCTACAAGAGGAGACCAAATGGACCCCAGGATAAGTATCATCACCCTCGGCGTATCGGACCTGGCCCGCTCCACCCGATTCTATCGCGATGGCCTTGGTTTGCCGCTCCGACCGGGGAGTGAGGGGATCGCGTTTTTCGAAACCAGAGGTACGTGGCTGGCGCTCTATCCCCGCGAAGAGCTGGCGGCAGATGCAACCGTGCCGGCCAAGGGCACCGGATTTACCGGCTTCACCCTCGCGCACAATGTGCGGTCACGGGATGAGGTTGACGCCGTACTGAGAGAAGCGAAAGCAGCCGGCGCGAAAATCGTCAAGCCGGCGCATGACACCGACTGGGGTGGGTACTCCGGATACTTCGCAGATCCTGACGGATTCCTGTGGGAAGTCGCCTGGAACCCGCATTTCTGGATCAAGTGATTTTGTGAGAGAGAATACAGCCTTAATCTCGCCAACGCCGACGCAACTATTTCCACAGTAACAGCAAGAGATCTTGTCTTCGCCGAAATCCCGTACTGGGTGATGCGGAGGGTGGATGATGAGTGAGAGGCTGGTTGAGAAGACGACCCTTGCGGAGATAGTCAGAAGACACTTGTCAGCCGTCGCCGTGGACTTGAGTGAACCGAACAAGGCCCTTCCTCAGTTGGCGAAAGATGAAAAGGCGATTGATCTGTTGCGGGAGGCCGTGAGAGAGGTTCCAACCACGCATCGTCTGTTCGTGCAAGATGCGCGACATATGGATAACGTCCCTGAAGAAAGCGTCCATCTGATTTTGACATCACCACCCTATTGGACACTCAAAGAGTATCCAGAGAGGGAAGGGCAATTGGGGCGGATTTCTTCCTATGAGACATTCCTAGACGAGATGGACAAGGTCTGGCGCCAATGTCATCGCGTATTGGTTAAGGGCGGTCGCCTGATCATTGTCGTTGGTGATGTCTGTCTCTCTCGTAGAAAGCACGGACGACACGTTGTGATTCCCCTCCATGCCTCTTTCCAGGAAAGGTGTCGCAAGATAGGGTTCGACAATCTTGCCCCGATCATCTGGTATAAGATCTCAAACGTCTCTCTGGAAGTGGAAAATGGCTCGCGATTCCTTGGGAAGCCTTACGAGCCGAATGCAATAATAAAGCATGACATTGAGTACATCCTGATGCAGAGGAAGCCGGGAGCCTATCGGAGTCCCAGTTTGGCGATGAGGGCACTCAGCGTTATCTCAGAGGCAGAGCACAGACAGTGGTTCAGGCAGATATGGGAGCTTCCCGGCACCTCGACTAAGAACCATCCTGCTCCTTTCTCTCTGGATCTGGCAGAAAGACTCGTCAGAATGTTCAGTTTCGTTGGCGACACAGTGCTTGATCCCTTTATGGGCACTGGTACAACCAACCTGGCAGCGAGTCTATGGGGAAGGAACAGTATCGGATTCGAGATCGACCCTGACTATTTTGAATATGCCAGGAATCGCATTCAAGATGAGAATGCGCCTCTCTTTGCTACAGCGGACATCCAGGTGATGACCTGAGTGTCTCCGCAAGAGGGCGAGAGCCATGGGAGAACGCTTATGAACGCAGTCGGCTATGTGGTGGGAGAAGTTCGAACCGATTCCTTCACCTTCGTCACCAACGCCGCCATCGCGCCACCCCGGTGGGAGTACGTGGTGGTGCGCAAGGTGCAGGAGAAGATCGACGAGAGTGTGCGAGAGGTAGATGTGCTGGCCCAGGTGTCGAGCCTGCAAGTGTCGTCGCGGCTGCTGGATACGTCCATGGGCTATGGCGAGGTGGAGGCTATCCTGAAGCGACTGGAGACTTTGCCGCCGGTGGTCGTGGGCCAGGCCAAAGTTCTGGGCTACTTGGATGACAAAGTTGTGCGGCTGCCACGCGGGGCTGCCATGCCAGGCGCCGAGGTCTACCGGGCACCCGACGACCTGCTGCGCCAATTCTTCAGCGGCGACGTCGCCAGCGGCATCGCGATGGGCACCTTGATCAACCGACCTGGGGTGGAAGTCAAGCTGAACCCCAACGGCCTACGCCGGCATCTGGCCGTCATCGCCCAGACCGGGGCCGGCAAGAGTTACACCGTCGGCGTCGTCCTGGAGCAGTTGCTAGAGCTGGGTGGCACCGTCATCGTGTTCGACCCAAACAGCGACTACGTGCTCATGCGGCGGGACGAGCGCCACCAGCCAACGCCGTTCGCCGATCGCGTGCAGGTCTATCGGCTGCCCACGGAGCAGCACGGGCGCATCTCGGATGAGGCTATCGGAGGCGCTGAACGCTTCACCGTGCAGTTCTCCAGGCTCGACGCCGACGAAATCTGCGATCTGACGGGGATTAGCGAGAAAGCCACGAACATTCGAAAAGCGGTTCGTACAGCCACAGAGAACCTGGATGGGACCGACTACACGCCGCACGTGCTGCTGCAGGAGCTTCAGCGCCTGGCGAACGGCGGCCAGACGCCGGCCGAGGGTTTCACGCCGCCGGCCCATCCGTCCATCGGCGATGCGGATCGCTTCAGCCAGTATTTCCGTGAGGAAACGGCGCGTAAGGCTGCTCTCGACTCAGATGGCCCTGACGAGCTCAGTGATGAGGAGTGGTTCGACAGTTCACCCGGGCCGGAGGAGGCCGAACCTGAGGAACCCAAGCCGCCCCAGCCACCACCTGACGCCTCGCCGATCACGCCGGACGTTATCAGCGGGGCCGGGAAGGCACTGAAACACATCGAGCGACTCACGCGCATCGACATCTGGGGCTTTGAGGACGTACCCATGGACCGCCTGCTGCGGCCCATGAGTCTGTCGGTCATCGATCTGGCCGGCATCGATCAGTGGATCGCCGATTTCATCGTCGACAAAGTGCTGCGTGAGACGTGGGGGCTTGCAACCACCGAGGGGCTGGCGCGACCCGTCTTCGTGGTCCTGGAAGAGGCCCACAATTTCGTCTCCGGCGGACGCGATCAGGGACGAGCGAGCCTGATTATCAAACGCATCGCCTCGGAAGGCCGCAAGTTCGGCATCTTCCTGGTGTTGATCACCCAGCGACCGTATCGAATCCACCAGGACACGCTGTCACAGTGCAACAGCCAGATCATCATGCGGCTGACTAACCCAGAAGATCAAAACGCCGTTCGCCGTGCCTCGGAAAGCATCTCGGAGAGCCTGCTGGCGGACTTGCCAGGGCTTAACGTCGGCGAGGCAGTGGTCCTGGGGCCGCTGGTCCGGGTCCCGGTGATGGTCCGGGTGGGCCGGCGGGTTTCGCAAGAGGGTGGAAGCGATATCGACGTCGTCCAGGCGCTGGAGAACGCCCGCAGCGAAGTCGTCACCGAACAGATGAAAGCGGAAGCCGAGGAGGAACGGGCATCGCGCCCGCGGACAGAGTGGCAGGAGGAAGTTTAATTGTGAATTGTTAATGCTTGTCTGCACAGAGAAGCAGTTTTATGACGTTATTCCGCAACATTTGCGTCGTGTGCGTGAATTATCGCCTCGTAAA
>JBHIAO010000086.1:0-15703 GCA_046758565.1 Anaerolineae bacterium
GGCCGCGACTGGGCGGTACACCTGGCCTTGTTCAGTCGTGCCGGCTTCACCAGGCCACTACACCAGCGTGCCGAGGCCGGCCAGGTGCTGCTGCTGTCATTGGATGAGATGATTGGCGCCGTGTGAACAGCACTGCGGTTATACAGTGCCCCCTGGTAGGCTCGTGCGCGCGCCGGCTGATGTAGGGCGAGACACCGCTGCGGCTATCACCCACTTGTCCCCCTCCCCGCTTTCTGCTACCATTCCCCCCACCATGAACCCCAGCACCCGTGTCTCCTGGCTGAAGCGCATGCGGCGCAGAGCCGACGACCGCACCGGAGTCATCGCCGGCACAACCGCTGCTCTCGGCACCACGGCCGGGGCTGCAATTCTCTTCGCTATCGCCTTCCTGGTGCTAGGCGGCGCCGCCACCGCCTATGGCGCTTACGCCTACTTCACCCAGGACCTGCCCCTGCCCGACGAGGTGGGCCGGCGCACCGAACAGGCCTTCAAGACCACCAAGATCTACGACCGTGCCGGCAAGACCACATTGTTCGAAATCGTCGATCCCCAGGGCGGCGACCGCACTGTCGTGCCGCTGGCCCAGATTCCGCAGCACCTGATCAACGCCTCCATCGCGCTGGAGGACCAGAATTTCTACACCAACCCCGGCTTCAACGTGCGCGGGCTGCTGCGTGCCGCCTACAACAACCTGCGCGGCCGGCCCATTCAGGGCGGCTCGTCCATCACCCAGCAGTTGGTCAAAAACGTCATCATCTCGCCCGAGGAGCGGATCGAGGTCTCGTACGAGCGAAAGATGAAGGAGCTTATCCTGGCGTGGGAGCTGAGCCGGCGCTACCCCGGGCGCGAAGGCAAGGACCAAATCCTGGAGTGGTACCTGAACACCGTGTACTACGGCAACCTGGCCTACGGCGTGGAAGCCGCCGCCGAGACCTACTTCGGCAAGCACGTGCAGGATCTGAGCCTGGCTGAGGCCGCCATGTTGGCCGCCATCCCCCAATTTCCGGCTATCAACCCCCTGGCCCAGGACGAGGCTGACCGGCAGGAAGCCAAGCGCCGGCAGGAAGTCGTCCTGGATCAGATGTATCTCCAGGGCTACATCACCGCAGAAGACGCAATGCGGGCCAGGGAGCAGACCCTTCGCTACGCCCCAAAGCGGTTCGAGATCAGGGCACCCCACTTCGTGATGTATATCCGCCAACTGCTGGAAGAGCGCTATGGCGCAGACCTGCTCTTCCGCGGCGGTCTGAAAGTCACGACCACCATCGACCTGGAGCTTCAGGCCCTGGCCGAAGAGGTGGCGCGCGGCCACATCAAGCGGCTCCAGGCCGAGGCGCGCAATGTGTCCAACGCCGGCCTGATTGCCCTGGACCCGCGCTCCGGCGAAATCCTGGCCATGCTGGGCAGCCTGGACTTCTTCGACCCCGAGATCGACGGCCAGGTCAACGTCACGCTGGCGGCGCGCCAACCCGGCTCATCCTTCAAGCCTTTCACCTATGCCACCGCCTTGGGAATTTCGGATTTCGGATTTCGGATTTCGGATTTGCCCTCTTCGGTAGGCGAATACGCAATACGCAATACGCAATACACAATACAACACCCTGTTACAGCAGCCACTTTACTTTGGGACATCCGAACGGTCTTCCCCGACCCACCTCATCCGCCGTACGCGCCGGAGAACTACGACCGGAAGGAGCATGGCCCGGTCCTGCTGCGCGCCGCCCTGGCCAACTCATATAACATCCCGGCCGTCAAGCTGCTGAACCAGGTGGGCATCGCCAATGTGCTCAAGACAGCCCATCGCATGGGCATTAACACCCTGGACCGCGACTACTATGGCCTGTCCCTCACCCTCGGCGGTGGCGAGGTCCGGCTGCTGGACCTAACCTACGCCTACAGTGTCTTTGCCAACATCGGACGCATGGTGGGCCAGCCCGTTCCCGTCAACGACCGGCAGCCTGGCTACCGCACCCTCGATCCCGTGGCTATCCTTCGCGTGGAGGACAGTCGAGGCAATGTCCTGGACGACTACCAGCCGGCCACGGAGCAGGTGATCGACGAACGCGTCGCGTATCTCATCACCGACATCCTGTCCGACAACGCGGCACGACGGCCGGCCTTCGGCACCTACAACATGCTCGAGCTGAGCCGGCCGGCGGCCGTCAAGACGGGCACGACCAACGACTGGCGCGACGCCTGGACCATCGGTTACACACCCCAACTGGCGGTGGGTGTGTGGGTGGGGAACACTGACAACTCGCCCATGGAGCAGGTGCCTGGATCCAAGGGGGCCGCGCCCATCTGGCATGACTTCATGGAGCGTGCCCTCGCCCATGAGCCGATTCTGGAGTTCGAGAAGCCGGCCGGCCTAACCCTCGTCGAGGTGTGTGCCCTCTCCGGCCTGCTGCCGACTCAGTACTGTCCCCGGACGCGGACCGAGGTATTCATCGAAGGCACCGAGCCGACGCGATACGACAATATGCACCGGTTGGTGCGCATCTGCCGGCCATCGGGGAAGCTGGCCACGGTGTACTGCCCGCCAAACCAGATCGAGAAGCGTGTGTACGAGGTGTATCCACCCGACACGATCGACTGGGTGCGGGCCAACAACATCCCCCAGCCGCCGGCGGAATACGACACCACCTACGGCCAGTGATCAGTATTCAGTAATCAGTGATCAGTGACCAGAATCTGATTACTGATCACTGGGATGAGAGGACAAGCCAGAACATGACTGAATCACAAACACAATCCTTCATTCTCGTCACCAACGACGACGGTGTCGAGACGCCGGGGCTGTTGTCTCTGAAACAGGCGCTGGATCAGGTTGGCGAGACCGTTGTATTCGCGCCCGACCGCAACTGGACGGCGGCCGGCCACACCAAGACGATGCACAAGCCACTTCGCGTCGCATACGCCGAGCTGGACGACGGCTCGCCGGCTTACACCACCAACGGTGCGCCATCGGACTGCGTCGCGCTGGCGCTACTGGGCATCCTGGACCGCGATCCAGACCTGGTGATCTCGGGCATCAACAGCGGACCAAACCTGGGCCACGACATCACCTACTCCGGAACGGTGGCTGCCGCGATGGAAGCCGCCATCTTTGGCCTGCCGGCCATCGCCGTATCACTGGACACCTACGAGCGGCCAGAGGGGGCAGCACTTGACGCTGCAGCCTCGTTTGCAGCAGGGCTGGCGTCGGCCGTGTTGGAGCATGGCTTGCCCCCGGGCCACCTGCTGAACGTCAACGTGCCGAATCGGCCGGCGGACGAGATTGCCGGAGTTGAGATCACGCGATTGGGCCGGCGGGTATACCAGGATGTACTGGTGGAGCGCGCAGACCCCCGGGGTCGGCCATACTACTGGATTGGTGGCGAGGCGCCGACAGGTGTTAACGAGCAAGGGACGGACATCGGCGCCGTATCCCAGGGCAAGATCTCTGTCACCCCCATCCACCTCGACATGACGGCCTTCGACCTCATCGGGGAAATGGACCGCTGGGACCTGCCCCTAACCTTGCAGGGATGAAAACGAATTCCCGTTTTTCTGCGACGGTTTTTCATGGGGTTGGTCTGCACGCCTGCCTAATTGCGTATCCGGTCACGAGCGTTGTTCGTTTTTACTAAGTGAAGCCCATTTACGTGAACGTGCTCGACGCACGACCTTGATGTCTTGTCGAGCGTGTCTCCAGGTGTTCCATTCCCTGCCCAGGAGCAATTGAATGCAGCGACACATTCTCCCCGCTTGCTTACTGGTTCTGACTCTCACCTTTAGCGCGGGGCTTAGCGCCAGCGCCCAGGGCACAAAGAGCGGCGAAGGACTTCAACAGGCCGGCGAGTCGCCGACCATCACCGTTGACAATGACTACGTCCGTGTAGCGGCCGACGACGACGGCCAGTTCGTCATTGGTACAACAGGTGGTGATCCAGCGATTCCCACCGACGACAACAAGCGCCTCCTCTACGGCTATCCCGACGACATCTGGTCTTCGTTCGCGACAATCCGTGTGATTACAGACGGAGAGCCCCAGGACTTCCGTCTCCTGGATCGCCTGCCAGCCGAAGGGCCCATTCGACAGGGGAACGCCATCATCACAACCTGGCTCCTTGACCAGCTCCGGGTAACCCAACGGCTCGAACTTGCCTTCAACGTATACACGGGCCGGGACGACACCATTCGCATCCAGTACACGTTGACCAACAATGGTGACACAACTCGAGCCGCCGGCGTCCGCTCGATGCTCGATATCGCTATCGGCCGTGTTGGCCCTGTGGTTGAGGGTGACGGTGCTCCGTATTTTGTCCCTGGCGCCGGCAACCTGACGCACGAAGCAGAGTTCATCGGCAACATCCCCGCCATCTGGAAAGCCTTTGAGTCGCCTGACTTTGACCCGGCCGGCACCAAAGGCCAGGGCATCCTCGTCGGGCCTGGTGCGACGCCGCCTGATCGCCTTGTGCTGGCCCGGTGGGGGCGCTTCGAACAAGGCGACGGTATACGATTCCATCCATGGGACTACACCATCGACCCGGCTGCGGACTTGACACTTGACAGTGCCGTAGCGATGTATTGGAATCCACAAAATCTGGCGCCAGGTGCATCCCGAACGGTGACCACGTTCTACGGACTCGCTGGTCCTGGCGGGGGTCAGGCGTGGATCGACGCGCCAGTCATTCTGAGATGTCCGAATCTCACGTTCTCTGCAACACACTGGGTTGCCAATACCGGCGATGAGCCCTTCCTCAACGGTACTTCGACCATTACATTGCCGGGGGAACTTCAGTTGATGGCGGGATCGGCAACCCAATCGCTGGGCAACATTGCGCCCGGAGCCGCTCGCTCGGCCACGTGGACCATAAGACCTCGAGCCGACGTCGAAGGCACATTTGACTACAGTGTGACGAGCCGATTCGACACCGGTACAGAGCCTCTCACAACCACATCCGATGTCCAGGTACCCCGCTGTGCCGAGCCGGAGACACCGACGCCCACACGGGTGGTAACGCCGGCCGCCGAGCCTACACCCACACCCACGCCGCCCGCGGAGATTCCCGAGGCAAGCACATTGCTCTTGCTCGCCAGCGGTTTGGGTGCGTTGGCCGGCTACGCACAAATACGTCGCAAAGCACAACGCGGTCACTGATCGCCTGCACCAGGAGAACCAATGACAAGCACCCCCCGGTCGAGCCGGGTATCACTTCTGCTTACATCGCTGCTGGCGGTGGTGGTCACGTGTGTGCTCGCCTGGTCAGCATGGAAGGCAGCGAGGCCGCTCAGAGGCCTGATGAGGCCACTGACTGCACACGCTACCGACGAATCCCTCTGGCAGACGGTGGGTGGGAACATTCCAGTTCTTCGGAAGTCAGCAGACCAGGAGTGGCCGGCCATCGCATACAACACGCAGGACAACGAGTATCTGGTTGTCTGGCAAGACCAGATCAACTTCGACACAACCCGTAACGATGTCTTTGCCCGCCGGCTTGCGATTGACGGTACGCCAATAGGAGACGCGTTTGCTGTCACCCGCCAGGCACTCAACCAGGACTTCCCCTCTGTCGCTTACAATCGGACGCGCAACGAGTATTTGGTGGTCTGGTCCGACCAACGGGACGTACGCATCAGCGGCTCCGATGTGTACGGTCAACGAGTCGGTGCCGATGGCACCCTCGCAGGAAGTGATATTGCCATTTCGACAGCCCTTCGCCCGCAGTTGTACCCCAGAGTCGCGTACAACCCGGATGCGGACGAATTCTTGGTAGTCTGGCAGGATAGCCGAACCAGCGCCACCACAAGCTCGGACATCTTCGGCCAGCGGGTCGCCGGGGATGGTTCGCTACTTGGCGCCAACTTCGCTATCTCCGACAATCCCGAGGCTCAGAACCAGCCCGACGTCGCGTACAGCCCGGCAACTCAGCGATACCTCGTGGCATGGGACGACGAACGAGGTGCAGACCTGACCGACGTCGATGTCTACGCCCAATTGGTAACTGGCACAGGGGCGCCAGACGGCACGAATATCGTGGTGTCGACAGCCGCGATCAACCAGGAAAACGTAGGCATCGGCTATAACACTGACCTGGACGAGTTCCTGGTTGTCTGGGAAGACTCTCGTGGCCTCAGTATTACCAACACCGACATATACGGCCAGCGCGTAGACGCCACCGGAATCCTTCGAGGAGATAACATCGCCCTATCGACAGGCAACCGTGCCGAAAGCGATCCGGTCCTCGCTTTCGATGCCAGCCTGAGCGGATATCTGTTGGTCTGGCGGGACGATCGCAATGAACCTGGAACCGGCGGCGATATCTTCGGCCGGGCCTTGAACGGTATCGGGGAGCAAGTGGGCGATGAGTTTGAAATCGCTGTCGAGATCGGTACGCAACGGCGGGCGCAGGTTGCCCGTAACACGAAGGCTGGCGAGTTTCTCGTTGTGTGGGAGGATCCGCGCAACTTCTGGCTCGGTGGGAGTGACCCATACGCCCAGCGTATAGGTCCAGGCGTGGCGCTGACAGCCACGCCAACTAACACGGCCACGGCCACGAATACACCCACGGTGACGCTGACTGCCACCGCGACCCCTGGCTCCAACGCCACGCCCACGTTCGTCGCTTTACCCACTTCCACGCTCACACCTACGCCCAGCAACCCGACGAACACACCAACGCCCGCCGGCCCAACCAGCACGCCAACGGCAACACCGAGACCGCCAACACCGACCAGTACCCCAGTCGGCTATCCCGGCCCGACTCGCACGCCTCGGCCTGGAGGACCTGGCACCTCGTATCTGCCGTTGATTTGGCGCAGCCACTTGCCGTGTGGCTTTAACACCCCAGACGCCGATGAGCCGGCTAACAACCTGTGGGAGAGTGCGACGCCGTACGGCTATGGTCGCTGGGACGACCGAACATTTTGGGATCTCAGTGCCTCACCGGGCCAGCAGGGAAACGATGTTGACTGGTACGAATGGGTGGTGGAATGGACAGGGCCCCACTGGATTTGGCCGGAAAACATGAGCTACAACGTCGAGGTATATGCGGAGGTCTTCTATGCGACTGGCGATGCACGGCGACCACTGGAGTTGCTGGCTTTCGGCAAAGGCAAGCAGGAGGTCGAGCTACAGGCCGGCAACACCTACTATGTGAAGGTCAAGAACGTTGGATCGAACCCGCCGGCCGTCGGTTGCTACGACTTGATTCTCGATCCGTAGAAACCCGCACCCTCGATGTGGTTTGCTATCGGCGGACAACCTGCCTTGCACGCTGACCACCGAGTGTCTCTTGACATAGCCCGTCAGATAGGTACAATAGTGTAACGATGAATGGGAAGCGGAGACACATTATCGGAATCACCGGAGTCGTCGCCCTCATGGGTTTCGTCTTCCTGCCGACGCTACGCTGGCTCGTCCAGTCCTGGCTGGGCAATCCGTATTATTCGCACGGGTTTCTCGTCCCAGCGGTTGCCGGCTACCTCATCTGGCGCAAGCGTAGTGTGGCGGTCGAGCCATGGGACGCCGGCCTCGCGGTGGTGGCCCTCGGTGTGGGCCTGCATATCGCCTCCATGCCCTGGCAACTGCACATTTTATCGGCGGCCGGCCTCCTTGTATTGATCGTGGGCCTGCTACTTACGTTCGTAGGACGCCGAGCCGTGGAACAGTGGGCTTTTCCATTGGTGTTCCTCGGTACTATGATCCCTCTGCCATTTGTGGAACGACTCAGTCCACCGTTAGAGGCCTTTGTGGCCCGGTACGCGGCACTGTGTGTTCGCCCATTAGGGGTCGCCGCAACGACGATCGGGGCGCAGGTGCGGCTGGCATCAACGGCCTTCACCGTCGGTGCACCGTGCAGCGGATTGCGATCCATTGTCGCACTGCTCACACTCACAGCTCTCTTTGTCTACATCGTTCGAGGTCCCTGGTGGGGTAAGGCAACACTTCTGGTCGCCGCACTGCCTATCGCCATTACCGCCAATTTGATGCGTGTGTCGTCGCTGTTCTTTGTTGCGGAGAATTTGGGGGCAGATGCCGGCCTGCGTTACTATCACACCCTCTCAAGCCCAATGCTGTTCCTCTTCGCCTTCGGCATGTTGCTACTCGCCAGTCGAAGCGTGCGATGCCACGCTATCCGGCCGGATATTTAAGGAAGATGGAAAATGGAAAGGGGAAAACGGAAAGGGGAAAGGGGGAAATGGAAGGTGGAGTCCGATCCTCCATTTTCCATTCTCCATTTTCCATTCTCCATTTTCCAACTTCCTCCTTCCATTTTCCGGCTCGGCCTCGTTGTCGGCCTGCTACTGGCGGCACTGGGGGCTTCATTCATCACACGCCGCCTGATGCCTGAGCCGATGCCGGCCCAGACCGAATCCACTTCGACCGACGCCGGTGAGACCGGACAGGTGTACTTCGTAGATACCGAGGGCTGGTATCGTATCACCGACAACGAACGCGCGGTCATCAGTCCATATGCGCTGCGCCTCGACAACCTACCTGATAGTCTACCGATGGATCTGGGGCCGTGGCATGGGAAACCTCTACCCCTTGGACCTGAGGTGGCGCAGTGGTTTGACAACCCAGAGGTCGCGTTCCAACGCGAGTACCGCAACGCCGACGGTGACATCGTGTGGCTGAGTGTCTTCGGAAGTCGCGGACCCAAGAGCTTCCGACTGTTTGAGCACACGCCGGCAACGTGCTACCCGTTGTCCGGCTGGACCATGATCCACGAGGACCTGGACACGATCAGAATTGGCGATGACAACATCTACGCGCAGCGCGGCTTTGCCGCGAATGGGTCCTCTGAACTGATTGTTCTATACCTCTATCTCTGGGACAATCCCGAGCGTGATCCCTCCGACGGCGTCGTGTCCATCCGCGCGAGTGCACCGATTCTGGCAGACAGCGCAAAGACCCTTCGCCTGCTACGAGATGATTTTCTCCCCTATCTCTTCACCGATGTGGTCCCCTGGCGCCGGTTCTAGGTCTCACTCCGACGGCGGGGCCGGCTCTATTCGTCGCCGTTTCCCCCGCCGCGATAGCCGTTGCGCCGCAGAAGCCGCTCTTCCAGCACGCCCAGCTTACGTTCGGTGCGGCTGATCAATGCCTTTGCGCCGGCCAGACGATAGCGGGTCCACTGGAGCGATCGGCGCCACACCGGCCACTCCTGTGGTTCAAAGGCCCATTGAACAACAGTGGCACCCCAGGTGAGGCCGGCCCCGAAGCCAACCAGGACCACATGATCCCCAGGTCGAAGCCGCCCTTCCTCAACAGCCTCGCACACGGCTATGGGCACCGACGCCGCCGACGTGTTGCCGTAACGGTCCACATTGACAAAGACCCTGTCCATAGGCAGATCGAGGAAGCGTGCCGCGGTCTTGATGATCCGGAGATTGGCCTGATGGGGCACGAACAACTCGATGTCGTCTATCTCCAGGCCGGCCTGTCGGATGGCCTCCTTCGCAGCCCGCCCCATGATCCGTGTAGCAAAGCGGAATACCTCGCGCCCTTCCATCGTTATGGTACACATGCCATTGCGCGTGGAATCCCAGCTTGGAGGATTGCGCGTGCCACCCCCGGGCACAACCAGCAAATCGCTGCCAGACCCATCGGCTCCCAGTGCGATGGACATCACGCCACCCGGCTGATCGCTGGCCTGCAGGAGAAAAGCGCCGGCGCCATCGCCGAACAACACGCACGTGCTCCGATCCGTCCAGTCCAGCCACCGAGTGTATATCTCGGCGCCAATGACCAGAACGTTATCATACCTACCACCGCGGATCATGCCCGTTGCCACATCTAGCCCGTAGATAAAGCCGGAACACGCAGCATTCAGGTCAAAGGCGGCCGCCTGGCTGGCGCCCAGAGCAGTTTGGACCAGGCACGCCGTTGATGGGAAGAGAGGATAATCCGGGGTGCAGGTAGCAACGATAATCAGATCAAGCCGGGCTGGATCGAAGTTGGCAACCTCTAGAGCAGCACGGGCTGCTCTGACCGCGAGTCCGGAGGTGGCTTCATCCTTTTCAGCCACACGACGCTCAACGATTCCTGTCCGCGCTCGAATCCACTCATCCGACGTATCAATAAACTGGGCAAGATCGTCGTTCGTTACTACGTTTTCCGGAATGTACTTGCCCCATCCTACAATGTGCGCGTATCTCATACCACACCCTTATACACAGAGAATGGGTGCCGGTTCAGTGAACAGTGAACAGTGGTTACTGGACGTTCGCCCGACACCCATTGTCAGACAGCCTTAAGAATTCCGGTCTGCTATAACACGAAATCACCTCAAGAGTTACGCTGACTCATTTGGGATTGCCGAATCGGCACTGATGTGCTAGAATCTGGGCTGCATTTTGGGTTGTTAAATGGTCAATTGAGAGAACCTGCCATGGACACGATCAAAGGCACGAGGTTCCCAGAAGCCCTCCTGGGGTATGTGTTGGA
This sequence comes from Anaerolineae bacterium, assembly GCA_046758565.1. GTDB lineage: Bacteria > Chloroflexota > Anaerolineae > Epilineales > JAANWY01 > JBHIAO01. The sequence continues at coordinate 10,436 of JBHIAO010000086.1, forward strand.
CATCTTGGATGTCCACACTTATACTATAAAAGATCATGGCGAGACTGTGGTGTTTACCGGCCGGCTGCGAGAAGACTCCGGTAGCGCGTTCGAGCGCCTGCAGGCACGTCTGCATCCGTTGGGCTACCAGGCCCTGCTACGCCGTGACCGTGGTCAAGACATTATTGTGACGACCCCGACGCCCGAGGTCGGCAAAGTTTCACGTCCGTGGATAAACATCTTGCTCTTCGCAACCACCATCGTGACGACTCTCATGGCCGGAGCGTTTCTGGAACGCCAACCGAGACCCTGGGCGAGTCTGGATGCCCTCCTGGCTGGCGCTCCCTTCGCCATCGCAATTCTCAGCATCCTGGGCACCCACGAACTGGGGCATTACGTTGTCGCACGACACTACGGGATAAAAGTGACGTTGCCTTACTTCATCCCCTTCTTCCCGTTCTTCCCATTTGGTATCGGCACCATGGGCGCCGTCATTCGTATGAAATCCCCCATGACCAGCCGCAAGGCACTGTTCGATGTTGGATTGGCTGGTCCGATCGCCGGCCTGATCATCGCCATCCCTGTTCTGACAATCGGGTTGCTCCAGTCCGATCTGGTACCCGCACATTCGATGGGCCGTGGCATGACCTTGTTGTTAGGCAAACCTCTGCTCTTCAAGGCTGTCTCGCGCTTGGTGCTTGGACCCTTGCCGGAGAATGTGCGGGTGGCACTCAGTCCCATCGCGTTTGCTGGCTGGGTTGGCCTGTTCGTGACGGCCATGAACCTGCTGCCCACTGGTCAGCTCGACGGCGGTCACATTGCGTATGCCGTGTGGGGACGGGGCCACCGTTTCCTGGCCCAGACCACCTTCGTCGGACTGATTGCCATGGGCATTGTCCCGTTCTTTCTGAATCTGCTGCCAGGCGTCGAGCCAGTTCCTGGCTGGTCGGGTTGGCTCATATGGGCACTGCTCCTCAGCGCCTTTGGGCTGCGACACCCGCCGGCGCTGGATGATGTGACGCCGCTGACCGGCCCGCGAATCATCGCCGGCATCCTGGCAATCGTTCTCCTGATCACGCTGATCACGCCTGTGCCATTCAGCATTCAATAGTGGGGGATTAGATAGATATTGGATATTGGGTATTGGATATTGGATATTAGAAAGTCGATATCAATACCCAATACCCAATACCCAATACCCAATACTCAATACCCAATATCCAACATCTAGTCGCGATCCAACGCGTCTTCCAGGCCCCGCAACACCTCGTCACTAATCCGGCCAGTGCGTTTGTTGGCACGCCGGATGTAGCTCTTGAGCTTCTTCACGTGCAAGACGTCAGCCGGCGCCCCATCGGTTTGGAGCACGACGTCTGGGTGGGTGAACACAATCGCTCCGGAGATCGGGATGTCCGCGTCGGGAAGTTCCCGGTCCAGCAGCTCCGCCAAACGTTCCACTTCCCGCTCCATCTGCCGGATGGGGTCCCCTAGCCGTTCACGGCTCAAGCTTTGCAACTTCCTGAAGATGCTCTGCTCGTGCTTCCACTTACCGTTGACATAGCGCACGGTCTCACCGTGTCGCTTGACGGTGAACACCATGACGCCATACGGCGAGGCAAGAACATGATCGGCCGGTAAGACGTAGTTGTACAGGCGATAGCTGTCGTCGAAGCCTTTCATGGCGCGCTCCAGCGCCTGGTCGGCGCGCGGCTCCTGCACCCACTTGTCAGCAAGGTAGATTCCGATGCTGGACAGAATCATACCCACGATGAGGGCGACATACGTGATCGCGATCATCGTGGGGGTCTGCCATCGGAAAGAGGTCACGAGTCCGCCAATGAGAATGAGCAACCCGGCCAGGGCAGCATAACGCCCGAGCCGCTGCCGACCTGCAATTAACGCGTGATTGGTTCTGACTTTCAAGTCCGACTCCTTGGCATCTCCGGTAGGGGCGAGGCACATCGAAATCAGGGTTCGGGTACATTCGGGCCATGTCTCCGATACTTCGGCCAGGCTCAGTACAAGCGTGCCTCGCCCCTACACATGTCCATCCGGATAGCCTCAACAATATTCTGCTCTACCGCCTGCTGGGCTACTTCAATTGCCTTCGCAACTGCGGCGGCATCGGAACGGCCGTGACCAATGATGACCACACCGTCTACGCCCAACAGAGGAGCACCGCCATACTTGCGGTAATCAAGCCGGCCTTTAACCGCCCTGAGCGCCCCCTTTGCCAGCAGCGCACCGGCCATGGCCACCCGACGCCGGCGAATCTCCTCCTCGATGATCTCCATCAACAACCCGGCGACACCCTCGCTGAGCTTGATGATGACGTTTCCAGTGAAGCCGTCCGTCACGACGACGTCAGCCAGCCCGCGCGGAATGTCTTTTCCCTCGATATTACCCACGAAGTTTAGGTCGCTGTGCGCTAGTAGCTCGAAGACCTCCTGGACCAACTGACTTCCTTTGCCAGGCTCCTCACCGGTGGACACCAAACCCACGCGCGGGTTTCCGAAACCCAGGACCCGACTCGCATACGCTGACCCCATGAGGGCGAACTGATAGAGATACTCGGGTTTAACATCCGCGTTGGCACCAATGTCCAGGAGGAAACAGTGCCCTGCCCGAGTCGGGAAGATGGTGGAGAGCGCCGGCCTCTTCACCCCCCTGATGCGCCCCAGGTGGAATAGGGACGCGGCCAACACCCCGCCGGTGTTGCCGACAGATACGAAAGCATCGGCTTCGCCCTGCCGCACCAACTGCATGCCGACGACCATGGATGAGTCCTTCTTGGCGCGCACCGCGCCGGCGGGGTGCTCATCCATCTCAATCACCTCGCCGGCATGGACGATGGGGAGAGCTAGTCCCGTTGTGTCATGCTTAGCAAGCTCACGGCGGACGACATCCTCGCGGCCGACCAAAACCACGGTCACGCCCAGGGTGCGCGCAGCGCGCACGCCGCCTTCCACAGTCACGGCCGGCGCGTGGTCACCCCCCATGGCATCGAGAACAATAGACTTCATAGGAATTTAGCTTCTCGGATAAAATGTTCTGAATGACGATTTCGGATTTCGGATTTCGGATTGCGACAAGAATCAAACCGGAGTTCGACCGCCTGACTAGGCCGTGATCCGTGATGCGTGATACGTGAGCTACACGCGGGCTTTCTCACGGATCACGCATTACGGATCACGCCGATAGCGGTTTGGTTGCGGCCGCGCCGCCTTAAGGATTACGCATCATGTGGAAGTATACCATTCCAGTACAGGAATAGCAAGGAATTGCGACTTGCAATTAGGCATCCCTTATGCCATAATAAGGACGCTTGGCAGGGGCAGGAGTTCGAGGATCAACTTATCCGCAAAGGAGGTTGCCTGTGCGTTTGCATCCTCGCTCGGTCAGGATTGTAGGGGGGCTGACTCTGATTGTCCTGCTGAGTCTGGCTTTCAACAGGCCTGTACTGAGTCCTGTCCTGAGCTGGGTCGAAGGGCCAGTCGAAGGGTCACAAGCTACGCCCGAGCCGGTGATTGACGTTGCACCGGTCTATTTGCCGGCCATAGCGAGGAACTACCCCAATCTTCTGCCGCCACCCCTGGACGCGAAAAGAGAAGGCTGGCTACGCAAGTGGAAGGAATCCCAGTCCCCAGACTACTGTCTGGAGGCCAGCGGCACGCCGTACTACCTGGAACGTGATGCTGGAGATGCCGGCTGGCTGGCAGCCATTGCTGAAACCGACACTGTGTCCGAGCTAGAGCTCGAGGTACACATTGACGAGAAGGTTGCGGTCACCGGAACCGTGGAGTATTTCGACCCCGCATGTGAGTTTCCCCGTCTCAACGCCCACAAGTTGGAAGTGATCGAAACTACGCCGGATGGCCACAGCGGACCTTGAAGCCAACTCGTACGCACGTAGAAGGGGCGGAGGTCACTTCGACACTCCGCCCCTTCGTATTCCACGTAAGGAATAATTCACAATTGCCAATTCACAATTCACAATTCACAATTATCTATCCTTTGACAGCTCCCATCGTAAAGCCGGCCACCAACCGGTCGAGGAAGAAATTGTACACGATGCCGACAGGGAAGGCGACGATCGCGGCCGCCGCTAGCAGCGACTGCCAGTAAAAGACATCCCCAAGGACAAGCTCATTCGGCACCCCCACACTGACCGTCCGCTGAGTCGAGTCGGAGATGAAGCTCAGGGCATAAATGAACTCATGCAGCGTCAAAGTAAAGGTGAAGACCACCACTGCGACGACGCCTGAGAGCGACAGGGGCATCACGACCTTCAAAAAGGCCATAAGACGGCTGTATCCATCCACCATCGCCGCTTCCTCCAGATCTGGCGGGATAGATTTGAAGAAGCCCATCAGCAACCAGGTGGAGAAGGGGATGGAGATGGTGGGATAGACCACAACCAGGGACCACACACTGTCAACTAGACCGAGGCGGGTCACCACCCGGAAGAGGGGGATAAATAGGAGCGTGGGCGGAACCAAGTAGACGAGGAATATGAGGATGCCCGCCTGTTCCCCCCAACGCCCCGTCAGTCTGGCGAGGCTATAGGCGGCCGGGACGGCAATGATAAGGGTGATGATCACCACAATCACCCCGACGAAGAGGGAGTTCTTAAGAAATATGGTGTAGTTCGTCTCGTTGAAAAGCAAGTCCAAGTGCTCGAGCGTGGGCGGAAAGTTGAAAACGAAGGGGTTATTCTTCGGACGATAGATATCTTTGTCCTGTTTGAATGTATTGATGACCATAATCATGAAGGGGGAAGCGGAAAAGAAGCAGAAGCAGGCCACCACCGCATAAATGATCATTCGCTTCGCCCGACGCTTCAAACTTGCCATTTTGTTACGTTACCTCCATCCGGCGCGCGACTCTGAGCACCAGAATTGCCACAGCCAGCAGCACAGGGAAGAGGAAGAGGGCAGTGGCCGCTCCCTGGCCGAGGGAGCCGGCCTGAATCCCGAGGACATAGGCCCACGTGGACAGCACATGAGTGTAATACACCGGGCCGCCGGTGGTCAACACGAAGACTACCACGATGTCGCCAAACGTAAAAATGAGGCCGAACAGGAGCGCGATACTCATGATGGGCAGGACCAACGGAAGGCTGATCTGGAAGTGGATTCGCCAGAAGCTGGCGCCATCCACCTCAGCCTGGTCGAGAAGTTCCCGGTCAATAGAGGTCAACCCCGCCATGAGGATCACCGCCGACAGGGGCAGCATCCGCCAAACGTACACCAGGATGACCGATGCCATGGCCAGCCCCTCCCGCCCCAA
>JBHIAO010000087.1:0-15580 GCA_046758565.1 Anaerolineae bacterium
TGCTTCACCTGAACAAGAAAAACCCGCCGGCTGGCTTGCACCCGACGGGTTCTCGTGCTAGAATCTCCCTCGTCAGGTGTTCGCCACACACCTGGCCATGCCCTGGCAGTTACCCCAAAACGACCCAGCCAAGGCTTCTGTCTTCACGCGTATTGTATCATACTACACGGAATACGACAACTTTCACACTCCCGGCCATCTCCTCGGGGATCTTCGGCTTCTCCAAAGACCTGTGTGCCTGGGTGATCTTGGATACGGTTCCGGATGAGGCGCGCCGGTTGAGCATGTCGAGGAAAGGGCCAGCCAGCTCCTCATCGCGATCGAAGCCATAGAAGATGACATGTTGGTAGTTGAGTAATTCGTTCATCTCACAACCGTTGGGGCATACCGGCTCCTTTGACCCTGCGTCCTCCGTGAGGTATACTTACAGTGTAAGTACATCCCGAGCCTGTACTGAGCGCAGTCGAAGTATAGGAGGTGCAATATGGTACGCAGGATCTTCAAGACGGGTAATAGCATGGTCGTCTCTCTCCCCAAAGATACGCTGGACTTCCTGGGGCTCGCCGAAGGGGCCGAGGTCTCCGTGGAGCTGGACCGGGAACGGCGACAAATCGTCATCGCACCGTTGGAAACGGCTCTTCGAGGCGTGGACGAGACCTTTGCCCGCCAAGTGGCAGAGTTCATCGAGCAGTATCGCCCGGCTCTGGAGGCTCTGGCTCAGCGATGAACTACCTCACTGGCGTGCAGGTGCTCTTCCTGCATGCCCGCCTGATCGAAGAGACCGGGGGCAGTCACGGGGTGAGGGATGTGGCCCTGCTGGAGTCGGCGGTGGCCCGCCCCCGTGCGACGTTCGGCGGTGAAGACCTGTATCCCGACCTCTTCTCCAAGGCGGCTGCCCTCATGGACTCCCTTATTCGCAACCATCCTTTCATTGACGGCAACAAGCGCACCGGGATCGCCGCGGCCGCCCTTTTCCTGCGTCAAAATGGCCGGCGCCTGACTGCCACCAACCCTGAGCTCGAGACCTTCACCCTTTACGTTGCCGAATCCGGGCCAGACATCTCCGAGATCGCTGAATGGCTGGGGAGCCACAGCGTCCCCGACAACACTCCACCACTCATCGCCCTCTGACCGACCCCGAGATGCCTCCTGCTTCCAGCAGTGTGCGTATTGGTGCTTATTTGTTCCAATTTCGCACCGCGCACAATGTAGTCGCACGCGTTGTCCAGGATGCTCTTGCCATGATGTGAGTGGCTATGATCGCAATTGTCAACGGACGCGTCCACACGCCCGACGTGGTGTTGGACGGCGGCGTCCTACTCATCGAAGATGGAGTGATTTCCGCCGTCGGCCAACTGGACGTGCCGGCCCACGCACGCATCATCGACGCCCAGGGCATGCACGTTGTCCCTGGCTTCATCGACGTTCACATCCACGGCCTGCTGGGTCACGACGTCATGGGCTTGAAGCTCGTCGATGCGATTCCGCTCACCTGGTCGGAGTTTGAGGATTTCCAGCGTGCAGCGCGCGGGCACATCCGCATGCTGACCTTCGCGCCGGAAGAGACCGGGGACGGGCCGGCCATCATCGCACGTCTGTCGGAGGCCGGCGTGATCCCGGTGATCGGCCACTCGGATGCCACGTTTGCTCAGGTCACGCAGTATGTGACTGCCGGTCTGGCGCATGCCACCCACACCTTCAACGCCATGCGCGGCTTCCACCATCGCGAGCCCGGCGTGCTGGGTGCGGTTCTGTACTATGACCAGATCGTCGCCCAACTGATCGCCGACGGCCATCACGTGCACCCGGCTGCGATGGCGCTGCTGCTGCGAATCAAAGGGGCGGATCGAGTGTGTCTGATCAGCGATGCCGCGCCGCTGGCCGGCCTGCCGCCAGGAGAATACGAGTGGGGGTCCGCTACTGTAGTCGTTGATGACGGTGTTTGCCGCTTCCCGAACGGCACGCTCGCCAGCGCGGCGGCGCTCCTCGACACTGGCGTGCGGACGCTGGTCAACCAGGTGGGTCTCAGCCTGCGCGAAGCTCTGGTGCCGGCCACCCGCGTGCCAGCCGACGTGCTCTGCATCAGGAAAGGCCGGCTGCGGCCCGGCTGGGACGCCGATGTGGTGTTGCTGGACGAAAAGCTGCAGGTTCAGTTGACGCTGGTTGGGGGACAGGTGCGGTATGCCGGCGATCCGTTCGCAGAAGTGCTCTGGCAGGAACAGATGGGCTGGAGATTTTACAGCCTCGTTACACTTCTCTCAAATGCGGTTTACACCCGTGCGCGATACTATCTCCAAGACTTCAGGCCGGGCGATCGGGCGCCGGCCGACCATATTCCAGAAACAGGGAGGTAAAAGAATGTCTTGGTTTGGATGTCGGAACAGGACAGTGTGGCAACTCACCAGCCTGGCGACAATCGTTGCCTTGGTGACGGGGTTGGTGCTGCCGGCGCAAGTTGCACTCGCCTCGGATCTCGACGAGCTGCGGGCTTACGCGGCACAAATGAAACCGCTGGTCGAGGAGGTCGTCGACCTTGCCAGGGAAGACGCGGCTACCATCCAGGAGGCGAGAGCCGGCAACCCGGACGCACTGTGCGACGGTCGACTGGCTGCGAGCGGTCAGGAGATGGCCGGCCTGCAGGCACAAATCGCTACAGTAGTGCCACCGGAGGAAGCGGCCGAGATTCACGATCGCCTAGTCGCCAGCCTGGATGAGTACAGCACAGGCATCGAAGCCATAGTGAACTTCTGCGAGACAGGGAAAAAGGCGCAACTGGGACGCGGTCTCCTGGCAATGGTGGCGGCGCGGCTGAACTTCGGCGGTGCCATCATTGAGTTCAATCTCTTGCTGCTGCAGAGCGGGCTGGAGGAGTTTCAGGCCAGATACCCTGGTTCCGACTTCGAGGCGCTTCTCCAGTACGGTGCAGCTATCGGTCCGGGCTACAGGGCCTGGGGCGAGTTGATCGCTGCCGAGGGGCCAGCCATCGAGGCAGCCCTCGCGGGTCACCCGGAAGAACTGTGCAACATGGACGTCGCGGCCGACATCCCGCATATGCAGGAGATTGTGGACGGCTTCGAGGCAGTGCCAGTGCCGGATGCTGCAACCGACGTGCACCAGCTCGTTGCGGGCGGCGCGAACGCGTGGCTGGAAGGGCTTCGCAACAGCGTTGAGTATTGCACCGCCGAAAAGGACTGGCAGAAAGCCGTGTATCTCGCTGCGTCGCTGGCTGACTTTGGTCTGGGTACGACAGGTTTCGCCTCTGCGTTGACCCAATACACCGGCGCGCTGCAGGAGGCTTGGCAGGACTTGTGGTAGTGGTCTCACTCTCCAAGATCACGGGCTCTTGGTAGTTGTAGGTACCGGGCGCCAGTCTCCATCAGGCGCAGCCGGCTTATAACACAAATGCACATTCGCAATTCACAAATTTGCCTTGTGAATTGCGAATTGTGCATTGTTTTGCTATACTTCCGCTGGTATGGAAGACTCCCTTCGCGGTTTGCGGGTCGCTATTGTGCACGACTGGCTGAACCAGGCCGGCGGTGCCGAGATCGTGCTGCATGCCCTCAAATCCATGTTCCCGGAGGCGCCGGTCTACACATCCATCTATTGGCCGGCTGCCGTGCCTGACATGGGCGATTGGAACATTCGTGTGTCGTTTATGGATCGGCTGCCGGCCATTCACCGGTACAATCAACCTTACCTTCCTCTGTACCCTCTGGCTTTTGAACGCTTCGACTTCTCTGACTACGATTTGGTTCTGAGTAATAAGAGCGGCTTCTGCCACGGCATATGCACGCCGGCAAGCACCGCGCATCTGTGCTACTGCCTGGCGCCTACCCGTTACTTGTGGCAGACAGAGGAGTACCTGGCGCGCGAGTCAGTTGGCCCTTTGGGCCGGGCTGGTCTGCGGCTGATTCTGCCGTGGCTGCGCCAGTGGGATCGGAGGGCGGCTCATACCCGCGTGGATGCCTTCGCCGCCATCTCCACGGAGATTCAGCGCCGTGTTCGGCAGTTCTACCAGCGCGAATCCACCGTGATACACCCGCCCGTTGACACCCAACAGTTCCGCCCATCACCCAATGGGGTCCGGGACTACTTTCTGGTCCTCTCGCGGCTGATCCCGTACAAACGCATCGACCTGGCAGTGAAGGCGTTCACCGAGCTGAGCCTACCGCTGGTGGTCATCGGCGATGGGCGAGATCGACCCAGCCTGGAGGCGGTGGCCGGCCCCAACATCCGATTCTTGGGTCGGCAGCCACCCGAGGCGGTGCAGGACCATCTGGCCCACTGTCAGGCCCTCATCTGGCCAGGCCTGGAGGACTTCGGTCTGGCCCCCGTCGAGGCACAGGCGTCGGGCCGGCCTGTCATCGCGTTTGCTGCCGGCGGGACGCTGGACACAGTCATTGATGGGGTGACGGGAACATTCTTCCGCGAACAGACGTCGGAAGCGTTGGTGGAGGCAGTGACCAGCTTCGATGCGTCGGCCTATGACCCCCAGGTCATTCGTCAGCACGCATTGCAGTTCGATGGGGAGCGATTCCGGGTGAAGCTACGGCGTTGGATCGTCGAAACGATCAGCGACCACCGACAGTCGGCCGCTTGCTGTGCAGAGAGGCAGAGAGGCAGAGGAGCAAAAGAGCATTCACCCCCGCACCTCCGCACCTCTGCACCTCTGCTCAATCTGGCGAGCCAACTATGGAATTGAGGGCGTACTGGGCGGTTGTCCGCCGACACCTGTGGGTCGTGGCCGGCCTGCCTTTGGTGATGCTGCTTGTCAGCCTGGGACTGCGGATGCTCGGCGGGCCGGCGCCGCGACTGTATCGGGCGACGACGAGTTTGCTCATCGATGTTCCGCCGCTGCCGGCCAAGCCCGGGATGGGCTTCGATCCGAGGGAGAGCGCCGCCCAAGCCGCCGAATTCTTGGTCGACGACTTCAGTCAGTTCGTGACCAAGGATGCTTTTGCGGAGTTGATCAGTGAACGGCTGGCTGACCACGGTATCGACGTGCCGGCCGGCGCTGTCAGCGCCTCAGAGTCATCGGAGACGCGGCACCGCATCGTGACGCTGTGGGTGACGTGGCCGGATGCTGAACAGGCTGGCGCCATCGCCCGCGCAGCCGGCGAGGTGGCCCAGGCGGGCATCGACCGCTACTTCGCCCGTAGCGGTGTCGTGTCGGTACTTGGAGAGCCGCGCGTGCAGCCGGTGGCACCGCCACTGCGGGAGCAGTTGGACCTGCCGCTGCGGGTCGCGCTGGGTGTGCTGGCCGGCCTGGGGCTGGCTTTTCTCCTCGACTACCTGGACGACACCGTGCGCACGGCTGACGAAGCCGAAGCGTTGCTGGGTGCGCCGGTGATGGGCGAGATTCCCGCTAATCCAGACAGATAGACTTCCGAAGTCTACCAGACTTCGGAAGTCTGGATGGTCGCTGGCAAGTACGATATTTGCACCGACGCCTGAATGTAGTAGAATATGGCCGACTTGCGGCAATTTGAATGGTAGCCTCTATGGAACTTCAAGAATACTTTCGGATTCTAGTACGGCGGGGCTGGATCATCGTGCTGGTGGCGGCGATCGGTGGCGTGAGCGCCTTTGCTTTCAGCAAGATGTTTGTCACCCCGGAGTATCGCTCCACGGTGATTCTGAGTGTTAACCCGGGACGGGGCGCTGACTACGGCTCAGGTCTTGGCATCAAGGAGTTTCTGTGGAACCTGAGTGAGCGCATGCGCCTGTCCGACGACATCGCCCAAACAGTCGGGGATCGGCTCCAGATGGACCTCCCGCCAGACACGCTCAAAGGCCGCATCACCACCGACCCCGACGAGGCGCGGTCGCTGATCCGGCTTGATGCCGAGGAATTCGATCCGATCATTGCCAAGAACCTGGCGGAAACCTGGGCCCAGGTGGCTGTCGAGCGGCGGGTCCTGGAAAACCAGAAGTTGGACCAGCGCGATCGCATCATCATGGAAATCGTGCAGCATGCCCGGGATGGTCAGAGGTTCAAGCCTCGGACCAAGGTGAATGCCGCCGCTGGCGGTGTCCTGGGTGCGCTGCTGGGAGGGCTCATCTTGCTGTTGCTGGAATACGTCGAGGCCGGCATTCTCCACTCGCCGGACGACGTGGAGCGCTGCCTGCAGACGCCGGTGCTGGGCCTGATTCCGCCGTCGGGCCAGCGTGGCACCGCGCCGTCGCCGGCCGGCCAGAGCCGACCGTGGTGGCAAGTCTGGCAAAAAGTGTAAAAGGCAAAAAGGGAAAAAGTGCAAAAGGTAAAAAGGGCATAAGCGAAACAGGGCTGTCTCTGATCTCCCTTTTCCCCTTTTTTCTTTTTCCCTTTTTCCCTTAGTCTTCCCCGTGGAGGTTGTTGTTCATGCCTGAGGACGGCAGACAAAGGCTCGTAACGTTGTCGGACCCTCGGTCGCTGGTGGCTGAAGCGTACCGCAGTTTGCGGACGAATCTGGAGTTTTCCAGCCTGGATGAGCCGCTGCGGACGATGATCGTGACGTCGCCGGCGCCCGGGACGGGCAAATCCACGACGCTGGCTAATTTGGCGGTGACCATGGCTCAGGCCGGCAAGCAGGTCATCCTGGTGGATTGTGATCTGCGCCGGCCGTCGTTGCACGAAATCTTCGGCGTTTCCAACAGCGCCGGGCTGACCAGTGTGATTCTAGACGATACGATATCGATGCCCCCCCTGCGCGAGACCGGCGTGGCCGGCCTCAGACTGCTCACCAGTGGTCCCCTGCCCCCAAACCCGGCGGAGCTCCTCGGCTCTCGCCGCATGGCCGATCTTATCCAGACGTTGCAGGAGCAGGCTGACATGGTTTTGTTCGATGCACCGCCGGTCATCGCCGTCGCTGATGCGGCGATCCTGGCCTCGCGGGTCGACGGTGTCCTGCTGGTTCTGAATGCCGGCGTCACCAGGCGCGACCACGCTCAACGTGCCAAGGCTGCCCTAAACAGAGTGAATGCGCGGCTCGTTGGCACAGTACTCAACAACGTCAAGCTCGATACCACCCTGTACGGATACTACAGTGATCAGTGATCAGTGAACAGTAAACAGTGATCGGCGACCGATGACTGTTCACTGTTCACTGTTCACTGGCAATAAGGGGAAAGCATGAAAGGTCTAATCCTCAGTGGAGGCAAGGGAACGCGCTTGTACCCTCTGACCTACACCAGCGCGAAACAACTCATCCCGGTGGCGAACAAGCCGGTCCTCTTTCGAGTGATCGAGACCTTGCGAGATGTCGGCATCACTGACATCGGCATCGTCGTCGGCGACACAGCGGAAGAGATCAAGCAAGCCGTTGGCCGCGGCGGTCGATGGGGTGTGGACGTCACGTACATTCACCAGCCAGAACCGCTGGGGCTCGCCCACGCCGTCAAGGTCTCCCAGGATTTCCTGGCCGACGACCCTTTTGTGATGTTTCTCGGTGACAACGTCATCCAGGGGGGCCTTGGTCCATTGGTTGAGGAATTCTCCAACGGTGAGTGGAACAGCCAGATCGTGTTGACCCGGGTCGAAGAGCCGCAGCACTTCGGCGTGGCCGAACTGGAAGACGGTGACATCGTGCGACTGGTTGAAAAGCCGGCCGACCCGCCCAGCGATCTGGCGCTGGTGGGCATCTACATGTTCGACCACCACATCCACGAAGCTGTAAACACCATCCGGCCATCGTGGCGGGGTGAGCTCGAAATCACCGATGCGATCCAGTATCTCATCGATCATGGCCGTCGCGTGAGGCCCTACATTCATCGGGGCTGGTGGATCGACACGGGAAAGATGGCCGATATGTTGGAGGCGAACCGCCTGGTGCTGGAGGAATTGAAGCCCCAGATTCACGGGTACGCCGATCGTGACTCGCGTCTGGATGGTAAGGTCACCGTCGAGGAGGGGGCTGAAATCATCAACAGCGTAATACGCGGGCCGGCCATCATCGGCCAACATACCCGCATTGTGAATTCCTACGTCGGCCCTTTCACCTCCGTCTATCATCACGTCGAGATTGAGGACAGCGAGATCGAGCACAGCATCGTCCTGGAGCATTCGAGGATCATCGGCATTCCCCACCGCATCGAGGACAGCCTCATTGGACGCAACGTCGAGATCATCCGCTCACCCATCAAACCCAAGGCGTACAAGCTGATGCTGGGGGATTATTCTAAAGTCGGGGTACTCTGACTGGACGAGACTTCCGAAGTCTCCACAGACTTCGGAAGTCTGGACGCTTGTGGAGGAGTGAGTATGGGCGAGGACGTATTTGAGCTAGGCGTTTCCAGGAAAATAGTTGCCCCACTTCGCTCGGCCTGGATTGCCAAATCCAGGCCAGGTCCGCCGGATTTGGCAATCCGGCGGGAGCAGTTGGGATAGTTTAAATTCTGAAACCGCCGAACTACTCAGCCCCCCGCTCGCCAGGGACGACAGTCCTGGGCTTTTGCAGCGAAAACTTGCTATAGTAGGCCGCTGGATTGTCATCCAGCTAGAGCGGCTGGGTAGTTACAATCCTACTGACAGGAGAAGGTGAGCGTTGAATAAGCTCTTAGTCACCGGCGGCGCCGGCTTTATCGGCTCCAATTTCACGCGTTACATGCTGGAGAAGTACCCAGACGTGAAGGTCGTCGTCTACGACAAGCTGACGTATGCCGGCAATCTGGATAACCTCAAAGACGTGGCGGAGCGATTCGCGGATCGGTACGCATTCATCCACGCTGACATCTGCGACGCGGAGCGGGTGGATGCGGCCGTTCAGCAGCACGACATCGCCACCATCGTGAACTTCGCGGCCGAGACCCATGTGGATCGCTCCATCATGGACCCCGATGCCTTTATCCGGACGGACGTCTATGGCACCTACACCTTGCTGGAGGCAGCCCGCAGGTACGGGCTGCGCATGCATCAGGTGTCCACCGACGAGGTGTACGGCCACGTGCCCGAAGGTCGCTCCAAGGAGACGGACCCGGTCATGCCCCGCAGTCCCTACGCTGCCAGCAAGGCCGGCGCCGACTTGCTGTGCCACGCTTACTTCGTGACCTACGGCGTTTCTGTCACCATCACACGGGGCAGTAATAACATCGGCCCTTATCAGTATCCCGAGAAAGTGGTGCCCCTGTTCGTCACCAATGCCATCGACGATATGCCGCTGCCCCTCTACGGCGACGGTTTGCAGATGCGGGACTACCAGTATGTCATCGATCACTGCGAAGCCATAGACCTAGTGCTGCGCCACGGCGAAATCGGCGAGGTGTACAACGTCGGCGCGGGTGAGGAGATGTACAATATCGACATGGCCCGCCTGGTGCTGGACACACTGGGCAAGCCGTTCGATCTCGTCCAGCACGTCGAAGACAGACCCGGCCACGACCGCCGCTACGCGCTGGACATCAACCGGCTGCAGGCCCTGGGATGGGTGTCGCGCCACACGCCCCAGGAAGCCATTGTCAAGACCGTGGCCTGGTATGTGGAGAATGAATGGTGGTGGCGCAAGATCAAGTCCGGCGAGTACTGGGGGTATTATCAGCGCCAGTACGGCAATAGGACCATCATTGACTCTGGCTGACTGAATCCTTTGACCAAATTTGGACCTGCCTTTGACGCACTTAGTTAGAAAAAAATGATATAATTTCACCAGCCGAATTCTGGGTGCCGGGAACGGGCAATCGCCGGGGTTCACCGCGCCTTGACAATTGGGTCTCCAGTACTATAATTGCGTGCTGTATTAGCCCGCCCTCGTAGCTGCAGCTAGTTGCGGGATCAATAGATGTTCACCAAAGATTGGGGCGACTCTTAGAGAGTCGACCTGGACCTTGTAGAGTTCTCTCAGACGGGAAAGGCTTACTGTGTTCATGAGGAGAGTTTGGCATGAGTGTTGACGCGACCGCTGTTGATCATCCGGCCGCAGAGGTCTTGGTTGAGGAAGGTGACGGGGTTACCCGTCGCGAGTTCTTGAACTATGCCTGGCTGGCGTCTCTGGGTATCTTCACGGCCCAACTTGCTGGGGTCAGCTACCTCTTCGCGATGCCCCGCTTCCGGGCTGGCGAGTTCGGTGGTGTGTTTCCCCTGGGGCCGGCCAGTAGTCTGCCCGAAGCCGGCGCTTCGCCGGAAAAGAATAGCAAAGGGCGCTTCTGGTTTATTCGTACGGACGCGGGGGTCTATGCGCTGTACATCGTGTGCACCCATCTGGGCTGTCTGTTCCAGTGGCGGGAGACAGAGAACCGGTTCATTTGTCCGTGTCACGGCTCCCAGTTCTCGCGCACCGGCAAGTATCTGGCCGGGCCGGCGCCACGTAACCTGGACATGTTCGTCGTCCGGGTCGTGGACGACCAGGGCAACGTGTTGGCTGAGACGCCGGCAGAGGAAGGTCCTCTGCCAACACCCGTTCCAGATCCGAACGCACGGGTGATCGTCGATACAGGTGCCAGGACCCGGGGCAAGCGCAAGTAGGGAGGTGGGTGTCGTGATTGATCTCGGTAGACTCCGTGATCTGCGCACTGAAGTCCAGTTGTACGTGGATCGTTTCACGTCGGTCCATTGGTGGCAGACACAGGTTGTCGGGAAGGTAGAAGAAACGACACGGGCTGTTCTAGCGGGCATCGGTCTCCGCGAGGTTCGTGCCATCCTCCGAGGTGACGAGCCAACAGAGCGCCCGAACCCCCGCTATAAGGCACACGTCAAGTCGTTCATGCTCCACATTCGCCCCAAATACTATCAAAGGGGTTCGACGTGGTTCACCCACACCTTTCGATTGGGGTGGTTCAGCGCCTACTTGTTCATCGTCGAGACTATCACCGGTCTGATCCTGATGATCTTCTACGCGCCCTCGCCGGCCACGGCCTATTCGGATATGCTGAACATCATAGGCAACGTGCCATTCGGCCTCTTTATGCGGGACTTGCATCGGCTTGGGGCTGAGTTGATGGTGGCCAGCGTTGCTCTGCATGCTCTGCGGGTATACTTGACAGGGTCCTACAAACATCCACGCCAGTTTACCTGGCTCACGGGCGTGGTATTGCTTCTCCTGACTGCCTTCCTGAGCTTCAGTGGCTACCTTTTGCCATGGGATCAGTTGGCCTACTGGGCCGTGACCATCGGCACCAGCATGGCGGACTCGACTCCGTTGGTAGGCACGCAGGCGAATCTACTGTTACGGGGCGCACCAGATATCGGTGCCGGCGGACTGTTGCGTTTCTACCTGTTACATATCTTGCTTCTACCTCTTGTCGCCATTGTCTTCATCAGTATCCACTACTACAAGGTCGCGCGAGAGCACAGCATTTCGCTGCCGGCTGTGGTAGAGGAAGGCGATCTGTCCCCTGACGAGAAGAAGAGAGCCGAAGAGCGCATTGACCTGATCCCAGATCTTCTCACGCATGAGATCTTCCTAATGGCATTGGGTACCTTTCTCATGACGCTGCTTGTGACGACCGGGTACCATGCGCCGTTGGAGCACCACGCCAATCCACAGCGGACGCCCTTCCACACGAAAGCACCCTGGTACTTCCTCTGGATCCAGGGGCTGCTGAAGTTAGGTGACCCGGCACTCATGGGTGTACTCATTCCCGGGGCGCTAGTCGGCCTGCTGTTCGCGGTTCCATATATCGACAGGAACCCGAGCCGGCTGGCCAGGAATCGCCCGCTAGCCATCTTCCTGGGTCTTGTTTTCGTCGTCGTCATGTTGATATTGACTTACATGGGTACGCCTGGCTGGGGGATCGCAGCTCCGCCTCAGGCTGAAATATTCCAGGCGCTCGTTCCTGAGGAGGGGGAAGGCATCCTCCAAACCACGCCCGGCCCAATACGTGAACTGGGGTATGATGGGCTTCCCGCTGGTGTCTATGATGTCGACGAGTTCGTTACACCTGAAAACCCCACCGAATTTGAGAAGATCCTGGCGCACTTCCAGGCCATGACCATAGAAGCCTTCGGTGAAGGAACCCAAGCCACAATGATCATCGGGCCGTGGCAGAAAGACCTCAAGCGGGTCACAATGGAAATTGACTGGGAAGACCCCGCCAAGAAACCTGAGAACACCCAGGCTACCCACACCGTCTATGTACACCGAGAAGCCAAGCACGACTGACATAGGGACCTACATCGCATGATACGTCTTGAGATTACTGTAGGACTGTTGTTGATTCTGGCGACCATGTTCATTGTCCTCTTCGTGGGAGTGAACGACCTGACGGTTGGCCTGGATGAGAGGACTCGGTCGCAGCACGCGCGATCCATCGAGAACGGGGCCATGTTGTACGAGACCAACTGTTCCCTATGTCACGGAACTTATGGTGAGGGCAGAACCGGCCCGACTCTCAACATGCCGGTTCTGTTTGACACGGGGCCGAACGGCCGCATTGCCCAGATGGACTGGACGGGTTCTGTGGAAAGCTATATCAAGAGTGCGATCTCTGCGGGCCGGCCGGGCACGGTAATGCAGCCGTGGAGTGAGGACTTCGGTGGTCCCCTGCGCGATGATGAGATTCAGGATCTCACCAACTTCATCTTGAATTGGGAGTCGACGGCCGGCGAGTTGCCAGAAGCCGTTGTGAAAGTCGAAGAGACACCCATTCCTGAATCCCAGTTGGTCACGGTGGGTGGGGAGCTGTTCAAGTCCGAAGGCTGTACCGCTTGCCACACCATTGAGGGGGTATCTCAGGGTCAGGTCGGTCCCGATCTTACCCATATTGGGACCGTGGCTGGGGAACGTGCCGCCGAGGCCGGCGCGGAGAGCGCCGAGGCCTACATCCGCCAGGCCATTGTTGATCCCGATACGTTCATCGCACCAGAATGCCCTCTGGGACCGTGCCCTCCGGGTGTGATGCCTCAGGCATTTGGCAAAGTCCTTTCAGGGGAGCGGATCAGAGCTCTTGTAAGATACCTTCTCAATCAGAAGTAGGGCACTACCAGACCATCCTGAAAAGCATAAAAAGGATACCCCGGGTTAGGCCCGGGGTATCCTTCTATATATCCCTGTCACGCGGAAAGCGTAATGCGTAACGCCGTAACTGGTGGGGTAAGGGCCATTACGTTTCGCGTTTTACGCATCCCGTATCCCGCTAGATCAATCTCTGCGGAAGCGATAGCCGAATCCGCGCTCTGTCAAGATATACTTGGGGTGGCTGGGGTCGTCTTCCAGCTTTTGCCGTAGATACCAGATATAGCGCTTGACGTAGCCGGTGTCATCAACGTACTCCGGCCCCCAGACATCGCTCAGTAACTGCTCGTGCGAAAGTACGCGGCCGGCATTCTCCACCAGTGTGGCCAGCAAACGATACTCGGTAGGGGTCAGATCGAGGACGTCTCCGTCCTTGGTGACGCGCCGGTTCTCCAGATCGATCATCAGGTCATCCACACGGTAGATGGCCGGCTTGCGGAGCGGTGGCCGTTGCCGCGTGCGATGCAGTACCGCCCCCACGCGTGCCGTCAGTTCGGCGAAACTGAAAGGCTTGGTAACATAGTCGTCGACGCCGTAGTCAAACCCCTTGATCTTGTTCGCTTCCTCGTCCTTGGCGGTGAGCATGATGATGGGAACCTGGGACATCTCACGGATCCGCTGGCATGTCTCCCAGCCGTCCATGCGAGGCATCATGACATCGAGGATGATGAGGTCCGGGCGTTCCTCGTACATCTTCTGTAGGCCGTTCAGGCCATTCGTTGCCGTGATCACATCGTAGCCGGCCTTGCTGAGGCTCTGCCGAAGAAGGTTTAGCAACGTGGTATCGTCGTCGATAACCAGGATCTTGTCACCGGCTGCCATCCTCAGAGATCCTTTCTGCTGGTGCCCTCGATCCCGGTTCGGAGTGGTCCACGTCCGCGAGAGGCAATGTGAAACTGAAGGTAGAGCCCTTACCTAGTTGGCTTTCAACCCAGATATCGCCGCCGTGTGCCTCGATAAAGCGCTTGGAGATGTACAGGCCCAGCCCATGTCCATAGGTGGTGCGCGCATCTCCACGGTCCACGCGATGAAACTTCTCGAAAATCTTGAGCAGTTCTTTGGGGGGGATTCCAACGCCTGGATCGCTTACAGAGATGATGAGCCGGCTATCGCTCTCCCGCGCGGTTAGCTCAATTGCACCGCCGTCGGGGGAGTACTTGACGGCGTTATCGATCAGATTAGCTAGAATCTCTTCGAGACGATCTGGATCAGCCCAAACGAGGGGGAGTTGGCCTGTGGGCAAATGGAACGTATGAATGACTTCACTCTGGGTCAAATTTCCGATGACCTTTTCCATTAACGGCCTGACATCGACGACCGCAGGGTGGATTTCCAGCTTGCGGACCTCGATTCGGCTGACGTTTAAGATGCCCTGGACCAGACGTGTAAGCCGCGCGCTTTGCTCACCAATGATCCGTAGCATGGTTCGCTGTGATTCTGGGTCCATGTCTCCGTCAGCCAGCATCAGTTCGATGGATCCATTGATGTTGGTGAGAGGGGCACGTAGCTCGTGCGAGACCATAGAGACAAAATCAGACTTCAGTTGATCGAGCTCCTTGAGCTCCTCGTTGGCGGCTTCAAGAGCTTCGTTCCGCTGTTGCAATTCGTCGTAGGCTTGGGCCAGCTCTTCGGTTCGCTTCGCAACGCGCCGCTCCAACTCTCGGTTGAGCTGCCGGATCCTGGCTTCAGCTTTTTCTTTCTCTCTCAGTTGGCCAGTGATCCAACTCAGAGTGAAGAAAGTGACGATTGGACCAACGAGGCCGTATATCAAGATGGCGGAAAGAAAGCGGGCGATCTCTGACCACTCCCCGACCGTTCGACGCTCAACAACCTGATGTACAAGGACAAACAGAAATATTAACAGTGGCAGCAACCAGCGCAAAGTGGACAGACGACGAATGAGCGCTTCGGGATCGGTCTGCCTCCCACGCTGGGTTGTTGGCCCCTCCGATTTTCGTCTCAAGACAGACACCGCCTTTGCTATGGGCCTTGCCCCTGGCGTACAATTATAGCAGGAAATGGTTAGCGGGACAAAGGCGAATGCCAGAGCATCGGAACCAGAATTGAGAGTCCCAGGAGCGCTGTCATTCTTGGCATGCAATGAGACGTCCACGACCTGGTATGAGGCATCAGTTAGATGCCACTTGCCGCCATATGTAGGAGGTCAGACTCCGGAGAATGAGAAAACTAGTTCTGTTTGATATCGATGGGACGTTGTTGGACTCAGGGGGCGCCGGCCGGCGGGCAATGATCGCAGCGTTCGGGCAGGTATTCGGCACCACGGGGCCTGTTGACGAATACCCCATGGCTGGCAAGGTCGATTCCCAAATTGTCATTGAACTGATGACAGCGGCTGGCCTGCCAGATGTTATGATCCGCGAACGCATGCCCAGCTACTTTGCGACCTACACCGACGAGTTAAGGCGCATCATCGACCATCACCATGTGCGAGCACTCCCTGGCGCGGTCGAACTGCTCGAACGGCTGACAGCCCGCTCCGACGTCGTGATCGGGCTGCTGACCGGCAACATCTTCCCGGGAGCGCAGGAGAAGCTGAGAGCTGGCCACCTGGGTCACTACTTCGATGGCCTGGGCGCATTCGGCGATGACGCCCTCAGCCGGCCTGAGCTGCCGGCCATAGCCGTGGATCGGGC
>JBHIAO010000088.1:0-15487 GCA_046758565.1 Anaerolineae bacterium
GTTTCACGTTTCACGTTTCACGTGGTTCTGTACTGCTCATTCCGACTCAATAAGCTGAGGCTCAGCCCGCATGTACTACATCTTCCACGGTGAGGATGAATTCACCCGCTCTGAGGCCGTCACCGAGCTGAAGGCCAAGCTCGGGGATCCGGCCATGGCCGATATCAACACCACGGTACTGGACGGCCGCAGCCTGAGCCTGTCTGAACTCATACACGTGTGCGACGCCATCCCTTTTATGGGCGCTCGCCGGCTGGTTATCGTCGAGAACTTGCTCCAGCGCTTCGACCCACGAAAGGGTGGACGAAGCGAGGCCGACCAGAAGCTGGTGGATGCACTGCGAGAGTATCTACCGCAGGTCCCGGAAACAACCCGACTGGTCTTCGTTGAATCAAAGTCCCTGCACGGTAACAACCCGCTCCTCAGACAGGCTCAGCGGGACCCCCACGGTTACGTGCGAGAGTTTGAGGTGCCTCGCCGTGGTGCCGTGAGTGGGTGGATCGCCCGACGCGTTGAGGAAAAGGGCGGGAGGATTGAGTCCGGAGCCGTGATGGTGCTGTCCGCGTACGGCGAGGATGATCTGCGGCTCCTGGATCAGGAGATTGAGAAGCTGCTGATCTACGCCGACGATCGCCCCATAACCGAAGCCGACGTACGCCGGCTCGTACCTGCGGCAGTTGAGTCGGACATCTTTGCCATGGTCGATGCTCTCGGCCAGCGTGACCACCGGCAGGCTGTGACCCGGCTGCACGAACTGCTGGAGGCTGGCGAGCCGCCGATGTATCTCCTCTTCATGATCACCCGCCAGTTCCGGATCCTCACGCAAGTCAAGGAGTTGGCCGGCCAGGGCCTGTATCAGGCAGCCATTCAATCCAGGCTGGGTCTCCACCCATTTGTCGTCAGAAAGGCTGTTGCGCAGGCGAGGAACTTCAGCCTGGGGCAGTTGAATGCCATCTACCGCAAAATCCTGGAAACTGACGAAGCCATCAAGACGGGCCGGCTGGAACCAGAACTGGCGCTTGATATTCTGGTTGCGGAGTTGGTGACGTAGGGGCGAGGCAGGTCGGATTGACGGCCCATCGGCAATCGAACCTACTCTCCGACATGCCTCGCCCCTACCAGTCCTCTTCTTCGTCTTCTTCGCCCACAATCCTGAAGTCACGCGGTAGATAGCCTGCCGGCCGGCTGGTCGGTGGGTCGAACAGATAGTCCGGCGACCGGTCTGACTGGCCGGCACCAGGGCTGATGACGATCACCGGCGGATAGGCGGTCTGCTGGTGGTGCTGTGGTGGCTGCGACGGCTCTGTGGTCAGCCGGCGCACAAGAATCAACAACAGAATGCTTGTCGGCACGCTCGCGAGGACGCCGCACACAATCCCCACGACCACCGCCATCGCCTCGGTACTTAGCCGGTTCCCGACCACGATCCCCAGTGTGACCGTAAATGCGATGACTGCCAGTGCACTGACACGTCGCATCAGACCTCGGCCTCCTGTTCTGAGTTGTCTTCCGCCAGCCCAGGCAGTGGATGATTGCCCCGCAAGGTCTGAACGACCTGTCGGATTTCCGTCGGACTTACGTATGCTGCCTGAAAGCGGTGTACCTGCCCCTTGATTACCAGTAGGAAGTCGCCACGGCCCAGGAGCTTTTCGGCTTCCGTCTGCCTCAAGCCAGTGGACACCTTGGCATCCTCGGGACTGGTGACGCTGCCGACCAGTCGTACTGGGAAGTTGCTCTTCGTCAGACTCCCGATGGCTGTGACCGTCGGTTTCTGGGTGCATGCGATGAGGTGAATGCCGGCGGTGCGCCCGCGTTGGGTCAACCGCGTGATCAAAGCCTGCGTGGTGTTGCCGCCAATCATGATCAGATCGGCCAGCTCGTCGATGAAGCACATCACCCGAGGCGAATTCAACCCAGCTCGATCTCGCTGCTCCATCAGTGCGACCAACCATCCGAGGATCGCCTGGGCATCAGCCTGCGTGATCGCGATGTCGCGTGCCAGGTGAGGCATGCGCTCGAAAGGTTGATAACCGCGGCCTTTCGGGTCAATCAACACCAGCCCCAGTTCACACACGCTGTGCGTGAGCGCCAGGCTGGTGATCATGGTTCGCGCGAGCACCGTCTTTCCACTGCCTGTCGTCCCACAGATGAGCACGTGTGCGACATCTGGACTGGGGATGCGAAGCAACAATGGTGTACCCTCATCATCACGCCCGAGGACAGCGGTGCCGGCCGGCACCGCGTCCAGGCGCTTCAGCAGCGGCCTCAACGGGACCATCGTCGGATCGTCACGCGGTATCTCGACGTCCAGTTGGCCATCGCAGCGACGCACCCGTGCCGATTTCACGCCGAGGCTCATCGCAATCTCCTCGGCCAAGCGTGCGATGGTGCGGATCTTTGTGCCGCGCGCCGGCAACAGATGAAACCGCACCAGGCGAGGCGTGACCGTGCCGCTCAGCACGCGGGCCTGTATGTTGTGTGATGCCAACACCTGTTGCAGACGCTCCGCCTGATACTCCAAACGCCATCTACACCCATTTCGTTTCATCGGTTCAGCACCGCTGTGGGTCCGCAAGTGAAGGTGGTGGAGCGGTGCCCTGCCCAGGCACCGCCCCATCCACGGAGGCACCGAGATCATATCATGCGATCTGAAAGAAAAGCAGAACGCATGTTCTAAAGTATATCAGAACATGCGTTCTGTGTCAAGCGAGATTTTCTCTTACATGCGCCTTGGGCCTGCGCAGTGATCCATAAACGTCCGTGTTTTCGCACAAATCCCGCAACAAGTTGCGGCGTGTGGGACGCTCAATCTTGTTTGAAGTGAACAGGCATCGTGATTCGCCGCACAAGCCCAGCGCAAAAACTCTTGACAATCACCCGATGGCATGGTATACTGTTTATGCAATCGATTGCAAGCTGACTAGCAAGGGTCGTGCCTCATGAATTCCTCCAACGATCGCGTGCGTACAATGGCGGACATCGCCCGGCTGGCAGGCGTATCCACCTCAACGGTGTCTCGGGCTTTGGATGATAGTCCACTTATTAGTCCAGGTACGAAAGCCCGAGTCCAGGCTATTGCGCGAGCCCACAACTATCGAGCGCACCAGGGTGCCCGCAATCTGCGATTGAAGCGTACCCAAACCATCGCGGCCATGATACCCATCAACCCCGAGACCGGCCGTCTTATCTCGGATCCTTTCTATCTCGAGATCTTGGGTGCCATTGCCAATACTTTGGCCGATCATGGTTATGATCTGCTCGTCTCGCGGGTCCAGACGGAGGATCCAGGCTGGAGTGAGCACTTTCTGCGAGCCAGTCGGGCCGATGGGCTGATTGTCATCGGTCGGAAAGTGCAGGACCAGGGCATTGCCAAATTGGCCGAGGAACAGGCCCCATTTATTGTATGGGGGCCCCCACTGCCGGGCCAAGCCTATTGCTCTGTGGGGAGTGATGGTGTACGAGGTGCGCGTGAGGCTGTACAGCATCTGATCCAGCTAGGACGTCAGCGCATCGCCTTTGTTGGCGGCGATCAGGATGAGACAGAGGTCCATCTCCGTTACCAGGGCTATCAAGAAGCCCTCAACGAGGCCGGCTGGCCGGTAGACCCGACCCTTGTCACCTATGCACTTTTCACCAGTCGGTCCGGTTATGAAGCCATGCGGCGGTTGCTGGATCGGGCGCCTGATTTGGATGCCGTCTTCGTCAACAGTGACCTGATGGCCATCGGCGCGATGGAAGCCTTGCGTGAAGCCAGCCGGCGGGTCCCGGACGATGTGTCGGTGGTGGGATACGACGACATCGCAATGGCTGCTCACTGTAGTCCTCCGCTGACTACTGTTCGCCAACACATTTCTCGAGGGGGTGAGTTGCTGGCTCAAAAACTATTGCAACTGATTGCCAGGGAGCCAACTGGGTCAGAAACCTTGTCAGTGGAGCTGGTAGTACGTGGATCGTGCGGTGCTGCGATGTCCGAGTAGAGGGAGGTTTGATCACGACCTTTTTTGGCGTGGAGTTTGCAATCGATTGCGGTCAGGCGACGCACTGGGCGCTGCCGCAATGCAGGAACGTTTCTTCCTGTATGCAGCGGATGTGTCACTAAGAAACCTGAGCGATCGCGAAGTCGCCTGCGCGACCGTTCATCCACTCAAGAAGGAGGGAACGACGATGTTTAACAACATTCATGCGGATCGTCACCATGTTGCCTTGTGGGTGGCGTTGGCACTCGCGCTGAGCTTTGTCTTAATCGGGTGTGCGCCACCAGCAGCACCACCCCAAGAGCCGTCGGCACCGCCGGCAGGTGGCGAGGAAGCACCAACCGAGGCCGCGACTGTTCGAGTATTGGTGCCGGTGGACTGGCGCCCGATCCTCGATGAGATCGCGGAGGAATTCGAAGGTGAGACAGGGGTCAAACTGGAAGTCATCAGCACTGCCTACGACGAGATACATGACAAGATTGTCAGCAGTGCCCGCGGTGGAGCAGATATCGACCTGGTATACGTGGACACGATCTGGCCAGGGGAGTTCGCTCAGGCCGGTTTCTTGCAACCGGTGGATGAGCTGGTGACTGAGGAGTTGCGTGAGGGCATCTACAAGCCGCTACTGGACCAACTGGTGTGGCAGGAACAACTGTGGGCGGTGCCGTTCAACAACCAGGCCAAGTGGCTGCTCTACAACAAAGAGATGTTGGAGGCAGCCGGGTTTGACAGCCCGCCCAAGAGCTGGTCTGAGATGGAAGAGATGTCCCAAGTAATGATGGAGAAGGGCATCGCAAAGTACGGAACCGCCTGGGGATGGACGCAGGCAGAGGGCATTGTCTGTGACTGGACGCTGCTCCTTCACGACTTCGGCGGCCGGTGGCGCAATGAGGATGGCACGTGGGTGTTTAACAGCCCCGAGGGGGTGGCTGCCTTGACTTTCATGGTCGAGTCGATCCAAGAGGGTGGTTGGGCCGATCCAGCCTCGGTTAGCCTGAACGATCGTACTGACCTGAACCCCTTTATGGCCAGTGACATCCCCTTCGTCATCAACTGGGCCTTTGCCTGGGGCCTGGTCAACGATCCGAACGAGTCCGACGTAGCTGGCAAGGTAGGGATTACACTCATCCCTGGCGTCGAGGCGGCCGACACGCGGAGTGCCACTTGCACTGGCGGCGGTGGCTTCGGATTGCTGAAGGAGGCACCAAATCCGGAACTGGCTAAAACCCTGACAAAGCAACTGCTGAGCCGGGATATCCAGGCTCAGGCCCTCAAACTCCAGGGCAACATGCCGATCTGGCGGGAACTCTACAATGATCCTCAAATCCTGGAAGAGAATCCGCAGATGGAAGACATGGGACCTCAATACGAGTATGGGTATTGGCGTCCAGTGCTACCGTGGTATACCGAGTGGTCGCAACGAATGCAGTTAGAGCTGCAGAACGCGTTGACCGGCGTTAAGACACCTCAGCAGGCCCTGGACGATGCAGTTGCGTTCTCCAACCAGAAGTCCGAGGAATACGGCTATTGATCGGACTCAGGTGCATGAGCCGGCTCCTCCCCTTGGAGCCGGCTCATGCATGTCGATTGTTTAGCAAGACGGACGTGTGAGTGTATGCTGACAAAGACTAAACGTCCGACCCTGCTGTGGGCCCGGCTGCGGATTCGGCGGGAGACCCGGCTGGCTTACCTCCTGACCCTACCCAGTCTGATCCTCATGGTCGGCCTGATCGCGTTCCCAGTCCTGTATGCTTTCTGGATTAGCCTACATCGAGTCAGTTTCCTCAGCCCCGGTCAGCCTTTTATCGGCCCAGGGAATTATCTGGCCCTGTTGCGGAATAGTGATTTCTGGTTCTCTATTCAACGTACGGGATACTTCACCGTCGTGTCGCTGATAATCCAAACCGCAGCCGGCATGGGGATTGCGCTGGTCTTGAATGAGCGCTTTCCAGGCCGGACATTGCTGCGAGGTCTGATCTTGTTACCTTGGGCAATCCCAACAGTGGTGAATGCCGTGCTCTGGCTGTGGATACTGGACGGTAGCACCGGTGCTTTGAACGGATTGCTCAAGCAGATCGGTTTGATCAAGCGCAACGTTATCTGGCTGGGTCGGCCGCTCCTGGCCATGAACGGGGTCATCCTGGCTGATAGCTGGCGTATGATCCCGCTCTATGTCATTATGTTCCTGGCCGGCCTACAAGCCATTCCAGACGACTTATACGATGCGGCCAAGGTGGATGGTGCTGGCGTGTGGGCTCGCTTTCGGTATATCACATTGCCCTACCTACAGTCGGTGATCCTGGTGGTCTTAGTGTTGCGCACGCTCCAGACCTTTCGGGTCTTCGATATCATCTATATCATGACCAAGGGTGGGCCGGCCAATAGCACGATGGTTATCGCCTATCTGACTTACCTGAACAGCTTCAAGTTCCAAAACTTCGGTTACGGCGCTGCGTTGGCCTTCATGATCGCCCTCACAACGTTGGCGATTGCGCTAATCTACATTCGCCTTCTGAGCCCAGGAACTGGGCGCTAGCAGAGGATACATGATGTTTGGCGGCCTACGTCTAAATCGCCGTCGGCTACGCCAGGGGGTGCTTCTGATCGCAGCACTCGTGATCCTGGTGTGGACGGTAGCGCCGGCTTATTGGCTGCTGATATCCGCTATCAGCCCCGGTAGTGAGCTTGCAGCAGACCCGCCCCATTGGATCCCACAACGGCCTACGTTGCAGCGAATCCAGACGATCCTGACCAGTCGGGTCGTGGGTTACGCTGCGCAGCGAATCGCTTCGCCGGCGGCACTGTTTAAACAGGCAATGCTTAACAGTCTGGTTGTCGCTGGCACAACGACATCGCTGTGCCTAGTCCTGGGATCCCTGGCTGCATACGCCTTCGCACGCATGCGCTTTCCGGGGCGGGGCCCCCTGTTGCTGGTTCCTTTGGCCTTGCAAATGCTGCCTCCCATTGCGCTGATTATCCCACTGTACCAGATTGTTCGAGCACTGGGCCTCATCGACCATTTGGTGGGACTGATCCTGATCTATCCTTCGTTCTTGCTGGTCTACGTGATCTGGGTGATGAGTGGGTACTTCCGAAATCTGCCACCGGACATCGAGGACGCAGCCCGGGTCGATGGCTGCACTCGGTTGGGGGCTTTATGGCGGGTAGTGCTTCCTTTGTCGGCACCAGCTCTGGTGGCCACCGGCTTGCTGACCTTCTTGCTGGCTTGGGACGAATTCCTTTATGCTTTAATCCTCACGAGTTCACCAGAGGCTAAGACCATTCCGGTAGCCGTGGGCGAGTTCAGCACTCAGTTCGGCTTGGACTACGGGATGATGACGGCTGGAGGCTTCTTAGCTAGCCTGCCGCCGGTGATCATTGCACTCCTATTTCAGCCGTTGCTGGTTCGAAGCTTGACTGCTGGTGCTGTCAAGTGAGACGCTTCTAGACTGCCCATGGAGATACTACCCAGCATCCATCAGCTCCGTGATCCCTTTGACACCGATATATGGGTGAGCGTCTATCTATTAACTGGTACCTGCCCGGCGCTGATCGACACCGGAACTGCTCAGACTCCTGAGCGCACGGTACTTCCCTATCTACAGCAAATTGACCTCGATCCCCGTGAGATCCAGGTCATCGTATGCACACATCACCACTCCGATCATGCCGGCAGTGCAGCCCATTTGAAGCAAGTGACCGAGGCTGAAGTCTGGGCGCATTCCAAGGAGATACTGTTGCTGGAGCAGCCGTGGCAACAGGTGGAATGGTTACGCGCCGCTTATCCGAGCTACCATCCATATCTTGGGAAATCTCGGGCCGAAATCGAGCGCGAACTTCCCAGGGAGGTGTCAGTAGAACGGACTGTTGGTGATGGGGAGGTAATCTCCTTGGGCGACTCTCAGTGGCAGGTGCTTCACACACCCGGCCATACTGCAGGGATCATCTCGCTCTATCAGCCTGAGCAGCGATGGCTGCTGACTTCCGACGCCGTACAAGCTGGAGGGACGCCAGGCGGACTGGCATACTATCACGACGTCGTCGCTTACCAGGCCACACTGGATCGCCTGGCCAGAGTGGACATTTGGCGGTGGTTGGTGGGACATCCCTACCAACCCATGTTGCGCGGGGTATTGCAGGGCGAGGAGATTCAGCACTTCTTGGATCTCAGCCGGCAGGTTGTGGACAGCTACGATCGCGAGATCCTCAAGACACTACAACAGAGCGCAGAACCTATGACATTAGGGCAAGTTACAGATGTACTGCGTCGGCGATATCAGTGTAGTGGTCCCTATTTTCTGTCGGTGGCCACGGTAGCGACGCACCTGAAAGAACTGGCAGCGCAAGGCGAGATCTGGCAACTTGAGGATGGCCCGGGGAACAACCTCTACCTTGGATGACGGAAAGAAGTACTTGAGGTAGCTCCCGTGGTTTAGTTCAAGCTGCGGATGACAGCAACGACCTTACCCTGAACCTCCACATTCTCAGGATCCACGTAGATGGGGTCCATGGTGGGGTTGGCCGGCTGCAAGCGCACCCGATCCCCTTCCTGGAAGAAGCGCTTCAGCGTCGTCGACTCTTCATCCTTCAGCCAAACCGCGACCATCTCGCCGTTGCGGGCTGTACCCTGGTGACGCATAATGACGACATCACCGTCATTGATGAGGGCGTCGATCATCGAATTCCCTTTGACCTGCAGCGCGTAGACGTCACGCTCATCCTTGCAGATATCCCGCGTCAGTTGAATCATGTCGTGACTATATGGCGTGGTGCTGTCATCCAGGACGGGAATGGGCTCGCCAGCGGCAATGGTGCCCATGAGAGGCACCGAAACCACGTCCCGAGGCTCGGCCCTCATGTCCTCCGGGATCTTGAGACCGCGGGACACCTCACGATCCCGTTCGAGGAGGCCGGCCTCCTCGAGCTTATTGAGATTGTAGTTGACCACGGACGTCGAGGAGATCCCGAGCGCACTACCGATTTCCCGGATTGTGGGCGGATAGTGGTGCTCACGGGCGAATTGGCGGATGAAACGGTAGATCCGCTGTTGGCGATCCGATAATTCCTCAAAGCGGTCGTTGGAATCGATCATGTATCGTCTCATTCTATACGTGTCACAGGCCGACGTTGACGCTATTATACCACGAACGGGTGTTCTATGTCAAGTCGAATTAGAAAATTCGTTCGGAACATTTGAGCGATAGTTAATGGTCAATTAGTCGGATAGTCAAATAGTCATTTGGTCGGCTGATCCATGTAACTATCCGACCACAAGACGACACGACCAGATGACTACACGACTGCGTTGGGGTTTGACAATCTCTACCGTCTACATTATACTATCTTCTGTCAACCAAAAGCCCTGGTTCTTCGCTGTCAAAGGACCGGGGCCTCAAAATGCACGTTAAGGTCCTTAACTCAAGATGGCAACGGAACACCATCTGTCTATGGAAAGGCTACCGCAATGAGGATCTTGACCATCAACGACTGGGTTATCAGGCGAATCTACGATGAGGGGGTGCGGAAACGCTTCGCCGATATCGAGCCGGTTCTGCTGGTTCATGAAAACACTTCGGCTACAATATCTGATACATGGTCACAAGCATGTCTATGACCCCCGAGAAGTCACCGAATTCCGATACTGTGACATGTGGGTCGTCAACGCCTATGGCCACAAGGTTCTGGACATCTAGTCGGTGATAGCATGCCGGGACGAGCCGGCTATTGCCCGCAGTAGATCATGAGCTCGCGACGGCGAGGCGGACGCGCGAAACGCGCTGTTAAGGAGCAGGATTGTGCGCAAGCTAAGGTTCATCCAAGCTGACGTTTTTTCCGAGACCCCCTTTGGAGGCAATCCGGTCATTGTCGTGCCAGATGCCGCAGGGCTCTCCCCAGAGGAGATGCAGGACGTTGCACGGGGGATGGAGCCTGTGGAATCGGCTTTTGTCACATTCCCGGAGAGCGATGATGCCGATTTCTGTGTCCATTTCTTCACCCCGGCCACCCGGGTGCCGTTCTCTGGGCATCCGGCGCTTGGCACGGCATATGTCCTGGCAAAAGAAGGACGGTTCGACCTGGTGGAGCCGATCACCCAGGTAGTTGCCGAGACGGGAATAGGCTTGCTGCGGATCGACCTACACGTTGATGGCGACGAGATCGACGAAGTCGTCCTCACCGAGAAACGCCCCATATTCGGCCAACCTTTCGAAGATCTGAGTCTGGTAGCTGCCGGCCTGAACATCCCCATTGAGGTCCTGCTCGAAGTACCGCTGCTCATCCAGAAGGCATCAACTGGCTTGCCGACGCTGATCGTTCCCTTCGAGAGGCTGGAGACTGTCCGAGATGTCCTGCCGCACCAGGCGATCTTGGACGAGGCCTGCGCCAAGGCACAGACGGAGTGTGTCCTGGTATTTTGCCTGGAAACAATCAGGAACGATGCCACAGCCCACGTGAGGGTCTTCGCGCCGCCCCTGGGCGTGGACGAAGATCCTGCAACGGGCAGTGCCAACGGGGCGCTAGGAGCTTACCTGGTACACCACGAGGCAATTCCAGCCGAGCCGATCACCAGTGTCTGTTGCGAGCAAGGATTCGAAATCGGCCGGCCCAGTCTGGTTCACGTCACAGTTGATATGACGGGGGGCGAATTGCGTGTGCGGGTAGGCGGACGAGTGATGCGATCGGTCGATGGACATATCTTTTTCTAAGGAGTTTGTATGTCGGAAAGAGGGGTTACCCCGCAGAGTGAAGATTTCTCTCAATGGTATCTGGACGTAGTCCGCGAGGCTGAGCTAGCTGACTACGCGCCGGTGAAGGGCTCGATGGTCATTCGACCCTACGGCTACGCCATTTGGGAGAATATCCAGGCGGCGCTGGACCAACGATTCAAAGTAACGGGGCACAAGAACGCCTACTTTCCACTGTTCATCCCGCTCAGTTTTATCCAGAAGGAAAGCGAGCATGTCGAGGGCTTCGCACCGGAGTTGGCGCTGGTCACGATCGGTGGGGGCGAGGAGCTAGAGGAGCCCTACGTCGTTCGACCGACGTCGGAAACCATCATCAATGCGATGTTTGCGAAGTGGATTCAATCATATCGCGATTTGCCTCTTCTCATCAACCAGTGGTGTAACGTCGTGCGCTGGGAAAAGCGAACCAAGCCTTTCCTGCGCACCCTGGAGTTTCTGTGGCAGGAAGGCCACACCGCCCACGCAACGCACCAGGAGGCTGAAGAGGAGGCCATCCGCATGTTGGGCGTGTACCAGGATTTCGCCGAGATTGTTGCAGCAGTACCCGTGGTACCCGGTCGGAAGAGCGATAGCGAGAAGTTTGCCGGCGCTGTTCGCTCGTACACAATCGAGGCTATGATGCGGGATAAGCGGGCGCTGCAGGCCGGTACGAGCCACAACCTGGGCGACAATTTCGCCCGTGCTTTCGAGACCCAGTATCTCGATGAAAACAACGAACTCCAGTACGTACACCAAACAAGCTGGGGCCTGAGCACGCGCTTCATAGGGGCCATCATCATGACCCACGGCGACGATCAGGGTCTGCGGCTCCCCCCGAGGGTCGCCCCGATCCAGGTCGTATTCGTGCCTATCTGGCGCACCGACGAGGAGCGAGCGACCGTCATGGCAGCCGTCGATCGAGTGGCGCAGAGCCTGCCGGCCGGCGTGCGCGTCGAGATTGACAAGCGTGAGGGACTGCGCCCCGGCTTCAAGTTCAACGATTGGGAGATGCGAGGCGTGCCCGTGCGTATCGAGCTTGGCCCGCGCGATGTGGAGAACGAACAGGTAGTCATCGCGCGCCGCGACGTACCCGGTCGCGATGGCAAGTCCTCCGTCCTCGTGTCCGAGGTGCCGGCGCGGGTGACCGAGCTCCTGGAAGAGATCCAGGACAATCTTTTCGAGCAAGCCAAGGCATTCCTGCGTGACAACAGCTTCTATCCCGAAACGCTCGAAGTCTTTCGCCAGGCTGTACCTGAGACCGGCGGCTACGGGTTTGCCTATGCCTGGTGGTGTGGCAGCCAGGCCTGCGAAGACCGGGCCAAGGCTGAGCTGGCCGGCACAACAATCCGCTGTGTCCCATTCGAGCAGCCCGAGGGTGCTGGCAAGTGCCTCTTCTGTGGCGAGAAGGCCGAAGAGCAGGTGGTGTTTGCTAAGGCGTACTGACAGAACGGGTCTTCCTCACGGATAGTAAAGAAACACGGATAAGAACAGAGAAAGTTAGATTCTATTCGTGTTTCCTTCTATCCGTGGGAATCTGCTGATCATCTGTCAGTTTGAGGCGCAGCTTTGCTAGCATGGAACCTTTCGTAGACTACCACATCCACACCACCTTCTCCTGTGACGCCCGGGGCACTCTGGACACGATGTGCCAACGGGCGATTGAGCTCGGGCTGCAGGAGATCGCGTTCACTGAACACGCCGATTTCGAGCATCTCGACATTTGTTACCGCTATTTTGAGCCAGCCACGTACTTCCAGGCCATCGAGGCTGCCCGCCAGCGCTACGGCGACTGCCTGACAATCCGGGCCGGCGTCGAGGTTGGCGAGCCACATCGCTATCCCGATGAGACCGCCGAGCTACTCGACGCTTACCCATTCGACTTCGTCCTCGGCTCACTGCACTGGGTGGATGGCCATCTCAGTTTCCGTCAGGGCTTCTTCGACGGCCGGCCGGCGGAGGTTGCCTTGCGCTCGTACTTCGAGGAATTGGCGCACATGTGTGAGGTCGGCGATTTCGACGTGCTGGCCCACCTGGACCTACCCAAGCGGCACATTGCCCGGAACAATGGCACCTTCGACCCCGAGCCATACGAGGACTTGATTCGTGCTGCACTGCGAAGCCTGATCGAGCGTGGAAAAGGCATCGAGGTCAACTGCTCTGGGCTGCGGTATCCCATGCGAGAACCTCTACCTGGGCTCACAGTTGTCCAATGGTATCGTGAACTGGACGGCGAGATACTGACCGTGGGAACGGACGCACACTCGACGTCACATCTGGGACCGGGTATTGAGCATGGTTTGGACATCGCACGGGAGGCCGGCTTCCAGACCGTTACGCTCTTTCAGGAACGCCGCTCGTACAGAGCATGATCGTATCTCATCATGCATGTCGAGGTTGACCAAAGCGGGAAGATCGGGGACACAAAAGTGCCTACCGTCCTGGCATTTTCCAACGCGGACAGCTACGCCATCCTGATCCCTGCCATCGTGAAACGAGCCTGCCTTCAGGAGCTCCGCCAGCGGGGCAAATCGGGCACGACTCTCTACATGCAGCTTTTCGCCACCGGACTGTATCTGCTTCTCAAGGATCACATCCAAGACCTCCCCCTTGTCGCGATTGACATAGAATACTCCGGCCACAACGCCATGATTAAGCAGCATCTCTTAAACTTGCTGTGGCGAGCGGATGTCACAGTGCCGGCAGCGAGGATCGGGAGCTCATGAACGTGCGAAGGCAGTCTACACAGAAGCGACAGAGCCTGACAAGGTGATCGAGATTGATGAGATACTGGCGGAGTTCTGAACAAACAAAGGGATCGGGGACCCCAAGTGGGGAACCGCCTGGTTCAGCCCCTAGTGATGTGCTAGGAGGTCCCCAGGCCACCCGATCACACAAAGAGTATAGCATAAATGTCATATGGTGTCAAACCGAAAATTGTTAGATTGATCCAAGAAGGAGACGAATCATGCAATTAAGCCCTCGTTCACAGACCTTAACGGACGTGCTGGTTCCGCACACCGGCCTCGCACGAGATGCCGCGTTGGTGGTTGTGTTCAGCCTGATCAATGCGGCGGCAGCCCAGGTCTCGATCCCGCTGCCGTTTACACCCGTACCTGTCACCGGCCAGACCTTCGCGGTGCTGCTGACCGGGGCACTGCTGGGCAGCCGGCTAGGGGGTCTCAGCCTGCTGCTGTACCTGGCCGAGGGGGCAGCCGGCCTGCCCGTCTTCGCCCTGGGACGCAGCGGCCTCGTGACACTGCTCGGCCCCACTGGTGGCTATCTGTTCGCCTTCCCGGCTGCAGCATTCGTTGTCGGTTGGTTGGCCGAGCGAGGATGGGATCGCCGGGTGTTGACCACGGCGCTGGCCATGATCCTGGGCAACCTGGTGATTTACGCCGGGGGCGTGACCTGGTTGGCCCGCTTCGTGGGCGGGCTGGCGGAGGCCGTGACCTTGGGCATGATGCCGTTTCTGATTGGCGATGCCATCAAGCTTGTGCTGGCCGCCGGCCTGCTGCCGGCCGGCTGGTCCCTCGTGGGCCGTATTCGGTAGTACCATGACTCGGCGCGGATGTGGTGAAGCGATTCACCCCGACCCATTTCCACTACCCAGTGTTGATAAAATGCAATGCGAGTCCGAATTCGGTGGAGCCCGCACCGACGCCTACCAGCACGCCGACGACACCGTGTGTAGGCAGGTCCGCGGCTCGTTGCACGAATGTAGAGCCGACACCTACGCTCCCTGGCACGCCTGCGCTCACACTAGTTGACCAGTGAACGCCGAGCGATCAAGTCGGGCTAGCTGGCCGGGCAGTCCCGTTAGACTCTTGACAGAAATCGCGATCTTCTGGTATGATGAGATAGACCCTTGACCCGCTACTGAGATGGGTGGCAGGCCGACAAGGGGCGACCTGGCATGAGTCCGACCCGAATCCGCTGACGGGATGGGCCGGCTACTGGCGATGATGCTGGGTGGTTAGGGGGAAAGCCCGATGGCAAACACAGATAGCGCTGCCGGCCATGCCGCGGACAGAACAGGAGGAACTAGATGACAGATCCTGAGGTGGCTCTCCTGCTCTCCGGAGCAGCCATAGCTTTGGCAAGCAGCCTCATCACAGCCTGGCTGCAGCACCACCTCTCCCTCAGGGCTGAGGAGACCAGGATGGAATTGCAGAGGGAGAAGGAGGAAGCAGAGGAACGTAGGAGAAACCTATTGGAGGGCGTCCAGATTAGATCACTCAGGGAAGCCCTCACAAAGCAGCAAGACGCGCTTCGAGGACTGCTGTTTGATACGCGGAAGAGATTCGGGCAATTATACGACAAAGAATATCACACAGATGCGCGATGGTTACGGGAACAGGACAAGGTGGTACACCTACAAAGATGGCAGCTAAGCGAACTACGTGGCGATCACAACCGGACAATTGAGCTGATAGAACGTACCGACCACGAGCTGAGAGAGCTGCAGGAGGCCATCGGCAAAGAGGTAGACCGGATGAAGAAGCTGAAGACTGAAGAAGGGCCAGATACACAAGCGGAAGGCCAGCAAAAGAGTGCCTAACGGGTGTTACCTGGGGTTTAGCCGGCTGTAAAGGGATTGCAAAAGCAAGGAGTTCAGACCTCCGAGGTTTTCGTCGGAAATCTGGCTGCGTTGAGATACCAGTGAGGTTCTGAAGCCCAGAATCATGTCGTGTGTGAGAAAACTTCGGAGGTTCTCCTCTTGGCGTGAACAATTCCGGAGCGATTGAAGTCATTGAGTTCGGAGCTGATGACGAGCGACGACGTGAAGCTTAC
>JBHIAO010000089.1:0-15392 GCA_046758565.1 Anaerolineae bacterium
TATCTTCTTGAAAGCAGATAGCCTCCAGGCGCTCGCGATCGTGGATCACGATCTTGCCGTTCTGTGACTCGACGATGCCGGCCTGGCGCCATTTGCTGAACACCCGGATGGTAGTCTCGACGGTCGTACCGCTCATGTCCGCGATGTCCTGACGCGTCAGCCGGATGTCAATTGTCATATGATTTGGCTCGTCGCCGTTGCTGTGGCTGGCCAGTTTGAGGATGGTATGTGCGATCCGCTGTTCGACGTGCTCTATCGCCAGGTTCTTCATGGCCTCATGAGCTTCGATCAGTCGGGCCGCTAACTCGCGCACAACCTGGTTGGAGACTTCCGGGTGTTGTTCCATGATCTTGTGGAAGTCCGGGCCAGAAATTTTCAACACGCCGGACGGAATCAAGGCCTGAGCGGTGAAGGGGTAGGGCCGGCGACCGAAAGCCGCTACACCACCAAACATCTCCCCCGGTTGCAGGAGATGCAGAATGACTTGCTTGCCATCCACGGAATGCTTGAGGAGCTTAATTCGACCCTCGATGACGATGTACACCCAGAGCGGCGGATCGCCCTCGAAAAAGACAAAGTCACCCTTGTCGATGGCTTGTTGCATGAACAGCGGTGCGAGCTCTGCAAGTTCGTCATCATTGAGTGATGCGAATAGTGATACTAATCTCAGTACCGGGACATTTGTCATCGACTGCTCCTGCCAGCCACATGTAGTTCTACACCGTTATGATGGCTCATCATAACGCCACCTAAAAAATAGTTCCTACAGCTCTTCTTCATCAAAGTCCCACTCGGGAACGCCATACACGCCGGCCTTCAGGGCTTTCAAGGACAACAAGGCACATTTGATGCGAACCGGACCGATAGGAATTCCCAACATATCCAGTATGTCGTCCTTGGTCAAGGCTTTCAGCTCGTCTACGGTCTTACCCTCGATAAGTTCCGTCAACATCGAGGCTGAAGCCTGGCTGATGGCACATCCTTCACCGTGAAACTTCACATCTGAAACGTGATCGTCCTGAAGCTTCAACTGGATAATCAGGCGATCGCCGCACAATGGGTTGTACTCTTCATGTGAGATGTCGGGATCCTCGATCGCTCCATAATTGCGCGGGTTTTGATAGTGATCCAGGATATGCTCGCGATAGAGATCGTACATCCGTTAAACACCAAAAATCACTCTGGCTTTCTCCAGGGCGCCGATTAGAACATCGACTTCTTCCGGTACATTGTACAGGTAGAAGCTTGCCCGTGCCGTTGCCGCCACGTTGTATCGGCGCATGAGCGGCTGCGCACAGTGATGGCCGGCGCGGATCGCGACACCCTCGCTGTCGAGGATGGTTGACACGTCGTGGGGATGAACACCGGGGATGTTGAACGTCGTAACGCCACCCCGCATCTCAGCCGGCGGCCCGTACAGCGTCAGCCCATCCACCTGAGACAGGGCTTCCAATGCGTACCGCACGATCTCCTGCTCGTGTCGGTGAATGGCCTCCATCCCCATACTGTTGAGGTAGTCAACAGCGTACCCCAGGCCGATGGCCTGCGCAATGGCGGGCGTGCCGGCCTCGAACTTCCAGGGCAGTTCATTCCAGGTAGCCGACTCCAGAAACACCTCTTTGATCATGTCCCCACCGCCCAGGAACGGGGGCATCGCCTCGAGCAACTCCCGCTTTCCGTAGAGGACACCGATTCCGGTGGGACCACACATCTTGTGTCCACTGAAGGCCAGGAAGTCACAGTCCAGAGCCTGGACATCGACGGGCAAATGCGGTACACTCTGAGCACCGTCCACCAGAATCTTTGCGCCGACTGCATGAGCCCGCCGGCCAATCTCCGTTACCGGGTTGATGGTACCGAGTGCGTTGGACATGTGAACGACACTGACCAGCCTGGTGCGCTCCGTCAGGAGATCGTCGAGGCAACTCAGGTCCAGGAAACCGTCATCGGTAACCCGGATGAAACGCAATGTCGCGTCCTTCTCCCGGGCCAGGATCTGCCAGGGGATGAGATTACTGTGGTGCTCCATCTCCGTGAGCAGGACCTCGTCGCCTGGGCCAATGTTCGCCCACCCCCAACTGTAGGCCACCAGATTGATGGACTCCGTGGTGTTGCGCGTAAAGATAACTTCTTTCGGACTGCGGGCTTTGATGAAACGACCGACTTTGCGGCGGGCCTCTTCGTAGGCCTGGCTGGCTTGCTCACTCAGACTGTGGATGCCTCGATGGACATTCGCATTGTAGCGACGATAGTATTCGTCAAGCGCTTCAATCACCGCGCGGGGTTTCTGAGAGCTGGCGGCACTGTCAAGGTAGACCAGCGGCCGGCCGTTGACCTCCTGGTGGAGCACCGGGAAGTCCTGCCGAATAGCATGGACATCAAGGGCCGGCTCTGTGGTGACGTGGGTCATTTTCGTCTGTTCTTTCCAGATAGTGTCCAACTTGGTCACTCCTAACGCGTGATGCGTGATCCGTGATGCGCGATAAGGCGATTTCATGGATCACGCATCGCGCATCACATCTTACCTCTCAATCGGCACGCTCACCAGATTGCCCCACTCGGTCCACGAGCCATCGTAGTTTCGAACGTTAGGATAGCCGAGCAGGTACGTGAGCACAAACCAGGTGTGGCTGGAGCGCTCACCGATTCGGCAATATGCAATGACGTCTTGATCGGCGTTGAGTCCCTTTTCCTGTTCGTAGATCGCTCTCAGTGCGTCGGCCGGCTTGAATGTCCCATCCTCAGACACAGCGCGGGCCCATGGGATGTTGGCTGCACCTGGAATGTGCCCGCCGCGGAGTGCACCCTCCTGCGGATAGTCAGGCATGTGCAGCAGCTCACCGCTGTACTCCGCCGGCGACCGGACGTCCACCAGAAACCGGCCAGCGCTGGCGTGCTCCAGTACCTGGTCACGAAACGCTCGAACTGGCGCGTCGTTCCGATCCTGGGCCTGATAGTTGGTCGGCGGGTACTCGAGACTCTCTTTCGACGTCTCACGTTCCTCGTCGAGCCACTTTTGCCGGCCACCGTTCATGATCCGGCAATCGGGGTGGCCGAAGAGCTTGAAAACCCAGAAGGCGTAGCACGCCCACCAGTTGTTCTTGTCGCCGTAGAACACCACCGTCGTGTCGTCGGCGATGCCCTTTTCGCTCATCAGCTTCTCAAAACCTTCGCGACCAAGATAGTCGCGGATCACCGGGTCGTTCAGGTCCGTGTGCCAATCGATCTTGACTGCACCAGGAATGTGTCCCAGGTCGTAGAGCAATACGTCCTCGTCGGATTCCACGATCCGAATGTTGGGATCATTCTTGTGTTCTTCTACCCAGTCGGTGCTAACCAGGACCTCAGGATGTACATACCCGGCCCCAGTGATGGCCGGCGAATCATCATACGGTGCTGTCATTGTCGGGGATCTCCTCTACATCTCGTTCAACAACTACCTTACTTTGCTCGAAATCTCCTCGCGCAGATGCTCGCGTACACTGTCCAGAGGGATGCGCTCCATCACCGGCTCGAAGAAACCATTAACGATCAGACGCCTGGCTTCTTGCTCCGGCAGACCGTGTGTCATCAAGTAGAACAGTTGCTCCGGATCGATCTTACTGATCGTCGCACCATGCGATGCGCGCACTTCGTTCGCTTCGATCCCCAGACTCGGGATTGAATCGGCACGCGCGTCAGGGCTGAGCACTAACGTCTTCTCATGCAGGTAGGAAGCGACGTTCTGTGCGCCAGGATGGATCTTGATCAGCCCCTCGAACACCGAGCGTGACCGATCCTGGATCGCGCCTTTGAACAATAAGTCTCCCGATGTAAAAGGTGCTATGTGGTTCATCAAGGTATACGTGTCATGGTGTTGCTGTCCGTCCAGGAAGAACACGCCAACGATTTCAGTGCTTGAACCAGCGCCAACCAGCCGTGTCTCCACGAATTCTCTGGACAAACCTGCCCCCACCGCACCTATCGTCCAGTTCACCACACTGTCTTGTTCAGTGACAGCGCGGCGAGAGGAAAATGACAGGACATTGTTGGCCCAGGCCTGGATGTTCAGGAAGTTCACCTGCGATCCAGGCTGCGTGTACACCTCCGTAATACTGTTAACCAGGATTTGGCCTTCGCCGCCGGCTGATCGATTCTCTTCGACGTAGGTAACGCCGCTGTTCGGCCCTGTGACGATGAGGGTGTGCGGGAACATCGCCAGCCCGGGAACGTCGGTCCAGAACACCCCCTGAATTGGCTTGTCGATCCAGACGTTTTCTGGGACGTACAGGAACATCCCACCGCTCCAAAGCGCCCCGTTGAGCGCCTCAAACTTGGTTTGGTCATGATGTCCCATCCCAACGAGCGACATGGCATCACCCATCAGGTAGGGTTCCACCAGATCCGGATATTCGCGAACGGCCGTGTCCAGGTCCGTCAAAATGACACCCTGGTCTGCCCACTCGCCACTTAGCGCAACAGTCGCGCCGGCTGAGTTTCGGTGGACAAACAGGCCGGCCCGTTCCGACTCGCGGGCAATGGCGCCTTGGATCTTAGCCGGGACTTCGGACGTGTCACCCATAGAGTCACACGATGGATGAAATGGAACAAAAGCATCAAACTTCACATTCCGTAGGCTAGTCCGCCGCCACTGAGGCATGGGCCTGGCCTCATAGGCCTCCCAGGCCTCAAATCGGCGCCGCCGAAGCCACGCCGGCTCGTCCTTCAGGTACGATAGCTCCTCAACGGTCGTCCGGCTGAAGCCTTTTCGCTGCGCCACTGTTGCGGTGTCGGGGCGAACCGTGTCCGGGTCCTTAAGCGACATCAGCATCCACCTTTTCGCGCACCCAGTCGTAGCCCTTTGCCTCCAGCTTTTCAGCCAGCTCCGAATCACCCTCCATTACGATCTGACCGTTGAACATAATGTGGATCTTGTGAGGCTTGATGTACTGCAAAATCCGCTGGTAATGGGTAATCAGCAACACACCCATGTCCGGGCCAATGAGCGCGTTCACACCGTCTGCCACTGTCTTTAACGCGTCGATGTCCAGACCTGAGTCTGTTTCGTCCATGATGGCGATTTCCGGCTGCAGGACAGCCATCTGCAAGACTTCAGCCCGCTTCTTCTCGCCACCAGAGAAGCCTTCGTTCACGTACCGGCCGGCAAAGGCTGGGTCCATCTCCAGCAACCGAAGCTTGTCCATCATAAGTTTGCGGAACTCTGGAATTGAGATCGGCTGGCCACTGTTGCTCGCACCCCGCTGGGCATTTAATGCGGAGCGCAAGAAGTTGGCAACGCTCACACCAGGTATCGTCACCGGGTACTGGAAGGCCAGGAATAGGCCTAAACGCGCGCGTTCATCCGGAGCCATTTCCAGTACGTTCTCTCCCTTGAACCAGACCTCCCCCTGTTCCACCTGGTATTGGGGATGACCCATTAAGCTGTACGCCAACGTGCTCTTTCCAGAACCGTTTGGACCCATAAGTGCGTGAATCTCACCTTTTTTGACTGTGAGGTTCACACCTTTCAAAATCAAGTTGTCGTCCACGCTTACACGCAGATCTTTAATTACAAGTTCGCTCATCGCTGGTTAGTTCTACTCCTGTGTGTGACTGATACGTTTACGCCTGCGGTCGTAGTAGCCGCCAGCCGGCATAGCTGTCCTCAAGATAAGGTGAATAGTTACTGATAACCA
The DNA here is from genome assembly GCA_046758565.1 of Anaerolineae bacterium. GTDB lineage: Bacteria > Chloroflexota > Anaerolineae > Epilineales > JAANWY01 > JBHIAO01. Next base: position 5,676 of record JBHIAO010000089.1, read on the forward strand.
CAGCCTCCACCGTCGCCGGCGGCCGACGCCTGGTTACTCGTGCGGAATGAATGACCACAACCACATGACGCAACAGCATTCGGGTTGTCAATCTTGAAGCCACCACCCATCAGATCATCTTCGATATAGTCAATCGAGGAACCTTCCAGATAGAAGATGCTGACAGGATCAATAATCAGCTTCACCCCCTGATCTTCTACAACCAGGTCACCGTCTTGTGCCGCCTCTTCGAACGCCATGCCGTACTGCATACCTGAACACCCACCACCGGACACGAACACCCGCAACCCATGATTCGGTATGTTCTTCTCCTCTAGCAAGCGGCGAATCGTGCCGGCCGCGGCTGAGGTCAGGGACATAACCTGTGTCTGCTCTTTCAACATGATCGCCTCCTCAACAACTCATCCGTACTGATCCCGGTCGATCGAAGCCCTATTGTAGCACAGTCCTGATTGCCTGTCTATTGTAGCACAGTCGATCCCCTTTGTCAATATCTATGATATCCATCATAAATATTGACAATAGACCTGAAACTGTGGTATAATGTCTGCAACGCCGAACTTGACAGCCTCCAGTTGGAGGGCATTCACAGTGATGTTTGCGTATTGCGTATTACGTGCGTTGTGAGACAGCGTTTTACGCAATACGTAATACGGAATACTTAAGGAAGGGCGGCGATGCAAGCAACAAGGTCGCGCATTGTTGAGTATTTGAAGGAGCAAGGGCGCGCCAGCGTTCAAGACCTGGTCACAGCAACCGGTCTGACGTCCATGACCGTCAGGCACCATCTCACTATCCTCGAGGCCGAGGGTTTGGTGAGTAGCATGAAGGAGCGCGGACACGTCGGCCGGCCCCGCTACATCTACTCCTTGACCGACAAGGCGCTTTCCCTCTTTCCGGAGCGCTACGACGAACTGGCCGATCGTCTCCTCAAGGGCCTGAAGGACCTGGGCGCCAAGCGTGCAATCACCCAGGTACTGGAACGGATGGGCAATGACATCGTGGGCGATTGCCACGCGAACTTAGCCGGCAAGTCGTTTGAAGAGCGATTAAACATTCTAGTCGATGTACTCGGCAACGAGGGGTTCCTGGCATCGTGGGAACAAGGGGACGGCGAATACGTCCTCACAGAGTATAGCTGCCCATATTTGTTGGTCGGTCAGGATCATCCAGAGATCTGTCGCGTCGACTGGCAGGTGATCACCACAATCCTGGATGCACCCGTGAAGCGAGAGTCATGCATGCTGCATGGTGACACCAACTGCAGATTCCATATTCAGTCCGGTTTTGATGTGGCCATCGCAGACATCAATTAAGTTGAAGGTTAACGCGGAACTGCAACCTGTAACCTTCGATCTTCTAACCTTGAACCAAATCACAATCTTCCATGCGAGCGCTATACGGCACACCACTCAAACGTTTTCACCGCAACTTTCGGCGCGCCCACCCTATCCGACACACCATCGCGGTCATTTTGCAGAGTGTAGAATACCCTGTTAATGTGGGATCCATCTTCCGCATCGCGGATGCGACCGGCATCGACGAGCTGATTCTGACGGGCATTACGCCTACACCGCCCCAGCCAACCATCGCCAAAGTTGGACGAGGAAAACACACGCAAGTGCCCTGGCACTATGTGGAAGAGTCCGACCAGGCTGTCACCGAACTCAAGGACGGTGGGTATCGGATCTACGCGTTAGAGATTACTGAGGAAGCGAAACCATACTACGACGTGGATTGGCCCCACCGAGTATGTCTGATTGTCGGGCACGAAGATCATGGTGTCACGCGGGCCACCCTCGGCCTGTGCGACGAGGCGGTGTTCGTGCCGATGTGGGGCAAAGGCGCATCACTCAACGTCCATGTGGCGTTGGCCGTAATTGTTTACCACATTCGATACCGGGGAATTGTCGGATAAAAAACGGAACTCCGGAAGGGGGGTCCGGAGTTCAGTCTGGTCATAGCGAATTACTGAAGGCATGGCCCGAACCTCCCTGCCCAGTGGCGCCGGGCCTGTGCTTTCCCCTCAAGGTCTCCGTGTCTTCCGCTATGACTCACCTATAAGTCGCATTGGGGGCCGGTGATCCTTCGCCGGCAAGGCAATGAATTGCAGGTTCGCTGCATGTCCATGACATGAACTCTACTCTTCAGGCCGGTACTGGTACCCCAAGTCCCGCTCGACCGTGCCATACACGAGGTCCACGCCCCAGGCCTGCGCCGTGATCGCCTGGTAGCCAGCCGGAGGCGCGGCATGCAGAAGGTAGCGGCCTGCCGGCAGATTACCGAATTCATAGCGCCCGTCCGCACCCGTGGTAATCGTGCGGAGGAGCTGACCCGTCGCATCCTGTTCTAGCGCTACCGAAACGCCGCCCAGAGGTTGATCACCCTCGTCACGCCGGCCATTCCCGTTAGCATCCACCCACGCGACTCCCATGATACGCCCCCTCTCGTGCGAGGTGGCGGTGGGCGATGGTGTGGCGCCCGTCTCCTCAGCTTGCGTCGGAGTCGAACTGCTCGTGGCTTCCACCGATACCGGCATCGGCGTCGTCGTGGCTGTGGGCCGGGAGGTTGACGTTGAAGTGGGTGAGGGTGTGGCCGTCGGCTCTGGTGTTGACGTCAGAGTAGGTGAGTTTGTGGCCGTCGGTATTGTTATTGGTACTGCCGTCAGTGACGGCATGCTCGCCGGCCGCTCTGGCAATGCCGTCGCCGCCAAGGTCGCCGGCTGCCCCTCGTCCGACTGTATGGCTGCCGCCGTCGGTGTCGGAATGATGGCGGGCACCTGTCGTTCCGGATCCCTCCCCAGCCAGGGGAGCTGATCTATGCCTCCTAGCACCGCCAACGCCACACTCCCCACCAACAGCAAGAGTGCGACGGCAACGATCAGGCTGAGGGCCGGCCGCTGCCGCCGCCATAACAACCATGCGGCAGCAAGGTCTGCCAAGAGGGCTCGGACTCGGTGCAGCCCGCCGGCAGACCGCTGTCGAGCCTGCACCAGGCTTTTGAGTTTGAGATACAGCCGCTGCTTGAATTGCGGAGAAGGTTTGACCTGCCCGTACGTCTCCTTCAGCAACTGCTGTACACTATGGTCAATCTCCCCCACAGATTTGGTCACTGGACGTTATATCACCATCCTGACTGGGCTCTAGACGTAATCACGGGCAGGGGTCTATCGCGGTTGAATCAGCAGCCAAATGGCGGAAGTGCTTTTCTGGAGGATTGGAAGCCACCTTCCGCCTTATATAAGTCGGTTGACAGTCGCAAAATCCTTCACGATCTTGCGTAATAGTTTGCCGGCGCGCCGGCTGAGCTCGGCTACCTGCTATTATACAGCAACAAGCCGCCACTGTCTATGGACCTGAGGCGGGGGGCTTGCGTAGCGGTTCTGGGTAGCTGGGGGCGCCCCACCCGGTATCTACTCACTCCGGAGAGCGCAGAAAGTGAGGATGAGCGCCTCAGCATGATCCACGACGCGCGCCTGGTTCCACCGATCACCCCCGGCGATGGACCACCTGTGATCCGCGTCCCCTACCGCCTGCCGTTATCCTCTGGCCAGGGTCTGCGCGTCCAGCAGATAGGCCACGCCGTTACGACGCAGATCAGCTCGCGCCTTCCTGGCCTCTAGCACTGTGTGTAGAGTTGCCAGGCCCGCGCCGGCTGCCAGAGCCACGGCGGTCGGGATAGCCGGCAATGCCACAGTCAGGAGTGGCAGGGGCGAGGCCAGGGCTGCCGCGATGAGACCCCGGCTGAAAAGATCCTTCCGCCAGTCGGTAAGCTGAGCCTGGAGGTCGCGCAAATCCCTGCGGCACCGATCAGCCTGATCCAGAGCCTTGCGGGCGAATTTATCGTCCCAGAGCTCGACCTCCACCTCTTCCTGCCAGCCGGCGAACCGATCCCGCAACGCCTGCAGCTCGTCGGCATGCTTCGTCTTGAAGTCCAGCACCTCGTCGAGGGGCACGTCGTTCAGTCGCACGACATCTTCCCGGATGAGCTCTTGTGTGGCCAGGTCGATTGCGGTGCTCTTGAGGTAGCGATAGTCCTTGAGGATCGTTTTCAGCAACCCTGTCCGCGCCGCCCGCCGGTACTTTAGCATCAGGAAATCGTGATGAACCCGGTCGTCGGTGATGGGGGTGGCGCGCTCCTGTTTGCGTTCATCCACGAAATAGGCGGCGTGCAGGGCCTGGTTGATCATGATGGCCTCGCCCACGGCGAAAGACGTCGGTACCAGTCGGTACTCTCCGTGCAGGCTGCTGGTCTCCAGGAAGCGAACCTCCTCGTGAGTGTGCGATTGCACCTCGTACATCCGATCCAGCCGGCTGGCGGGTGCTTCCCGAAAGGTTGGATCGCCTGCAGCGGCGTTCAGGCCGGCATATGTCTCCGCCAGGTTGACCAGATTGAGGTTAAGGCGCCGGCTGCGGGCGTCGAGCAGCGCTTGCTCGTAATCTTCTCGCCGGCCAGGAATCTTCATGACGGACAGCTCCCAGGTCGTGTCCTGGTGTTCAGGATAGTCCTGCGCCAGCAGCGTCTGGAAATCCTCAGCCTGGACGTCTTGAAGGATGTTACTCACCAGGGAGGCCTCGTTTTCGGCGATCACCTCACGCGGATCGACGAAGTCGAGAACGCCCTCCTGCTGCAGGGACAAGACCTCCCGGCCGAAATCGCTCTCCAGGAGTTCCTGGGGCACCTCCGTGGGTGCGCGCTGCGGCTCGGTCACGCCGGCCATGACCGGGTCAATGAAATAAACCTTGTCATAATAGAGCAGGCATTGGCGCAAGAGCTCCCGGTTTTGAAAGCTGGTGAAGGGATAGTACAGCACCGTGTGCTGGACCATAGCGTCACTTCCTCCTTTGAATCGACAACCAATCAATCATGGATCGACACCGTCGCTGATACGGGTAACCGTCTCATCCGCGTTGCCCATCTGGAAGCGGGTAAGCGGCGTGCGTAGGCGCTGCTCAGCCTCGAGTAGGTCCAGCCGGCGCGGTCCAGACCTGCCTGGCCCTCTCCGGCTGGCGTCGGTACCGGTCGCGGCCGGTCGGAAGGCGCTCGCCCTTGGCATCGAGCTGCTGGCGGGCTACAAGCTCAACTCTACGACGCTGCTCACTCTGCGCTAGGTGTGTGACGGCACCAGCATCATTTGCGACTTCGATCCTAATGCAGCCCCCACACTCTCCCTGAACTTGGACGCGGACCGCGACCTCTCCCTGGATCGGACACTCTACTACTGCCAGGCGGAGGACGAGCGCCTCTGCATGATCCACGACGTGCGTCTCGTCCTGCCTCTCACGGTAGGAGACGCCGATCAATCCACCGCCTGTGTCCTGTACCGCGTGCAAGTGGGGGGAACTGTAGCACGATTGGCTGCGAACCAGTGCTTAACCACTCTACCTCCCAAAGCCGTACCCGCTACTGATACGTGATGTAGTGGATCCCCCAGCGATTGAGTATGGCACTCAGATCTGAAGGTCCAGTATTGACTTTCCATGTAATCGAGAGGTTTTGCGTCTCTATCAGATACAGATCTTTGACGATCTCTCTGAAAACGTGCGAGGGTCTTCGACCCACACTCGTATAATTTGTATCAATGTAGTCCAATAGCTCCCACACCGTGTAAGATTCCTCCAGCGCAGTCAAGTCTCTCCGAGAAATGTCTATGTTGGAATACTTAGTTTCCAGATACTCTCTTACACCAAATGGACTGATACCCGATAGATCCATACGGCGCGTTCCGAGAGGGGTTGGGAATTCTGCCCGGTCGGGTATGATATCAGTATATCCTGTTTCTTCCGCAAGAACCCGGTCGCTAACTTCACGCATCATTCCTTTAAAGCTGTTGATGCGTAGGTTTACCGCCGCAGGTGAACCATCGGCAAAATACTCACGCATCCACCTTATTTGAGCTTCCAGGGGGGCATACCCGCCAGCAAATTCATCGGCATAATCGAGTAGGGCTTGGCGGAATCCTCGAAAGCTTTCTCCAGGGTGAGTTCTTACATAGGTTCCTAGATCGGTGGTCTCTATAGTGGGTATGGGCACCGTCTCTGGCAACAGGACCATTTCCTCAATCTCATCTAGACGTACTTCTCGCTCGGCGAAGTCCAGAGGTTCGAGTTCTCGAACAATGGGTTCGAGAGCCTCGGGCGGCAGCTCCTGCAGAACTGCCCTGCGCGCAATGGCCACGACGGTCGAAGGACTCACCTCGAGCGTGGGCAGGGCGGGCCTGAGCTTTCCGAGCACCTCCAGGACTCCTGCCCGAAACGCTGGGTCGAGGCCCGCCAACTCAACTTCCATCGCTTGAGCCGTCTCCGGTGAGACCTCAGCGAAGTCCCTCAACGCCTCGAGCCCCTGCTCGACGTCAGGACGCGCTTCCTCGGTCGCCTCGACCAGGAGACCGCGAGTACCCTCTCTCGCCCCCGACCGGATGAGTTGGATCATCTCGCCGGCGGGATCCCACATCTGCAACCGTCCCGTCGCCGGATCAAAGGCGACGACCTCAAATCCCCGAGGCCTGTAGAACTCCACGATCTCCGCAGGCTCCCCCTCGTAATAGAACGTGGACGGGTCGGTCTCGTGAGGGCGCATGCGGACCCGCACCTGGAGCTCGGCCGCTTCAGTGGCAGCAATCTGTTCCTGAAGGAACAGTTCCGCCTGAGCGAGCTCTTCGGCTGTCAGTAGGGTGGGGGAGTGCTCGTTTAGAGCGCGCATGACCTCAATCCGCTCGCGAAAGAGTTCCCGGGTGCGCTGGAGGATCTTGAGGGCTTCGGCCTCGTTCGGTGTCTCGGTGTTCCGCCAGGCGTCGATCCTGGCCTTCAGCTCTCTGCCGTTGCGGTGGTGCTGATCGAGCCTGGATTGGACTTCCTCCGGCAGACTCATCGGAATGTTCAGCGGCTTGGTGATCGCGAGACCCAAATGGACCGCGGCGAGAAAGACCGCGTTGTGGGCAGCGAGCCGCCAGAAGCGCTCGTCGGTGGGGCCGAGCCATTCTCCGGTTTCCCAACGAGTGACGCCGACCGCCCACGCCTGGAAGACCGAGAAGGTCAGAGTGAACTGCGCCGCGCCCCGAAGTGGCACTGGAACTCGAGGACTGATGAACCGCCGGAAGATCTGACCGCTCCCCTCTAGGATGGCGAAGAGGATGGCCGTCTCGCCGTACTGGCGCCAGAAGTCCTCGCCGGCGAACTCCTCGCCGTAGATCGCCCAGCGAAGCCCCCGGCTGGTGAGATGGAAAGCGGTGACTCTGGCAGCGAAGGTCGTCAGCCCGATGGCCACGCGGCCGATGAGCGTCCTGGCACCCACCCCCAGAAGTGCCCGGAGGGGGATATAGACTTCAGCGGCCAGACCGGCGGTGTAGATTGAAGCGATCACTATAAGGACATCAAGGAGAAATTGCGCGAACGCGAGCTCCCCTGCGAGAATTTCGTTCCACGTTTGTATGTCCTCGACAGCATCTTGGAACAAATCGCTCTGGAGGAGATCCTCGTATAGTTGGTGGACCGTTTCGGGATCCCGGTCGCGTCTGTGGGCCAACTCGGCGAAATGAGCAAACAGCAGCTTGAGGGCCTGCTCCGTCTGCAGCATGACGTCCTTGGCCGCCTCGTCGGTCAAGGCCAGCTCATGATATAGGTCCATCATGTTGGTGGCTTGAAGAGTATAAAGAACGCGCTCACCGATCGACTGGATGTTGGGCTCCAGGTTCTGCAGTTGCCCGAACACCGCGTCGGGATTCTCCTTGGCGACCGGCCGGAGAAACTCGATTTCTGCGATCAGGACACCGAACTCTTCGTCCAAGGGAGCCATCACCTCAGCGCGAAAGTTGTTCCATGCGTTCCGGAAACTAGGCAACGGTTCCCTCTCCATGGCCGACTGGAGTTCGCTCCGGGCCTGCGTGAACGGAGAATAGATGGACTCCACGAGTGTAGCCGCGAAGTCCCCCTGCAGCGATTCGAGTTGCTCTACCATCCGGTCGAAGGCGGGGTCGGTCTCTTCGCCGGTGAACTGGAGAGCGCTCAAGAGAACGAATACCGCTCGTCGTTCGATCAGCTCCCTCAGCGCGCCTTCCGGCATCTGTCTGGCTCGTTCCCTCAGGTCTTGCAGCGCTGCCCGGGCAAGGCCGAGCCGCTCAAGGAGTGTGGAGGCGCGGAGCCCCACTTCCCACAGGTTCTCAATGGGAAGCACATCGACCTGGGCCTGTAACGTATCGATCTCGGCGGTTGAGAAGGGTTCCGAACGGGGGGGCTGGTGTCCGAGGGCCACGGAGATGGTCTCGTACAACTCCTGGTCGGCCTCGGACATGAACTGTCGCGCGAGATCCAGGCGCTGATGGATCATCGCCCGGTAGTTCTCCAGGGAAACCTCCTCGCCCTCGCCCTGGGCGGCCAGCGCGTGTACGGCGAGGTCCGAGAGCGCCCCTCGAGGAATAGCTGCCAAGTCCCGGACGAACGTCTCGAACCCGGCCTCCTCGGAAAACCAGCGGCGGATGATCGCCTCAGTCTCCGTGCGTACATCCTCGTGGCGACTCTCCTGAGCCAGTAAGATAGCTCGCCAGGCGCTTTCATCTGTGCGCGCCGCCAACTCGTGTAAAGCCGCACCTCGCACTGCTGGATCATCGCTGTCGAGCTGTTCGCCGATGGACGTTCGCTGGAGGGCGGGGACCTGGCGGACGACTTCGACTGAGACGCGTCTCCCGGAAGTGACTAAGCGAGCAGCCGTCTCTGCCTGGCGTTCCGAACGATCCCCCGTTGCTCCCACCTGGTTTGAGGGGCACCGTCGCAGGTCGCCGTTGGGGGCTTGTTGGACGACATGAGCCAACTCATGGGCCAGAAGATGTCTACCCCCCGAAGTTGTCGGCGCATATTGTCCGGCTCCGAAGTAGATGTCTTGGCCCCGGGTGAAAGCTTGGGCGTTCAGGCCTCGGGCCAACTGTGCTGCCTTAGTATCTGTATGCACCCGCACATCAGCGAAGCTACGACCGAAACGGGGCTCCAGGTCGAGTTGCACCGCCGGGTCCAGCGGCCGGCCAGGGGAACGGTCCGCCATTGCGCGCCTGACCGCCTCCTCCGATACATCGGTCGCGCTGCGGGCTTGGAGCACCGCGCGTTGCACAAAGGCATTGCCCTGCCGCCGCTGGAGGGTGCGGGTCAGGGCAATCCGCTGCCGAGCACCGGTCGGGTGATAAAGACCAGGTCCGTCCAGAACGCTGGCGTCGGAGGGCGGCGACCCGGCGCCGGCCAGCGTGCTGCCCAGCCGGGAGCTGAGCAGGGCTCCCTCGGCTCGGTCGGCCGGCTCGGCTGTCCGCATCGGTCCCGCCGCTTGTGTCGCAGCCGGCTTTGCCTCTGGCTCAGGGGCCTGGTGTGCCTTCTGATCGCCCATCGTCTCCGTCCCCAAACGGCTATCGACCGCCCGTTGCTGGCCGGGCTCCTCCCAGATGGAGCCGGCTATTCAGGTCCTGGATCAACTGCATAGATCCGTGAGTAGAGCTTCGCAACCGACGGCGCAGCCAGCGGGCGAAGGCGGCCTGGACTCGCGATACATCGGCGGCCGGGATCGGTGGGCTGGGCGGGTTGTTATAGTAGGCCACGAGCCGGCCCAGCGCCCTTCGCCTCGCGGCGGGCGTCGCCCGCTGGTAGTAGCCGATGAGGGGCGCCCATTGCGGTCGGTAGCGGTAGAGTTGGTGAAAGTAGTTGCGGAAGTCGCGAGTCCAGGCATCGAGTTCGGCGTCTG
>JBHIAO010000090.1:0-15304 GCA_046758565.1 Anaerolineae bacterium
ACGTCGCGTGTCGGCGTGACGATGGTCATCTCACGGGTGCTCATTCCCGTGATAACACCCAGTGCGATGGTGAAGCCTTGTCTATCCTGGACGGCCAGCAGACGTTGCCGGCCGGCCTGCTCCAGATCGTACGCTGGCAACTGACTGTAATTGATGGTAAGCGGCGCTGCGTCTGCGAAATATCGACGAAACTGCTCGCGCCGGTGCTTCACCCGCTCGTCAATGGACTTGCGATTGACGGCCTTGGCAACGGGGAAGATGTGAACCATAAGCCCGGGGGCGCGCACCAGTGGGATCAGGATGTGCACTAGTTCACCGTGACGCTGGATGGCGATGATCGTCGCCGGCTCCAGCAGCGCAATCTTCCAGTGCTTGAGGGCGCCACCACCGACCTCCTGTGCTACCATCCCAGTGGTATCGACCACAATGGCGCTTGCGCCCATTTGCCGGGCGCGTTCCTGGAGCTTGTGAGTGCCCACGACTGCGGGCAGCATGTGACCCCGAGGCGATGTCGCGCCAACGAAAAACGTCGCGTCCGGAGGTGGGAGCCTGGTCGGTGGCTCGCTGACGACGGCCAGATTCATGGTGGTTGGAACACCCAACGTGCTCTGGCCAACGTCGGCGTCCAACCAGCCCACATGCTCGTGGTACCGGCACAGTTGGCTCACCAGCCAGCGGACGAAAGTGCTCTTCCCGCTGTCCGTCTGACCGATCACAACGATGGTGCCGGCCATTTGCGCGAGGTTGAGTTGTTTCCACTCAGGAGGTACTTGGATGGAGGTCATAACTCGGTTGTGCGGATGGATGAAGGCCTACGCGAGTTGGTGTCCTCGCTGGGCCGCGACGACTATGCTTCCAGTTCTGCCAGTTTTTCGAAGATGAGTGCCATCAGTTCGCCAACTGTCCTTCGGTCGAAGGCGAAGGTTGCGCCGGCGGCGCTGAACAACTCCGGAAGTGGCCTGGTGGCACCCAGGGCAAGAGCAGCCCGGTAGTCGGCGACAGCCATCGCCTGGTTGCGCAGCGCGTTACGCCACACTTGCAGCGCCCCCAACTGGGCCAGGCCGTACTCGATGTAGTAAAAAGGGGAGGAGAAGATGTGTTCCTTGCGCTGCCAGCCTGATTCCTTCTCCGCTTGCAAACTGGAATAGTCGATGCCGGCCATGAAGCGATCCCACAGTTCGCTCCACACGCGGTCAAGGGCGGCGGCCGTGACGTTCTCCGGCGCGTCCACGTACACCCAGTGCTGGAAGGCATCTACCACTGCCATGTAGGGGAGGAAAAGGACGATATCGCGGAGCTGTTTGGCGTAGGCGCGGCGGGCGTCGGCCTCATCGTAGAAGCCACCCTTGCTCCTCTCGAGGTGGGGGGCGCTGAGCAGCTCCATCGCCATGGAGGCGACCTCGCAGAATTCAATTGGCGCCTCGTAGTTCCAGATGAGTGGCTGCCGCAACGATTCCATGAAATGGAAGGCGTGGCCTCCCTCATGCAGCAACGTGTTGACGTCACGATGGGTGCCGACGGCGTTCATGAAGATGTAGGGCTTGCGGCTCACCGGGAAACCTCTGCAAAAACCACCAGGTGCCTTGTGCGGACGGGAGGCGAGGTCAAGATAGCCGTTGCGCATGGCGGCGAAGTGCTCAGCGAGTACGGGGTCCACCTGTTGGAAGATGCGATAACCGCCCTCTTCCAGCTCTGCTGCATCTTCGAAAGGATGCAGCGGCTCACCGTGGGGATCAGCGTCGGTGTCCCAGGGACGCAGCGTGTCAAGGCCCAACTGCTCAGCTTGTTGCGCGTAGAGCTGCCTGGCCAGCGGTACGACCTCACGCTCGAGAGTGTCGTGGAAGGTGAAGCAGTCGTCGGGCGTGTAGTCGAAGCGGTTGAGAGCTTTCCATTGATAATCGCGATAGTTGTCAAAGCTGGCATTCTTCGCCACCTGCCGCCGCAGCGAAAGCATTTGGAGATACAACTCGTTCAGCCTATCTCGCTCGGCGGCAAACCGGGCCATCATGAGCCGCCACGCCTTTTCGCGTGTCGCGCGATCCGTTTCGCGGAGGTGGAGCCTGGCCTGTGGCATCGTCTCCTGCCGGCCTTCCCACTCAATGGTCATGCCTCCGACGATCTTCTCGTACTCGTTCGCCAGCTTCATCAGCTCACTTTGCAGTGGCACGTTCTCTTTGCGAAAGATGCTGGCCTCGGTGCGGAAGCGCTTCATCATCATGACCGTGTCGTTCGATGGTGTGTAGTCCTCCACAGCGAGTAGCTTGTTCTTGAGGGCCTGATCAGCTATCTTCGCCTGCGGCAGAATTTGTTCGACGAGAACGAGGAAACGCTTCTCTGCCTCCTTGTCGGCAGTGTTCTCCGAAACCTCACGATAGATTTGCGTGTATGTTTCACGGAGAACTGTGGTCAGGTCACTCCACCCTTGGAGCCATGCTTCCACATTGTCGAGGCTCAAGTCGGTGGCAAGCAGTGCATCCACATGGGGTTGTATGGTGCTCCAGTCAAGGGGGTTCAGATTGGAATAGGCCATTGTTCTTTCTCGTCTGCCCCGATCTCAGGGGATAGGCAGGCCCAGCTCGCGGCGGATCTCGTCGACGTCCAACCACGGTTCGCCGGCTTTCCGGCGCTGTTCCTCCATGTACTCCGCGATTTTCAGCAGCTCGATAACCTGAGCCCGCCCTTCCGGATCTTGAACAGCCTCACGGGGCGTTTTCCCGCCCAGTGCCGGGATCGGCTCATTGATCCACTCGAATTGCTCCCTCAGAAGCTCCCTTTCCAATTCCTCGGCTATATCGCGCGGAACGCTTTCGCGATGTGGTGGCGTTGATGGTTCGCGAGCCATGAACTCTTCCATGGACTCAATCTCGTCACGCCGGTGGCTGATCAGGCTGCCTAACAGGGTTTCCAACAGCGCCTTGCCGGCCTCCAGGCGTGCCCTGGAGAAGCAGTGCAATTCTAACCGATTCGGCCACAGGGTGATGTCACCCAGGCTGGTATACTTGGGCAAGCCTGGTCCCAGGTGCATTTGCCTGGATTCGAAGATCAGACCCTCACCCGCGGGTTTGGGTTGCTCGGGCACATGGGAGCGGCCACGCTGAAGCCAGTTGATGTAAAGCGCGCCAGGCTCATCGTCCAAGGGGCCGGCCACGTCGAACTCCTCGGCTTCGTGCAGGCGCTGAGCCACGGTATCGCTATCAACGACACGAAAATAGGCGGTGCAGATTTCCACCAGGTGGCCCTCCGGGGTAACCACGACAGGTTGTTCTTCTGCCATGCGCAGTATGAATTGCCGGATGTCCACGCCATGCCGCTGATAGAATTCGTCTAGCGGAGCTTCGGGGTGCCGGGCCTGGAAGTCAGCCAACAACTGCCGGCTGTAGTCGAGCACCGCCCGTTTCCTCGTAGGCGGCAACTTAGTACCAGCCCCGGTGAAGTGCAGACGATCCGTGTACAGAGGCCGGGCCAGGAGGATTTCCCAGCGCTTCACGTCGTGTGAAGCTGAACGGTCATGCACTTCCAGGGTCTCGCCGCTGAGCAGGTCCGCGACCACGATACCGGTGCCCGGCATAACCTCTTGCACTTCGAAGAGACGATAACGATTCCACTGTCGCCACAGATCCAACAGCTCTCGTTCCTTCTCAGACAACTTGGGCCCTTCCTCGCGTGCGAAGATGTCGATGATCGTTTCGCCCGAACGGATCAGGTAGTCGAAGAAGAACCACTCCTGAAACGCGGGTAGCTCCGTTTCGTCGACTTCCAGACGACGAGCTCGGAGGGCCTCCTCCCCGAAGAACTGTCCTAGTGCCTGCTCAAACTCCTCGCGAAAGCGTGGTTGATAGGTGAAAGTCTGGATCCGATTCCGCAGCCGGCGCTCTGCCTGAGCTACGGTTGTTGCCGCCGGCTTTGAGATTGGACGACGAGCCGATCGCCGGCGTAACTTACGCTTTCGTTTGCGTGGTTTCCGTCTTGCTGCGCTCATAGTGGGATTTCACCTCAAACTCGTTTGAGCCGATTATATCACACTACTGTACCCAGGCCAAGAACTGTTGTAGTCCTTCCACATCGAAGAGTCGGTCAATCAGGAAACGGGCCTCCTGTTCGGGACGTAGGAGCGGTTGGAATTTGGACAGCCGGCCTCGATTAATCTCCTGAGCGAGCTCTATCAATCGTTCAGATGAGAAAAAGTCGGGCTGGGCGATGGTGTCTAACGCGTTCCACAGGTCCTCTTCGCTGATAGGATGGGCGGCAGAGAATTCAACGTCCACCGAGAAGTTGTCGTTGCTGGTTCGCGCGTCCAGAACCTGCGCAAGGGCACGGGCCAGGAGGGTATTGATACGTCCGCCGGCGAAGGTGTAGAGTTCCCACTTGCTCCCTGAGCGGCGCATGGGTAGCGGCTCCTGCTGCAAGAGGCTCCGCCAATCGCGCCTGATTCTACGCAAATGTTCCTGGCCCCGCCGATGCACGAAGGGGTAATCCTCATCAGAGAGCAGGACGTCGCGGTGGGCTTCTGCCACCTCACGGCTCAAGAGCACGGCGCCACCGGACCAGCGGGGAATCTCCCCCTTCGGTGCCGGCCTGACGATGACCAGCCCTCCGTCCAGGTCCACCTCGACGGTCTGCCAACGCCGGCCGGCCAACACAAAGACGAATCCCTCTTCGCCCAGGGCCTGGACGAACCAGGTCTGCAGCATGCCCACGTCCTGCTTATCCACGGTGACGACGCGCACTTCCTGGGGCGTCTCAAAGACGGAGTAGAGCTCCAGGAAGTTGCGTCGGCCAAACCGCTCCTCGCCGGCCTCGCCCAGCACCAACAGCCCCCCACTGGCGTGCAGGAAGCCCGTGGCCAGGAGATGCTCGATCAGGCGGTCGAATTCCTGGCGGGTGATCTGCTGGAAAGCCGCCGTGCGTTGCGCCACCGCCCACAGTTGCTCCTGACGCACGCCGTAGAACTGCAGGGCCTGGGCCAGAATCTGGTGAACCAACACGTGGTAAGCGCGACGGTCAGGCTCCACGGGTTCGATCCAGCCCTGGCGGGCCAGGTTGACCAGGGCAATCGCCCGCACCAGGGCCATGTCCTCGCCGGCCAGAAAGGCGATGTGAGGCTGCGTTCCAGATCGCCGGCCAGTGCGCCCCATCCGCTGCATGAATGACGAAACGGTCGCCGGCGCGTCCAGTTGCATTACCAGGTCGAGATCGCCGACATCGATGCCCAGCTCCATGGTGCTGGTGCAGACGATGCAGTTGTTCTGGCCGTGGGCGAACTCCGCTTCGGCTTCTTCTCGCCGGTCGCGGGCCACCGAGGAGTGGTGGACATAGGCCGCGATCCCCACATCCTCCATCGCCTGCTGGACGGCTTCGGCCTGACGCCGGCTCTCGACGAAGAAGAGGGACTTGCGTCCCTGAGCCAGTCGCGCTGCCTGTGCGCCCAGCCTGGTTTCGTCTTCAACCACGTCGATCTCGATCAGCCTGGGAGTGGGCGGCCGCGGTGGGTCGATGACGACATGGGAGCGGCGGCTGGAGCCCTGCTGCCAGGCCAGGATTGCCTCGGGATCGCCAACGGTGGCTGAGAGACCGATGCGCTGGATGTCATGCTGACTGTAGGTCTGCAGTCGTTCGAGCACCGAGACCAGGTGGGCGCCGCGATCGTCGCCGGCGAAGGCGTGGATCTCGTCGATGACGGCGAAACGCAGGCCACCGAAGAGAGTAGCCTTGTCGATGTCCGGCTTGATGAGGATCACCTCCAGGGATTCGGGGGTGATCATGAGCACGTCAGCCGGCTCTTGTAGGAACTGCCGGCGGCGCGACTGGGGCACATCGCCATGCCATTTGAAGACGGTAAGCCCGACCAGCCGCGCCAGTCGCTCCAGGCGCGGCTCCTGGTTGTTGAGCAGGGCGCGCAGGGGGGAGATGTAGAGCGCCGAGACCGGGGGCAGCTTTTCGGTGTAGATGATGTCCAGGACGGGGAAGAAGGCCGCTTCGGTCTTGCCGCCGGCGGTGGGCGCCAGGACGACACAGTTCTTGCCGGCCAGCACAGCCTCGATGGTCAGCTCCTGCACCGGGCGCAGGCTGGACCAACCCAGGGTGTGGGCGATGCCTTGCTGGAGACGATTGGACAGGCGGAAGAAGGCACTCATGGTCAGTGTTCGGTGAACAGTAATCGGTGATCAGTGATCAGTGGAGGAATGGTTCCTTTGACTTTGAAGGACGTCTGGTTTATGCTTGTAGGAGCGTTGTAGCCGCATTGCCCTTGGAGTCAGTTTGCTTGTCCCTACTGAAGTTTGAGATCGTGAGTCAGTCCTATGCCTACAGCTCTGGAACTCGGTCGTGAGGGGTGGAAGCCCTACCTGGAAGCGGCCCGGCGCCGGCCGGCTCCGCCCGAGTTGACGCCGGCCCAACAGCGGGAGCGCGAGCGCTTGCTGGCCGACATTCGGGAAGCGGCTGCTGCGCTGAAGACCCGCTTCGGTGCCCGGCGCGTAGTGCTTTTTGGGTCGCTGGCTCACGAGGCATGGTATACACCCGACTCGGATGTGGACCTGGCCGTTGAAGGGTTGTCCGGTCAGGATTACTGGGAGGCGTGGCGACTGCTCGAAGAGATGATCGGCGGTCGGCCGGTGGATTTGGTTGATATCAAGACGGCCGGAGTACCTCTTCGGAAAGTCATCGAACGCAAAGGGATAAGCCTGTGACGGACGTTTACCAGGAATTAGCCGAGCGCATCCGAGACGAAATGGCGGAGCTGGAACGCGCGATTCAACGAGTACTGCACGCCTGGTCCCAAGTCCAACAGACGCCGGATGAACAGGCTTATGTGGATTCTGTGGCCCTAAACCTGCACGGCTTTTATTCGGGATTAGAGCGTCTGTTCGAGCTAATTGCGCGGCATGTAGATCGCAATCTTCCATCTGGTGATACATGGCATCGTGACCTGCTTGAGCAAATGGCTGAAGAGATGCCAGGCGTGCGACCGGCTGTGATTCACCAGACCAACGCCCACGCCCTGGATGAGTTCCGGCGGTTTCGCCACCTGGTACGCAACGTTTACACCTTCAACCTGATTCCCGATAAGATGGAGCCGTTGACCTCGGCCTTGCCTGGATTATGGCCCCAGGTGCGGGCTGAGATGTTGGCTTTCGCTGACTTCCTGGAAGCACTGGCGCAAGCAAACGACGCGTGATAATTCAACTCTTCAGAAAGTAACAGCCTTGATTTCCGCCTCCTCCTCGGGTGACAAACCAATGGTGTCCTTTACCTCCTGCACATTGAAGTCGTAGGCGGCGTTGGGGTCGTAGTCGGGGTACTGCTGGACCTTGTCCAGCACGTCCACGAACTCGCGTAGGAAGATGCGCGGCACTACCTCGACCCTGCCGCCGAATTTGCTGGTGACACGTTCGACCATGGCTTCGATGAAGGCGTCGGAGACGCGCCGGCGGTCAACGGGACCGTAGGCCACCTCGAAGATGTCGCGCACTTTGTGGGCCACGGCCAGCAGCTTCTTCTCGTCGAAGGGACGCAGCACCAACTGGGGTTGGCGCGGATTAGGATAGGGGTCATCCGGGTTGTCGAGCTTGATGCGCTCGTGGAGCGGCTGGAGGGCCGGCACGCCCCGCCGGCTCTCGAAGAAGTCCGGTGTGCCGGTAAAGACGAAGTAGGTGTTGGGAAAGCGGCCGGCACTGATCGCATCCACGATCTGACGCAGGTTGTTGAGGCTCCCCTCGCGCATGTGACTGGTGCGCAGGCGTTGTACCGTCTCCACCTCGTCCAGGACAACGGCCAGGCCGGCGTGGCCGGCCAGCAGAGCTACCTGGGTGATGCCGCGCAGGAAGTCCAGGGCGGTGGTGTTGTCAATGCGGCCGGTGATGCCGGCCTGTTTCTTGACCGCGTAGGCGATCCCCTCTTCGCCGGAGAGCCAGCCCAGCAGGCCCTGGGCGGTGGCGTAGTCGCCCGCCGCCTGAGCGCGGTAGTAGCCCCGCAGCACGGAGCTGAAGCGGCTGTTGTAGCGGGCGATGTCGCCCAGGTCGGCTTCAATGGCCTGCTCGGTTCGCTCCAGCAGCGCCGGATCGTCTTCGTGGAAGCCTTCCAGGTCGATCAGTCGATCCTCGATGTTGAACAGCCAGCGGTCGATGAGCCCTTTCAGGGCCGCCTGATCCTGGCCACGGGTGCGCAGGTGGTTGACCAGCCGGTAGTAGACCCGATCCAGCTTGTGCAGCGGCGTATCCACAGAGATGACGACCTGGCTGACGACGAAGTTCAGATCCAGGGCGGTCTCCAGGGCTAGACTGGCCAGGAAGGTCTTGCCGGCGCCGTAGGCCCCACGGATGAATTTGAAGTCGCCGCGTCCGGTGCGCACATATTCGAGTTGCTCGCGGATGGTCTGGATTTCCAGATCGATGCCCACCGCGAGATGGTGCAGGCCCTGGCTGGGCACGGTGCCACGACGCAGGGCGTTGATGATGTCAAGTGCGATTGCGGTAGAAATATTATATCCCATATCCACTCTACTTACTGTATCCGCTTATTCCGGTTCACACGACGTCCTGGCCTAGGTCACACTCTCTTCGAGGTATCGGACAAAGAGTGCTATCAGAGAAAGTAGGGGATGCTGGACGGTGGATCGATCACGCTTCCCCATTCCCGTTTGTCTCTGGCCCAGCTAGCAAGAGTGTCTGCATAGGCTGTAGTAACGGGCAAGTCTTGGCTCAGGTTGAATGAGCCGATATGCATGCGGCTCAGCCAGAAAACTTGCTCAGCGAGCGTCCTTATGGATGTTGGGCCTTCGACTTTTCGCACACGAAGAGCGTTTGGCGCCGGCCACGCACCACCACGCTGCACAGAATGCGTGTTATTTATGTATGCTAAACCGATGTCGTTCCGCCCCACCGCGATTCCTGCTGAGGGTGTACCTGCAGTGTTGCCGAGCTGGTAAACACGTGGGGCTCCGCTCTTTGCGACTTCCACCAAGTCGAAGGAGAATTCGATCTTCTCAGACAACGCCCTGAAGCCAGTAAGATCGTCCTTGAGGTCTCCATCGCGATGAACAATCAGATGGCGTGGCAGATAACCCATTCTCTGTCTGTAATACCCAAGCAAATGCTCTATCACACTAAGCAACTCCTCTGATGAAGCAAATTCTTCACGACCAATGGGCATAACACGAGCCCCAAGCAACACACCTTGGCTATCGAAGATTGTACCCGCGAATCGCGGAGCCGGCTGCAAGGCTGCATCTAGACCTATGAATGCAACATCTCGCGCACTGTAACCTTCTAGAGGCATATTCACCACTTTCCAGGGTTGACAGCCCAAAACGTAGAGCCCTTTCAGTAGCTCTGACATCAGGGCTGGTTTAAGGTCTTTTGTGTGGTATGCTAGCGTCCAATCTAGCGCACTTATGTACCAGCACTCCGCCGATTGTATGTTTCGATGGATTATTTTACGCAACTGAGAAGCCTGTATATCTGCATGTTTCCATAGATCGTCATCGCTATCGCGTGCCCACTCTGGAGGGATAAACAACAAGATCCACAGCCGCCGATGATCTCTAATAGTCTCGCGCAGGGCCTCGCCAGCTTGCTCGATGGAGTCTATCTGGTAGGGTATCATCTGCATCGGGATATTGAGATCGGGAATAAACATCCTTAACTTCTCGCGTAGTGCGTTTTCTACAAAAGACCAGTCTGACACCCAACAAAGTCGCCGGTCAGTCATGGTGGAGGGATGAAATACTGCGACCTCAAGGTTCTCTGGATAAGAGAATACTCCTACCGATGAGCCTAGATACTCCATTGATTGAGCCAGGTGGCTTTCGAGCCCCTTCCCCAGCATCAGAGCTGTATCTGTATCATGCAGCCAGTACCAAGTCTCAAACTGAGCCTGTGATGCAAGTGCAGGGCGCGGATCAAAAGACAACCCCCCTGCAACATCGAGAGTGCCAATCTTCTCAACGAATTCTTTCATTTGGTCAAACAACTCGTCGGTGCTCCGGGTTGTGAACCTATTGATATCGCGTGCAATCTGATGGGTTTCGGGATACAGACGCCTGATCTCCTCCATCGAAACCTGTTTCCCATTCACGAAGTACTTGTAGCCGGCATCGGCTCGCAACCAGGGTCGCCACTCGGAATCTACCCAGACGTACCACTCAATTACCTGGCTAACCCGAACTTCCTCAACGAGCGCGGGGTTACCGTGCATAACCGGCATACCTGGACCTGCCAACACACGCTCTCCCGTTTCTATGAGAAACCTGAATATAGCGCGAGTGATCGTCCTGTTCCACTCCTCTCTTGGCCGATCATCGGGCAACGACGTACTCCCCTGAAATAGGGACAGACGCACCTTAGGAGCACGATAATTGTGGCGTAGGCAACTCTCAAGCACCTGGACCCTGTTTGCATAATGCTGATCTTTTTCCAACCGAAATGTGTAGTTTGAATCATACCCACGGTCTGATTGTCGGGAGTGAAATCCCAGTTGCTTAAGTGAATTCTTATCTGATTCTTCACCCTGATATTCGATAAAATCGTGATTAGGGTAGTGGGTAATCCGGTACAGAGAGATCATGTTCCCCCCTCCATATCTATCCTCGAAACACATACTCTGTCCCACCAACCCCCGCCGGCCCCACTTCAATCAAATCCAGGCCGGCCTGGCCCAGTTTCTCCATGAGCCTGGACATGATGCCGGCCACGCGGCGAGTGCCCAGGTGCTGGCGGAGCTGGTTTTCGTTGGCGCGGCCGACGCTGGCCAGCAGTTGCAGAGCCTGGATCTCGCGGTGCGATAGGTCGGGCAGGTCCAGGACGATGCGCCGGCCATCCTGCAGTGTCAAGACGACCCCCTCGGCTCTGTGGTGAGCTTGTCGAACCGTCGCCGGCAGTTCAGATTTCTCGACGGGAGTTGCCAGCGCCTTTGCTTCAGGTCGTGCGCCAGGATCCGGCGGTCGGCCGCCATAGCCGAGCTCGACGCAGGGGATGACGACTTCCTCCAACGAAATGCCGCCGTGGTAGCCGCGCTTCGGCTGCCGGCCAAAGTAGTCGCCGACACGGTAGAGGAAGGCCAGGCGATCACCCTGCCCTTCGACAGGCTCAGGACGGCGCTCGGGGCGCAGGATTTCGGGGTCGTCGGTGACGATGGTGTGGTCGGGCGGCTGCTCGCCCCTCGCCAGTGGCATGTAGCGGTGGCCGCCGCCAGGCACCTGGTCGCCCTGCCGGCCCCCTTTGCTGCGGTGCCAGGTGTGTCCGTGATCGGAGACGAGCAGAACGCGTCGGCCGTTGTTCAGCCCGTCGGTGAGGGCCTCACGGAAGACACCCAGGTCCTGCGGGCCGTACAACTGGGGATCGATGCCACCGCCGAGGGCCTCGTCCACCTCGAGGAGCACCAAAGCCACGAGAGCGAGATCGCGGCTGGTGATGTCGTTGAAGAGGTTGATGGTACCGCCGGCCCCGGTCAGCGTGGTGCGGTTATGCAAGGTGACGCGATAGCCCTTGCAAGCCTGCTCCAGGGCCGCTCGTTCGCTGGTCCTGGCTTTCTCAGCGTAGTCCTCCTCGCTGTCCAGGGTGTCGGTGGGGCGCTGGCCCAGGAAGATGGCTTTGCGCGAGGCGGCGGTGACCGAGGGCAGGATGGACAGGCCGGCATGGTGGCCGACCACGCCTACGGGCTGCTGCTCACCCGCAAGCTCCTCAACGAGATGAATGAAGCCGGCATAGCCCAGACCATCCACGACGATGAGCAACACCCGCTCCCCCTCGCGCAGCAGTGGCAACACCACTTTGTCCAGGATTTTGTGCGTGCCGACAACGTCTGGATGGTAGATCGTGGCTTCGTAATCCGACAACAGGGTCCGGGCAAAGGTGTGATTGACCGCGCTGCGCGTGTCCCAGTACGATTCCAGGACATCTCCCACCTGCCGGCTGAGCTTCTGGGTGGCCAAGGTGGCCAGGCGCAAAGCGGCCAGATCCGCAAAAGCGCCCTGTTCACGGTACCACTGGATCCATGCGACAGCGCTTCGCTCTGGCGCATTAGCCTCAGCGACGGCGGATTGCCACGCCAGCAAGTCGTCCATCCAACGCAGGGTCTGGAGGGAGGAGCGCTCATCCGGGCTGAAGAGATGGGTGTCCATCTCGTCCAGGGCCGCCGTGGCGCGCCGGCCGGCAGCCATGGCGTCTGCCACCTGGCCGATGCGGTGGCGCAGGGCACTGGGCAGCGTGTCATTGTAGCGTTCGAGATCCACGGTCTGGTATTGGACCAACTGACGCTCGACCTGGGCCATCAGTTGACGCCGGTCGTTGGCCGGCAGGTGCTGCCAGGTCTCCCAGGCCAGATCGATGACAGTTTGTAGCGCCTCTGACTGGGAATGGCGCTGCAGCAGCTTGCCCAACAGCGGTTGCAAAGCGCCCCAACTGGGGCTCAGGCCGGCCTGCTGCTCGACGCGCATCATGGCGCCGGTGACGAGGAACGTCCTGGCGCGGCCAGGTTCCTGAGCGATCCAGAGGACGATCTGGGGAGATTGGACGTCTGCCAGTGCCAGTTGCCCGTTGAGTATGTCGAGTTCCAATGGCAAAGGCTTTTGAGCCGGCGGCCGGCGGTACAAGGCCACGATCAGTTCGGGGGCCGTCTGATCCTGGGCATTCAAGCCAAAGGCGGCCTGCACGAGCAGCCGTTCCAGGTCGTTGCGGGTGACGTCCAGCAACGCCGGGCCGGCGGCATCGACCAGGGCCTGGCGGTGGCGCAGGATGCTGGGTCGCCACTCGTCGTAGCCCACGTCCGGCGGCCAGCTTACGCCGGTCTCAGCCGCCAGCAGGTGCTGCAATCCTAGCGGGTGGATGGTGCGACGGTGCGCACGAGCGCGAATGTCGGGCGGGATTCGCTGGTCCTGGCCGCCGGCCCGTACCGGGAAGAGGAGCACGGCCTTGCCGCTGGATGATCGCAGGATCTCGCGCCGCAGGTTGAGTTCGCAGTCGCACCAGACAACAGGCCAGGTCTGGCCCTGGAAGGTGGCGTCGCCCAGCCGGCCACCGTCGTCGGGGGTCTCCCATTCGCTCTCCAGCAGCAGGAAGTCGGCGTAGACGTTTTCCTCGGATTCGGAGAGAGAATCGAGGTAGTGTTGGACGGCTTGTAGAAGTAGGGTGCTCATGGTTTGGATATTGGATATTGGAGATTAGAGATTGGAGATTGTGGTGTTATTTTCGTTTTCTCTTTCGCCTACGGCGTTTTCGTTTACGGGTTTTGCGGGTGTCCTTCTGTTTGTCCCTGGGTTCGCTCTCTTGGCGACGTTTGGGAGACCGCGATCGTGGTGCTACGACATCGCCCAGCATTCTGTCAAAGATGTCTTTCAAGGGCGAGTCTTCATAGATCGGGCGTGAAGGAACGTCGGGGTCTGATGGCAGGCCAAACTCTGCCAACACGTCATTGTAGTTGCCGACGATCATACGGTCAACTTTGTTGGCCAGGTAGGCGGCCTTGATCTCGTCCAGCGCTTCTTCGGCCTGTAGGTCAATGAGATGGCTGATCAGGAAGGCGTTGAGTCCTCGGTCGACCTGGCGCCCCCGTCGCAGTTGTTCACGGAGAATGCTCACGACACGGTCGCGCTCCGTCGGATGGGCAGCAGCAATCTTCTGGAGGGCGTGAGTAGCGCGGACTCGGCCGTACTCGAGCTGCTCCCGATCAGTCAGGTAACGCTGCAGAAAGGGAATGGCGGCTGGGCCGATGCCGGCATACGCCTCAGGCAACTCTCCGGGTACCCAGTCCTGATCCAGGTCTAGCAAGTCCAACAGCGGTTCGGCTGCTTCTACAGCGTGCAGCATGCCCAGCAGTTGTAGGGCATGGGTTGGCGCGTAGACCTTGGGATCGTCTGACGAGGTCCACAGCAACTCCAAATCCAGCGCCATGCGAATCAGGTCGGAGATGTACTTCTCGGGCGGCCGTAGCTTGCGAAGCATGGACTGCAGATCGCCGTGTTTCCCCCACGTCAGGATCTCATCCAGCGGGGATGAGTAGTCATGAGCAATTTCGATCTCAGGCATCTCCGCCGGCGGATTCTCGGGCACCAGGTCCTCCCAGAGGGGCCAGTCACACATCAGCAGATCGGTCAGTTCCTGCAACCGTTCTTCCTGGGCTGGGGTGAGGGGCGGATCGCCGCTTTTCTCGTATCTTTCAAGCCACGCCTGCTTGGTCGAGAGGTCAGTGTATTCTCCTGGTTTGAGGAAACGCCGACCGGCACCGAAGCGACGGTACAGCTCAAGGTACCGCTCGTAAGGAGTCTTCCCGGCTCGGCCCATCAACTCTTCGCTGATGGCCCGCATGCGTTGTACTTCGTCAGGGCCATACTCGCGGTTCAGGTATTCGATGATTTCGGGCCGCTCTTCCTGCCGGAGCCAGAATCGAGGGGACATCAGCTCATCCAGCAGGGCCTGCCGGCGCGCCGTGAGGTGGGCGCGTTCTCCAGATGTCGGATATTGTTCAGAGGACAATCTGTTTCCTCCTTCTACGCTTTCACAAAGGCTTACCGGCCGGCCGGGATCCCATCGGCCACCAGGGCTGTTCTCAGTTCATTGGCACACGTCTCGCTGCACAGGGCAAAGTAGAAATCCCAGCCCTCCTGTTGTTTGGCCGGCGAGTCCTTGGTGACAATAATGGTGTGGACCTCTCGCTGGGCGCTGTTTATCCACAGAGTCTGAACTGTTCCTGGAGGACCAGGCAACTCAATTCCTGGCACTGCACGCGCGCCGAGCCCATACACATCTCTGGCCGGCAAGGGTTTCTTGCACCAGGCACAGACCCGTGCTTCATCAGGTACGGGCAATCGCTCCTTTTGCAGCCGGCGTCTCCGGCGTCGCTTCTCGGTCATGGTTCTTTCTCCACGTACAAGAATGTCAGGTGACCGGCACTTCGAAACCCCCGCTGCTAGCCAACATCGGTTACAAAGAGGCGATGTTGGCGTTGATCAAGACCGTTCATAAGTGCCAGTCACCTACTGATCATCATCAGGTTCCACATGGACTTCGACTTTGACAGGGCCGGCGATGTCGGGATCGGCGGCTTGCTCGAAGAAGTTCGCCAACGCCTGTTGGGCGATCGGTGTGAGCCGGCGTTTCTGACCACGTATCACCAGCGCTGCCTCGGTGATCATGATGCCTTTCGACTCAACCACCTTTGCCTTGCCTTCCTTCTCGCCCTCATCTTCTTCGCCGGCGACCTCAGGCATACGCTCACTCAGCCGCCTGTCGATCAGCGCGTTGGCTTTCGCCGACCACGCCTGCACGTGGGTGTTGAGGTCGGCCTGGCGTTGGAGCGCGGTCAGGAAGCGGCG